>JBCBCR010000429.1:0-441 GCA_038530495.1 Pseudomonadota bacterium | reverse complement strand
CCCCCCCCCCCCCCCCCCCCCCCCCCCCCCCCCCCCCCCCCCCCCCCCCCCCCC
Organism: Pseudomonadota bacterium; assembly: GCA_038530495.1. Taxonomy (GTDB): domain Bacteria; phylum Pseudomonadota; class Alphaproteobacteria; order Rhodobacterales; family Rhodobacteraceae; genus Tateyamaria. The sequence goes on along the minus strand of JBCBCR010000429.1, from coordinate 387 downwards.
CCCCCCCCCCGCCCAGCATGAAATCGACAAAATTAAGCAACGAAGAGCGAAAGAGGCTGGGGGCCCATTAGCTAGGGTGCACCGGCTTTTCCCAAACGGTAGTCGCGACCCAGCTGGTTCGGGCTCGCGCGCTCGCGCGCGCGCATGCGAAGATTGAAAGAGGCTCCTACCTACCGACTTTCCTCACACAGCGCTCGCCAATGAATGAAAGAGGCTGGAGCTCTCGTGGCTTCGCCAACCACCGGCTAGGGTGCACCGGCTGTCAGCATTCACGGCTGTTGGCACTGCTACGGCGGCTGAAGCCGGTCCACAGGGTTGGGGGAGCACATTTAAGAAAAATGACACAAAATAGACAAAAAACGTACCAAAAAGAGCAAGATCCGAAGA
>JBCBCR010000428.1:0-504 GCA_038530495.1 Pseudomonadota bacterium | reverse complement strand
GACGATCCCCATTTCGTGACATTGAACACCAAGCGCACGATCCGCGAAGACATGATTTACGATCAGACCACGCTCCGGCATCCGGTCTACGACCTCGAAGCGCTGGCCGCGCAGGACACCGCGCGGGCCATGAACGGGGCCAACGCCACGTGGTTCTGCGGCGCATGGATGCGCCATGGTTTCCACGAAGACGGCTATTCCAGCGCGGTTGACGTGGCTCATGCCATGCTGACCCGGGATGCCGCAATGCAATTGGCTGCGGAATGACGGCAACCGTCGATCATATCGCGGGCCAGACCTATCATGGGCGGAAAGGCGCAATCGAAAACGCTTTTCGCTACTCGATAGACTACGTGCTGCTGGATGCCGAGGCATCGTTGAAGACACCCGGCCTGTTCCGCCGGAACGGGCGCGGCGTGACAGCGGTGGACGACGTCGATCACGGTGGCGCGCCCGGTGATGGGCGCGGTGCCGCGTGGGTTCGCGACGTGTTGCAGGCGCATC
>JBCBCR010000427.1:0-507 GCA_038530495.1 Pseudomonadota bacterium | reverse complement strand
CTGAAAGCCGGGCCTAGGCTGCGGCCTTTTGTTTGGCTGATTGGGCCGCGTCGATGACGGCGTTTGCGACCGCCTCGACCTCTTCCAATGTCAGGCGCACGGGCAGGCGCACGTCGCAAGCGCGCATCAGCATCGCGCGGGTCTGGGGCAGGGGACCCGGATCGGGAATGAAGTGCCAGTTCCAGAAGGCGCGGGCATTGTCCGCCGACAGGCCAAAGACCTGCGCGCCCAAATGGCGCGCCTTGAGTTCGGCCACCAGCGCGCGCGCCTCTGCATCGGTGAAGTCGACCAGATTGAACTGGATGGAATCCGGTGCGCGGTGTTCGGCGGCCAGAGGGGGCGGGACGTCAAAGAACGGGGTCGCGTTCAGGATACCCGCCATGTGGTCGTGGTTGCGCAGACCCTTGGCGCAGCGGTCTTCCAGCGCGTCCAGCTGCGGCAAGATTACCGCCGCCGACAGGTTCGACAGCCGCGTGTTGTAGAGCGGTAGCTTGTTCTGCCAGCGGG
>JBCBCR010000426.1:278-512 GCA_038530495.1 Pseudomonadota bacterium | reverse complement strand
ACTTGTCGCCCACCGATCCGACATTGCGGACATTGCCGCCGAACCCGTCCAGGCCGAAGCCCAGGCTCAGACCCACAAAGAGCAGGCCCAAAAGGATCCAGACTGCGACTTTCGAAATGGACATCTTGCCCTTTGTCATTGGGTGCCTCGTTGGGGATAAGCGTGTGTCAGCGTTGTCTATCGGGCGTGCCGGGGGCGGGCAAGAGCGGTTGGGCTCAGAACCGGACGGCTGAC
>JBCBCR010000426.1:0-268 GCA_038530495.1 Pseudomonadota bacterium | reverse complement strand
AATGCCCGCCGCGTCCAGATTGGCGAAGGCAATGCGCAGTTCGGCCCTGCCTTCGGGCGCGCCGTCGGGCCAGAACATGGTGCCTGGCAGGCACAACAGACCTGCCTCGTGCACCAGACGCGGTGCCATGTCGCCCGACGACATCCCGAACGGATGGCGCATGTAGGCGAAATAGGCACCAAGGCCCAACAACTCCCAGCCCTGATCGGCCAGCACATGGAAGCCTTCGGTGATGGCCTGGCGGCGGGCCAGGATCTCGTCCCGTTCC
>JBCBCR010000425.1:0-513 GCA_038530495.1 Pseudomonadota bacterium | reverse complement strand
GCCTCCGCCACCCTCTCCGCCATCACCCCCCACACCCCCGCCAACGGCAGAGAGCGAGTTCGAGTTCAAATTCGTCGACACGGCCAGCGATGCCGACGTGGTCACGTTTGCCGATGGCGCGGTGATTGACCTGTCCGACCTGGCGCCCGGAAACCGGGGCATCACGGCGAACTATGTCAGTGACGGCGACGCCACGGACGATGACGGCTCGATCCGCTTCGAACTGCGCGATGCCGATGGCGATCTCATACAGACCCGGACCGAAAATGCTCTGCCCTTTGCCCTGTTTGGCGACAGCAATGGCGATTTTCGCGATGCGCGCCCCGCCCTTGAGGATGGCACCTATTCGCTGACCGTCATCGCCACCAACAGGGATGGGGGCAGCGGCCGTGAAATCGGACGCGAAACGATCACTTTCACCATCGATAGCGATGGACCACCTCCTCCACCACCACCTCCTCCTCCGCCGCCGCCACCGCCACAGGGTGACAGCGAGTTCGAGTTCAAATTCGT
>JBCBCR010000424.1:0-513 GCA_038530495.1 Pseudomonadota bacterium | reverse complement strand
TGAGCCAGGAGTTTTGGACTCTGTTCGTGCCGGACCTTTCGGACAACTCTTCAAACCAGACAACTTGATCTTCGGACAATCTGGCGCAGGAAACAACTGGGCCAAGGGTCACTACACTGAAGGAGCTGAACTCATTGATCAAATCCTCGATGTCACCCGAAAAGAAGCTGAAGGGTGTGATTGCCTCCAAGGTTTCCAGATCTGTCACTCTCTCGGTGGTGGAACTGGTTCCGGTATGGGTATTCTTCTCTGATCTTGGAGATCAAAAGAGTTCCCATACCGGAACCAGTTCCACCACCGAGAGAGTGACAGATCTGGAAACCTTGGAGGCAATCACACCCTTCAGCTTCTTTTCGGGTGACATCGAGGATTTGATCAATGAGTTCAGCTCCTTCAGTGTAGTGACCCTTGGCCCAGTTGTTTCCTGCGCCAGATTGTCCGAAGATCAAGTTGTCTGGTTTGAAGAGTTGTCCGAAAGGTCCGGCACGAACAGAGTCCAAAACTCCTGGCTCA
>JBCBCR010000423.1:0-449 GCA_038530495.1 Pseudomonadota bacterium | reverse complement strand
TTCGATCTCCTGCGCCGCACGCGCGTGGGAGAGTTTACACTTGAGGATGCGATCACGCCCGAAGCCTTGGCGGCGATTGAGGATATGGAGGCGCGGCGCGGCGCGTTGCTGCCCCTGGAAACGGCCCTGGATGATCTGCCATCCGTCGATCTGGCCGCGGGCGATGCTGACATGCTGAGGCAAGGGCGCACCGTGAAGCTCTTGCCGCACGTGATTGAGGCCTGGCGCGCCGATGTGCGCTCAGATCGCGAAGACCGCATGGCCGTGGCCATGGACGGCGACACTGCGCTAGCACTGGGAGAAGTCCGCGCCGGCCAGTTTAAGCCGACGCGGGTGTTTCAGCTTTAATCCAGCGTCCTGGCGATTTCCTCGACCGTGAAGCACTCGATGCGGTCGCCTTCGCGGATGTCTTCATACCTCTCAAAAGCCATGCCGCATTCCATACCCGA
>JBCBCR010000422.1:0-518 GCA_038530495.1 Pseudomonadota bacterium | reverse complement strand
GCAGAGGCGATGACCGAGCGCACCGTCGCCTGGTCGAAGGTGAACACGGGCAGCTGGAACACGGCCGGGCTGAAGGGCTTTGCACCGACCCTCGCTGATGCTTTTGCCGAGCTGGACGCCCATGTGGCGCTGGAAGAGGCAAAGCCCTTCGACAAGGTAACCGACAAGGGCGAAACCGAAACCATAGAAACCGGCCCGATCCTGCGCGTGAAGGCGCGGGGCGGAGCGCCCGTGCAGGTGGTGATGAGCGGGCACTACGACACTGTATTTCCGCCAGGGACCTTCACGGGCGCTCCGCCCCGCGCCTTCACGCGCAGGATCGGGCCGGTTTCTATGGTTTCGGTTTCGCCCTTGTCGGTTACCTTGTCGAAGGGCTTTGCCTCTTCCAGCGCCACATGGGCGTCCAGCTCGGCAAAAGCATCAGCGAGGGTCGGTGCAAAGCCCTTCAGCCCGGCCGTGTTCCAGCTGCCCGTGTTCACCTTCGACCAGGCGACGGTGCGCTCGGTCATCGCCTCTGC
>JBCBCR010000421.1:0-464 GCA_038530495.1 Pseudomonadota bacterium | reverse complement strand
CCCCCCCCCCCCCCCCCCCCCCCCCCCCCCCCCCCCCCCCCCCCCCCCCCCCCCCCCCCCCCCCCCCCCCCCCCACAGGAGGGAGGACTAGGGGCAGTAGGGATTTTTAAATAGGTACGGTGGTAAGAGTTTTACTTTTGTGAGGGAGGAAGTGGTACTCTCACATTTTCGGAGGAAGTGGTGGGAGGAAGTGGTAAACTAATATTTATGACATTCAAATATTTAATGTTGTTTAGCAGTTAAATCATATTAATATCATCAATTCTGTGATAATATGATTTAACTGCTCAAGAACGACCAACGACGTACATTTGTATTAAAGCTTAAATTTTGGGAGGGTGGAGTGGGCCCCACTTAGGTATGTTTGTGTTGGGTGGGTGGGTGGGGGGGGGGGGGGGTGCATATGAGGTCGGTCTGGGGGATGTGGGCGAAAACCTTTAACTTTAAAATAGCTAGTAAATATA
>JBCBCR010000420.1:0-522 GCA_038530495.1 Pseudomonadota bacterium | reverse complement strand
CAGGTAGATCAGCGTCGTGTCGGGCAGCAGCTTGCGCAGGTTGGCAAACAGCGCCTCGCGGGCGGTGGCGTCGAAACTGTCCATCACCTGTTCCAGGATCAGGATGTCGGGCCGCTTGATCGTGGCGCGGCTGACGGATAACGGTTCGGCAAACAGCGACGGCAGATTGGCACCGCCCAGCGTGATGGGAATGTCAAAGATCAGTTCCAGCACCAGCGGGGTGATCCCCTCGGCCATCAGCACATCGGCCACGATATGGCGCAGGTCCTCGGCCTTGTTGCCGGTCCAGATCGCCTGCGGGTCGTTGCGGGTCCAGAACAGGTGCCCGCGCATCAGTTCCTCGTACTAAAGCCGCTGCGACAGCGCGAATTGCAGCTTGGTCGGCACCTGCCGGTCACCCACGATCACCTCGACCATCTGTTTTTTCAGCTCGGCGGCCGAGGGCATTCCGGCAAGGTGCTGCTCGGCCTGCTGCGCGTCGTTGGCCATGGTCAGGATTTCCTCGGCCGCTGGAAATCCGCT
>JBCBCR010000419.1:0-526 GCA_038530495.1 Pseudomonadota bacterium | reverse complement strand
GGCAACCAGGTGTCGGAGACTGTTTTGTTGACGATCACCAACCCTGTGCCGGTGGCGTCCGATGATGCGGTGGAGACCCCGCTCGACACGCCGGTGGTGATTGCGCCGCTGACCAATGACAGCGATCCCGATGGCGATCCGCTTGAGGTGTTGAACACGTCCGATCCGGCCAATGGCACGGTGGTGATCAACCCCGACGGTACGGTGACGTATACGCCGGATGCGGGCTTCACGGGTGTTGATACGTTCACCTACACGGTGGATGACGGCAATGGTGGTCAGGACACGGCCACGGTGACGGTGAATGTCGATACCGACAATCCCGATGCACCGGAGGGTGTGGATGCACCGCCACAGACTGTGGAGGATGGCACGCCGATCACGCCGATTGATGTGCCGGCCCTGTCGACCATCATCGATCCCAATGGCGATCCGCTGACCTATACGGCGGAAGGTCTGCCGCCGGGTCTGACGATTGATCCAACCACGGGCATCATCTCCGGCACGCCGGACCCCGATGCCTCGG
>JBCBCR010000418.1:0-529 GCA_038530495.1 Pseudomonadota bacterium | reverse complement strand
CCAGCGTGGCAGGGCTTTTCCGAAAGCTCAAGGCAAACAGCCAATTAGGAGGAGTAGTATTCCACCACCTGGGCTGGTTCCATTTGCACCGCATAGGGCACGTCGGCCAGTTCAGGGATGCGCACATAGGTCGAGGTCATCTTCTTGGGATCGACTTCGATGTACTCAGGCAGATCACGCTCAGCCGAGCCGAGGGCTTCGAGCACCAGCGCCATGGATTTGGACTTTTCGCGCACTTCCACAACGTCGCCAGGCTTCAGGCGATAGGAGGGAATGTTGACCTTCTGGCCGTTCACCTTGACGTGGCCGTGGTTCACGAACTGGCGCGCGGCAAAGATGGTGGGCACGAATTTCGAGCGGTAGACAAACGCGTCAAGGCGGCTCTCGAGCAGCCCGATCAGGTTCTCTGCCGTGTTGCCCTTCAGCCGCGCAGCTTCGTCATAGGTCTTGCGGAACTGCTTTTCTGTAATGTCGCCATAGTGGAACTTCAGCTTTTGCTTGGCCATCAGCTGCAAGCCATAGTCAGACG
>JBCBCR010000417.1:0-533 GCA_038530495.1 Pseudomonadota bacterium | reverse complement strand
CTCTGGCCCCGTGCCGGATCTGGTGCTGATGCCCGAAACATCGCTGCCCTACCTGCAACAGAACGCACAGCCCGTGTTCGACATCCTGGCCGAGGCCGCGCGCGGCGCGCCTGTGGTGCTGGGCATCCAGCGCCGGGTGGACGGTGAATTCTTCAACGGACTCGTGGCGCTGGATCCGGGCGGGCAGGTGACGCAGACCTATGACAAGCATCACCTTGTGCCGTTTGGGGAATACATGCCGCTGCCGTGGTTCTTTCGCCGGACGGGGATCCGGGCGCTGGCGGAACGGGCCGACGGCGGCTATGGCAGCGGGCCGGGCCCTGCGCTGATGGACCTGGGCGATCTGGGCCGCGCGATGCCGTTGATCTGTTACGAGGTGGTCTTTGCCCACAACATGTTCGGCACGGACCAGCGGCCCGATTTCCTGATGAACCTGACCAATGATGCGTGGTTTGGCGCGCGGTATTGGCCGCCCGCAGCATCGGCAGGCCCTGTTCGATGGCTCGCATCCGGGCCTGCGTCATATGCTGTTG
>JBCBCR010000416.1:0-534 GCA_038530495.1 Pseudomonadota bacterium | reverse complement strand
CAGCAGCAGGGACATCTGGCGATAGGCCACGGCCTGCTTGGACAGGTCATCATAGATGATCAGCGCGGCCATGCCATTGTCGCGGAAATACTCGCCCATGGTGCAGCCGGTGTATGGCGCAAGATACTGCAGCGGGGCGGGCTCAGACGCGGTGGCGGCCACCACGATGGTATACTTCAGCGCGTCCTTGTCGCGCAGGGTCTTCACCACCTGCGCCACGGTGGAGCGCTTCTGGCCCACGGCGACGTAGACGCAGTAAAGCTTCTGGCGCTCGAGCTCGGCTTTTTCTTCCGCGCTCTTGGCGTTCGCGATCCGCTCGTCGAGCGCTTCGTTGGTGTCTTTCTGGTTCAGGATGGCGTCGATGCAGACGGCGGTCTTGCCAGTCTGACGGTCACCAATCACCAGTTCGCGCTGGCCGCGGCCCACGGGGATCATGCCGTCAATGGCCTTGATGCCCGTCATCATCGGCTCATCCACGGACTTGCGCGGGATGATGCCAGGCGCCTTCACGTCCACGCGATTACGCGCGGCTAC
>JBCBCR010000415.1:0-503 GCA_038530495.1 Pseudomonadota bacterium | reverse complement strand
CCCCCCCCCCCCCCCCCCCCCCCCCCCCTCCAAGCAGAAGACGGCATCCGAGATGCTGTAAGGTGACTGGTGTTCAGACTTGTGCTATTCCTATCTAAACCCAAAAACCCTCTATACAGTCTCCTTTTTTTAATGAGAGCTGTTAGTTACTCTTGGACTGGGAAGCATTAGTCATCTCTTCGATCTCTTCTCTGTCTGTTATTACGTCTTCGGTTGTACCCGTCATCGAATTCCTCATTATCTCTTCTTCGAGGTCTGTCATATCCTCTATCATAATCATCATAGCTGGACCGTCTTCGTCGTCTTCTTCTTTGTCCTCTTTCCATGTCTTCATCTCTGTCTCGGGAATCTCTTCTTCGGTTTCTGTTTCTTCTGCCACGGCCTCGTCCTCTTCTTCCTCTGTTTCGTCTTGGAGGTCTGTCTTCTCCCTCTCTGTCTCTTGGGGTTCTTTCCTGGTAGTCTTTAATGATGTCCAGGAATTCTACTGGTTTGATCAGAGATCG
>JBCBCR010000414.1:0-537 GCA_038530495.1 Pseudomonadota bacterium | reverse complement strand
ACGGCCCTGCGCGCCTGACCGGGCTACTTGTCCGGGATCATCGGCGCGCCAAGGTGATCCTCTCCCCGCCCGCGGGCGAGTTCGATCTGCTTCTGCCGCATGCGAAACCGCGCCTTGTCCTCATCGCTCGTCTCTTCCGCGCAGTGGTGACAGGACACACCGTCTTCGTATTCGGGCCGATTGCGGTCTTCGGGCAGGATCGGGCGGCGGCAGGCGTGGCACAGGATGTGCGGGCCGATCTTTAGGCCGTGGCCAACACTTACGCGCCCGTCAAAGACAAAGCATTCGCCGTTCCAGGTGCTTTCCTCTGCGGGCACCTCTTCAAGATATTTCAGAATGCCGCCCTTGAGATGAAAGACATCGTTTACGCCTTCGCCCAGCAGATAGTTCGTGCTCTTCTCGCAGCGGATGCCGCCGGTGCAGAACATCGCGATCTTCTTGCCCGCAAAGCGGTCCTTGTTGGCGGCCCACCAGGCGGGGAAGTCACTGAAATTCTCGGTCTTGGGGTCGATGGCCCCGTCAAAGCTGCCGATGGCA
>JBCBCR010000413.1:0-540 GCA_038530495.1 Pseudomonadota bacterium | reverse complement strand
CCACCATCACTAAGCTTTCTCACGCCCGTGGCGCGGCGCACCTCCAGGGCAGTAGGCTTGTGCAATGTGGGCATGAAACCTTCCGAAATTGCTCCCCCAAACCTCCGCTCAACCCCTCCAGCGAGGCCAATTTCGACAGATAGTGAGTGAAACGCTACGGACGCTTTGGAATACAGATGCGCAGAAAGCCGAGTAATTTCAAGGGCTTGGGCGGATGCGCGCGGACGGCGGCGAATGGTGGTTCGGGGGAGACTTGAACTCCCGACCTCACGATTATGAGTCGTGCGCTCTAACCAGCTGAGCTACCGAACCGATGATCTCGCCTTCGTGGAGAAGCGCGGGAAATACACGTGCTGCCTGGTTTCTGCAAGGGCGTCAGTCGACCAGGCCTGCAACATGGTCTGCGATGGCGAGCGAGGAGGTGAGGCCCGGGCTTTCGATGCCGAGCAGATTGATGAGCCCGGCCGCGCCATGGTGGCCCGGCCCCTCAATGCGAAAGTCGCCCGATGGCTCGCCCTCATTGACCAGCTTCGGGCGAAC
>JBCBCR010000412.1:0-426 GCA_038530495.1 Pseudomonadota bacterium | reverse complement strand
CCGATCTCTATAGGCATAATGCCGGGCAGGTAATAATTTAGTCGACTCAAGGTATCTATACAAGGGCTTAAAAATTAGCTTTTCAGCAACTTTCGAGAGAACCGGAAGAATGGAAATGGGTCTGTAATCTGTGCCAATAGCAGATAAACCACATTTTGGGGTAGGCACAGTATTACAAAGCTTCCTAGCGTCTGGAAAGATGCCTTGTCGAAATCAAAATCTATAAAAACGACTTAATTTAGGAGCGAAACTTTTAGAGACTTTCTTAAACAAAAGAGGAAAGAAACCATCAGGGTCTTCCCCTCCCCAGGAATCCAGATTATCAAGGATGTTCTTCACATCCTTAGAGCGAAATGCAAATTTGGTTAGCATTGGTTGTGGGTGGCAGGTATCAGGAAGGGGGGATACCTCCATCAGACTAGATCG
>JBCBCR010000411.1:0-542 GCA_038530495.1 Pseudomonadota bacterium | reverse complement strand
GTGCGCTCGGGCGCCAAGGCCCGGCAGGCCAAATCCAAGGCCCGTATCCAGCGCTATGAGGAAATGGCCAGCCAGGCCGAAAAGGAGAAGGTCTCCACAGCCCAGATCCGCATTCCCCCTGGCCCTCGCCTCGGCAACCTCGTGCTGGAAGCCGAGCACATTCGCAAAGCCTTCGGGAACAATCTGCTGATCGAAGACCTCTCCTTCAACCTGCCGCCCGGCGGGATTGTCGGCGTGATCGGCCCGAACGGAGCTGGCAAGTCGACCCTGTTCAAGATGATCCTTGAAAAGGAAAAGCCCGACTCGGGCACCATGCGCGTCGGCGACACGGTAAAGTTCGGCTATGTCGACCAGAGCCGCGACAGCCTCACCGACACAAACAATGTCTGGCAGGAAATTTCCGACGGCCTGGACGTGCTCGACCTTGGCGGCGTCGAAGTGAATTCGCGCGCTTACGTTTCGGCGTTCAACTTCAAGAAGTCAGACCAGCAAAAGCCCGTCGGCAAGCTGTCGGGCGGTGAACGCAACCGCGTACACCTGGC
>JBCBCR010000410.1:0-542 GCA_038530495.1 Pseudomonadota bacterium | reverse complement strand
CACAAGGCTGGCGATCACGCCGCCTTTCTCGATGTCGCCGACGAGGCAGACGGGAACTCCGGCACGGCGAGCAAAGCCCATGTTCGCGATATCTCGGGCACGCAGATTGATCTCGGCCGGGCTGCCCGCGCCTTCGACCAGGATTAGTTCGTGCTGCGTCACCAGCCGCTCAAAGCTCTCCATGACGACGCCCATCAAGCGGTCGCGTCGCGCCATGTAATCGGCCGCATCCATCGCCTCCATCGCGCGGCCCTGGACCACGATCTGGGCACTGCGGTCTGTCTGAGGCTTCAGGAGCACCGGGTTCATGTCCGCATGGGGGTCGAGACCGCAGGCAAGCGCCTGAAGCGCTTGGGCGCGTCCGATCTCGCCTCCACCCGGGCAGGCGGCGGCATTGTTTGACATGTTCTGCGGCTTGAAGGGCGCAACGCTCAATCCTCGACGTCGCGCAATCCGGCAGAGGGCTGCGGTGAGGACAGACTTTCCAACATCGGAGCCCGTCCCCTGAAGCATGAGCGCCTTGGCCGTCAAACAGGCCCCAC
>JBCBCR010000409.1:0-544 GCA_038530495.1 Pseudomonadota bacterium | reverse complement strand
CCAACGATGATCCTGCCGCAATTGGTCGAGGCGCATTGCCATCTCGACAAGTGCCACTCCGTCCACCGTTTGGGCCCGGTCGGCGGCACCCTGTCCGAGGCAATCGTAACGCAGCGCGCGGACAAGGCCAATTGGACCGCACAAGACCTGCGCACCCGCACCGCCCGGGGCCTGACCGAAGCGCATGCCGCAGGCTGCCGCCTGATCCGCAGCCACGTGGATTGGGGCGACACCGCCGATCCGCCGCTGGCATGGTCCGTACTCGGGGAACTGGCGCAGGACGCGCCCGGGCTACAACGGTCCGCCCTGCTCGGGATTGCGCAACTGGCCGATCCCGACTTTGCCCGCGCCATCGGCCCGCTGCTGGCCAGCGACAACGCCACACTTGGCACCTTTGTCCTTGGCCAGCCCGAAGCCTCTGCAGGTCTGCGCGCCGCCTTTGACATCGCCATGCGGCATGGGCTGATGCTGGATTTCCACGTGGACGAGGGGCTGGGCGATCTGAACGGGTTGGAGCAGATCGCTGACATCGCGATCAAGACAG
>JBCBCR010000408.1:0-549 GCA_038530495.1 Pseudomonadota bacterium | reverse complement strand
ATCGGCACGACATAGACACCCAGGATCAGCTTGCGGCGCAGCGATGTGTCATAATCCCTGAGGCCCTCGCGCACATAGGCCTCGCGCGGCATGTTCACGCCGCCCTCGTCCCATTCCGCCTCGAGCCGGTCGCGCGCCTTGGCACGCGAGTAAAGCGACAGGGCCAGGTAGATCACACTCAGCACCACAAAGGTGACGATCAACAGTCTCAGCATGGTTCTCTCCTACCTCCGCACCGCGCCCCAGGGTCCGACCCGGTCGATCAACGTGTCGCGCACGGGCTCTTGCATCGGCGCATCATGGCCGAACAGTGCCGCCCGCGCCCCCGCCTTGTCCGCTTGATACTCGGCTTCGAGATATTGCGCGACATATTCCTTCTTGTCGTCGGGCCAGCGCGCATAGGCCTCATAGAACGCCTGCTTGTGGCAAATGAACAGTTGCCGAACGTCCCGGGGGGAAAGTTCGCTGAGCAGCATGTTGACCAGTTCCGCATCTGCCGTGTCGGCGGCGCGCAGGGTGTAGAAATAGGCCGGATGCGCGGACGAGATG
>JBCBCR010000407.1:0-555 GCA_038530495.1 Pseudomonadota bacterium | reverse complement strand
GGATGATGCCGCCGCGCGGGCCGCGAAGTGCTTTGTGCGTGGTGGTCGTTGCCACGTGCACATAGTCGAGCGGGTTCGGATATGCACCGCCTGCGACCAGACCCGAGAAATGGCTCATGTCCGCCATCAGGATTGCGCCAATCTTGTCCGCGATCTCTCGCATCCGTTTGAAGTCCACGAAGCGGAAATACGCCGTCGCGCCGCCGATGATCAGCTTGGGCTTGTGCTCAAGCGCGGTGGCTTCCATGGCGTCGTAATCGGTCAGCTATGGTGTCGATCCCGACACGCACCTGATCGATTACGACGCCATGGAAGCCACCGCGCTTGAGCACAAGCCCAAGCTGATCATCGGCGGCGCGACGGCGTATTTCCGCTTCGTGGACTTCAAACGGATGCGAGAGATCGCGGACAAGATTGGCGCAATCCTGATGGCGGACATGAGCCATTTCTCGGGTCTGGTCGCAGGCGGTGCATATCCGAACCCGCTCGACTATGTGCACGTGGCAACGACCACCACGCACAAAGCACTTCGCGGCCCGCGCGGCGGCATCATCC
>JBCBCR010000406.1:0-558 GCA_038530495.1 Pseudomonadota bacterium | reverse complement strand
CGACGCCGGCATCGCGGCCGTCTTTGCCTTTCTGGCAGCACTCGGCGCTCTGGTCCTGATGATGCGCCTGCTGCGCAGCGTCAGCTTTACACCATACGTGATCTACCGCGTGATCCTGGGCGTCGGGCTGCTGATCTGGGCCTATGCCTAGGTCCGCAGGTTCCGCGCACTTTCCTTGATCGCATCATACTGACCCGACGGACGAAAGCGCCACAGGTACTCCGGCAGGATCGATTCCATCGATGTCGGATTGATGCCCAGCGCATCAAAGCCCGGCAGATCATCGGACGCCACGTTATCCACCTTCAGGTTCCGCACCTGATCGCGGGTGATCTGCGCCGGGATGATCCCAAGGGTCAGCTTGTGCGCCATCTCGAACGCAAAGCCCATGACGGTGGCCACGGGAAACGGGATGTTCAGCACAAGCCGCCGACGGCGGATCACGTCCAGCATGATCTGCATCAGTTCGCGGAACGACCGCACATCAGGGCCGCCCAGTTCGTAAATTCCCGGCGTTACATCCGACGTCAAGGCCACTTCGGCCCGGCCGAAGTGGCC
>JBCBCR010000405.1:0-562 GCA_038530495.1 Pseudomonadota bacterium | reverse complement strand
CGGGCGGATGGCCCGAACAAATGGGAGGATCGCATGACCAACGTCTCAATGACGGTGAACGGAAAAACCGTGAGCCGTGACATCACGGACAACACGCTTCTATCGGATTTCCTGCGCGAGGATTTGCGCCTGACCGGCACCCATGTGGGCTGCGATACCAGCCAGTGCGGCGCCTGCGTTGTGCATGTCGACGGGAAGGCGATCAAATCCTGCACAGCGCTTGCCGTGTCGCTGGATGGGGCGGATGTGACCACTGTCGAAGGCGTTGGCTCCGCCAGCAATCTCCACCCCATGCAGGTGGCGTTCAAAGCCCATCATGGGCTTCAGTGCGGCTTCTGCACGCCGGGCATGATCATGGCCGGGATTGATATCGTGAACCGTTACCAGGCCACGGGCGAGCCCCTCACTGAGGACGCGATCCGGCATGAGCTTGAGGGCAACATCTGTCGGTGCACGGGCTACCACAACATCGTCAAAGCCATCCAAGACGCCGCCGACACGATGTCCGGCATGAAGCAAGCAGCAGAATAAGGGAGGACGACCATGAGCGACGGAATCGGCG
>JBCBCR010000404.1:0-564 GCA_038530495.1 Pseudomonadota bacterium | reverse complement strand
AAGATCGACGAGGACATCGTGAATGCCTTGCGGGATGAAACACCGCTGCCCGACAGGCTTGAGGCGCTGCGCACCTTTACGCTGGCGATCCGAGAAAGCCATGGTCGCCCGGGCGTCGAGGCTGTTGAAGCCTTCGTGGCTGCTGGATATGACGAACGCGCGATCCTCGATACCATCCTGATCTATGCCCAGAAGGTGATGTCGAATTTCACCAATGCGCTGTTCGACACTCCGACGGATGCGGCCTTTGCCCCGTTTGCGTGGGAGCCCAAGGCCGTCGCGGCCGAATAGGCACCGGACTGGGGGCCAGCCCCCAGACCCCCGTGGTATTTTCAGTCAGAAGAAGCGCAGGGAATCTCTATTGATTGCTTGCGCTTTTCCTATATAGGGGCGCATCACCCGTTCATGGCTGGATATTGGTATGGCTGACGCGCCCATCACGCAGGATGTCTTGACGATCCCTCGGAAGTTGCCGGAGGGGCCTGTAAACCTTGTGGGGATGACGCGCCCGCAGATGCGTGAGGCTTTGATCGCCCACGGCACGCCGGAAAAGCAGGCCAGGAT
>JBCBCR010000403.1:0-564 GCA_038530495.1 Pseudomonadota bacterium | reverse complement strand
TGGCGCCTTTCGCAAGCCAGCGCGCGGCCAGGGCAAAATCCGCCGAGCGTGCCAGCCGCGAAGATCGCCGTCAGCAGCGTGGTCTGCGACACGCTCATGGCGAGGATTTCTCCGCCATAGGGCTCCAGCAGCACGTCCTGCATGGAAAAGCCCGCCGCGCCGAGGCCGATGGCCCACATCAGTCGGCGGGTGGCGCCATCCGACATCAGGCTCGACCAGGCCTGCCCGAAGCTGATGCGGTCCGCATCTGGCCCCGTGGCGGCGCGGTTGCGCGGCTCCTGTTTCCAGAGCGCGATCAGGTTGAGCGCCATGGCGATGACGGCAGAGCCCTGGATCACTTTTATCAGCTGGATCTGTGAGAAGTTCGAGAGCAGCCAGCCAAACACCAGCGCACTAAGCCCCATGCCAGCCAGCAGCATGACATAAAGCAGCGCCACCACGCGGGGGCGCGACTCTTCCGGTGCGAGGTCAGTGGCAAGCGCGAGACCTGCTGTCTGCACCGTGTGCAGGCCTGCGCCCAGCATCAGGAAAGCGAGCGCGGCGCTGGCCTGGCCAATCCAGGCC
>JBCBCR010000402.1:0-567 GCA_038530495.1 Pseudomonadota bacterium | reverse complement strand
ATTGACGGCGAGGCCCACTTTGCCGTCGCACAGCTGCAAAGCGTCTGTGCCGAACACCTCTTTGCGCCAACCACGCAAGGCCACCACATCGCGCTTACCGGCGGCGATGGCATCGAGATCCGCGCTGGTTGCGATCAGCTTTTGCGCCACCCCTGTCGTGTCTGCCTTGGCCTTGAGCAGCACGCGCAGCATGTCGGCCAGCGCCGGGTTCACCTGCAACTTGTCGCGACCATTTTCGACCCGTGGCGCATCCTCCGGCTTGACCGCGAGCCCGGCTTTGATCGCCGCAAGGATACCCGCCGCGATATCGCCTTTGCGGGCTTCGCGCAAAAGCAGGCGCGACCGGCCCAGATCCTTCTCTGATTGCGGTTTGGTTGAGGCAAGTTCAACCAGCGCATCGTCCTTGAACACCCGGTTGCGTGGCACATTGCGCTCCTGCGCATACGCCTCCCGAAACCGCGCGAGCTCCCGCACGATCGCGAGGAACTTGCCCGAATTGGTGCGCGTCTTGACACGGCGCCAAGCCTCATCCGGGTCCGCCTGATAGGTCGCGGGATCGGTCAGAAC
>JBCBCR010000401.1:0-567 GCA_038530495.1 Pseudomonadota bacterium | reverse complement strand
GATTGGCCAGGATCCTCCGGCGATGAGCAAGGGTAGGTCACGGCCCCTTCGTTTTCGAGACGGTTCCACGTGATGTGATGCAGCGAGCGCATCGACATTTTCATTTCGTCGAAAATCTCGCGGGGGTCGTCATAGTCCCAATCGAGGCCCACACGGCGGGCGAGGTCGACGGTGATGCGCCAATCTTCGCGGGCCTCGCCTGGGGCGTCCAGGGCCTTGCGGCCCATCTGCACCTGCCGGTTGGTGTTGGTCACCGTGCCGGTTTTTTCCGGCCAGGCGGATGCGGGCAAAACCACATCGGCGAAATTTGCGGTTTCGTTCAGGAAAATGTCCTGCACCACCAGGTGGTCGAGATTGGCCAGCGCCTTGCGGGCGTGTTCCACGTCGGGGTCGGACATGGCGGGGTTTTCGCCCATGATGTACATGCCCTTGATCTCACCGCGGTACATCGCGTCCACAATTTCCACGACCGTCAAACCGGGCTTGGCGTCGATCTCCACACCATCCCAGATGTGGCGGAACAGATCGCGGACCTGTTGATCCGCCACGCTTTGATAGTTGGGCATG
>JBCBCR010000400.1:0-573 GCA_038530495.1 Pseudomonadota bacterium | reverse complement strand
TGCCGCCGCGGTCGTGTTCCTGATCCTTGTGGAGGCCGGGCGCCAGTTGCGCGCCGTGTCTGCCAAGACCCCCGACCTGATGGCGATGCTTGATCTCGTGGCGCTCGCCACGGTTGCGGATGTGGCACCGTTGATTGGCGTGAACCGCGCCTTTGTGCGCACGGGCCTGCAGGTTCTGGCGCGGCGCACGCGTCCCGGGCTGACGGCCTTGGCCGATCTTGCGCGCATGGATACGGCCCCCACCGCCTATCATCTGGGCTTTGTTCTGGGGCCGCGGATCAACGCGGGCGGGCGCGTGGGCACGGCGGATTTGGGCGCGCGGCTTTTGGCCACGAATGACCCGCACGAGGCCGCGGCATTGGCCGAACGGCTCGATCATCTCAACACCGAACGCCGCGATATCGAGGCTGCGGTGCGGGCTGCCGCGCTGGAGCAGGCCGAGGACCGGGGCCTCGACGCGCCGCTGGTCTGGGCAGCCGCCGATGGCTGGCACCCCGGTGTCGTGGGCATCGTGGCGTCGCGCATCAAGGAAACGACACATCGCCCGGCGGTCGTCATCGGGTTCGACGGGGA
>JBCBCR010000399.1:0-575 GCA_038530495.1 Pseudomonadota bacterium | reverse complement strand
AAAACCTCGGCTATGTCACGCTCATCATGATCTTCTTCGCGCTTGGCGTCTCCACCCTGATCCTGGGCATCGGCCTCGGCGCGCGCGAAGCGATCCGCAAACGCGCCACCGCCCTGCGCGGCCTCGCCGAACGCTCCAAACCGATCCTTGGGGTCACCTTCCTCGCGGTGGGACTGATGCTGTTTTTCGGCGTCCACCACGTGATCGAGGCATGGGCGATCCAAGTGATGCCAATCTGGCTCCAAGACCTATCTGTTGCCCTGTAACCGTATGAAAGGACTGACCATGCTTCGCCGTACCTTCCTTGCCGCCTGCGCTATCGCGCTGACCCCGCTGGCCGCCGCCGCCGACATGATCGACTACACCCCCGGTGCCATCGACGCCGCCCTCGCTGACGGCAAAACCGTGTTCGTCGACTACTCCGCCACATGGTGCGGCACCTGCGCCCGACAGGAACGCGTCATCAGCAAGCTGCGCGCCGACAACCCCGCCTACGATCAGGCGATGACCTTTTTCCGCGTCGACTGGGACGACTTCAAGAACGCCGACGTGACCACCTCCCGCGACATCCCGCG
>JBCBCR010000398.1:0-576 GCA_038530495.1 Pseudomonadota bacterium | reverse complement strand
CGGAGCGAGGCCTTTCCCGTAGACTTCCGCTGGGATCAGGATTCCGGCGGCAGGATCACGGAGTCGATCACGTGGATCACGCCGTTCGATGCTTCGATGTCAGCGGACACGACGGAGGCCGTGTTGACCATCACACCGTTGTCGAGGTCAATCATGATTTCGGCGCCGTTCACGGTCGCGGCCATCATGTCATCGGACAGGTCCGTGGACATCACCTTACCCGGCACAACGTGGTAGGTCAGGATCGCGACGAGCTGGTCCTGGTTCTCCGGCAGGAGCAGGCTTTCCACCGTGCCCTCGGGCAGCGCGGCAAAGGCGTCATCCGTCGGGGCGAAGACGGTGAACGGGCCGTCGCCCTTCAGCGTGTCAACCAGGCCCGCGGCTTGCACGGCAGCAACCAGCGTTTCGAACGAACCCGCGCCCACGGCGGTGTCGACGATATCTTTCTTTGCACCGGCGAATGCGGCGGTGGACAGGGCGGCGGCGGCAGCCGCGGCGATAAGGGTGGTACGGAACATAACGTGCTTCCTTTTGCTGAGGTGATAGATGACCGACAAGCGGCATCACATGGGAAAC
>JBCBCR010000397.1:0-577 GCA_038530495.1 Pseudomonadota bacterium | reverse complement strand
CAGCTGGAACCGCGGACATGTCGATGGCGATGCCGCGCGCTGCGCCCAGGCGCCCGACGATCGCGCCGATCTCATCGGGCCGCGCCGCGTTCTCCTCGCGCACCGCCATCGCCACGGCATCGAAGAAATCCCCGAACTCGCCTTCGGATGTGCCGAGCAACAGGATCGCGTCGTCTTCGGTGTCGTTCCAGAAGGCGTGCTGGCCGCCGCGGGGCAAGAGCACGAAGCCGCCCGCGCCGATGGTGCGGCGCTGGTCGCCGGCCATGAAGGTGATGCGGCCCTCGCGAACGTAGAAGAACTCGTCCTCATAGGCGTGGGTGTGTGGCGGCGCGCCGGCCGTTCCCGCAGGCACCTCGATCTCGAAGAAGCTCATCGCCGCTTCATGCGTGTCGGGCCCGGCGAGGCTGCGCGCGGGATGCAGCGGGAAGGGGATCAGGTCGCCCTCGTTCGCGTCGCGGATCACCGCCTCTCGCGGCGGCGCAGGCTCAAGCGCAATGTCCGTTGCCTCGGTCTCATCCGTCCCGGCGCTCTCACCGCCGCTGCCGCATCCGCCCATCAGCAGCGCGGCGCTGGCCGC
>JBCBCR010000396.1:0-582 GCA_038530495.1 Pseudomonadota bacterium | reverse complement strand
GATTGCCGGTGCGAAATACCGCGGTGAATTTGAAGAGCGGCTGAAGGCCGTGCTGTCGGAGGTTCAAAGCGCCGACGGCGGCATCGTGCTGTTCATCGATGAAATGCACACCCTCGTCGGTGCGGGAAAGGCTGATGGGGCGATGGATGCGTCAAACCTTCTCAAGCCCGCCTTGGCGCGGGGTGAATTGCACTGCGTGGGCGCAACGACGCTGGATGATTACCGCAAGCACTTTGAAAAAGACGCAGCTTTGGCGCGGCGGTTCCAGCCGGTTTTCATCAGCGAACCTACGGTGGAAGACACGATTTCGATCCTGCGGGGCATCAAGGAGAAATACGAACTCCACCACGGCGTGCGCATCGCCGACAGCGCTTTGGTGTCTGCGGCCACTCTTTCGAACCGTTACATTACGGATCGCTTTTTGCCGGACAAAGCCATCGATTTGATGGACGAGGCGGGATCGCGCCTGCGCATGCAGGTGGATTCAAAGCCCGAAGAATTGGACGAATTGGACCGCCGCATCATCCAGTTGAAAATAGAGCGCGAAGCGTTGTCGAAGGAAACCGATCAGGCGTCGCGCGA
>JBCBCR010000395.1:0-587 GCA_038530495.1 Pseudomonadota bacterium | reverse complement strand
CCAGCATCTTGCCGACAAACTCGTGCAGCTTCTCTTCATTAATGTCCATAATGCGTCCTCCCACGCTGCCCCCGCAGCCTCGCCAAAGTAGCACGTTTCCGTTTCAGTTTCGAAACAGTCCGGGGCGGTGCGCGCGCGCCATCTCGACAAGCCCCGTCTTGCGCCGCTATGGGTGCGCGATTGACGGCACGATCATACGGATTTGCGAATGAGCACTGAGCGCCCCCCTTACATCCTCGAAGGCGACACCGGCGAGTGGGAACTCGTCATGGGGCTGGAAATCCATGCGCAGGTGAAAAGCGAGGCGAAGCTGTTCTCCGGCGCGAGCACGGCCTTTGGCGCAGACCCAAATCACAATGTCTCCCTAGTGGACGCGGCCATGCCCGGCATGCTGCCTGTGATCAATTCCAAATGCGTGGAACAGGCGGTGCGCACGGGGCTGGGCCTTAATGCGCAGATCAATGAGGTCTCCCGCTTCGATCGGAAGAATTATTTCTACCCCGACCTGCCCCAGGGCTATCAGATCAGCCAGTTCGCCATGCCGATTGTCGGCGAGGGTGAGATCGAGGTGGATGTGGAGCCCGCCC
>JBCBCR010000394.1:0-589 GCA_038530495.1 Pseudomonadota bacterium | reverse complement strand
GCCGTCTTCGTATTTGCACTCTTCCGGGTAACCACCGGCCGCGAAGGCCGTGTTGTAGAACCCGTCAAAGTCATCCGGAGCACATTCTGGCGGCTCAGCGTAGCCGGTCAGCAGGGAGGCGATGTATTCAGGGCCACCCATACCGTTGACGAACTGGCTGATCCCGGTGCCGTATGGCCCGTGGAAACCGGCGCGGGCCTTGGCCATCAGGCTGAGGTCCGGTGCCAGCATCATCTCATTCGCAGGGAACGTATCAGCCGGGGTGAAGGTCACCTGATCTTCGGTCTCGGGATCGATATATTCCGGGTTAGCATCCCAGTCGTACAGGACGAACTGCTCAGCATAAGCGCGCATCTGCTCTTCCGGCAGCATGGGGCCACCTTCGTCGCTGAGATTGCGGAAGGCCACGAATTTCAGGCCGTGACAGGCCGAACAGATCTCAGTGTAGACCTGAAGGCCGCGCTGGAGCTGCATCTGGTCAAAGGTGCCGAAAGGCCCCTCGAAGGAGAAGTCATAGTCGGTGACCTCGCCTGCGCCGCCGGCAGCGTGGGCCCCGGTTGCGAGGCCCAGCACGGTGGCTGCAGTTAGG
>JBCBCR010000393.1:0-593 GCA_038530495.1 Pseudomonadota bacterium | reverse complement strand
AATCTGCGGCGAAATCCTATTGGAACAAAGCGGCCTGACATCTGATCCTTCACGCTTGCGCTTTACGGCTGATTGGGGGAATAACGGCCATGGCCGATAGCGCGTTCTCTACCGTTCCCCCAATCTTCAAAGATGTGCCTTCCAGCGTCAGCTTTAAAAAGCTTCGCAAACGGCTTGTGCGCAACGCTCTACAGGTTGTCGATCAGTACGGGCTCATCGATCGAACGGTAGACAAACGCCCAAAGTGGCTGGTCTGTTTATCAGGTGGCAAAGATAGTTATGGCTTGCTATCGGTCTTGCTAGATCTGCAATGGCAGGGCGCTTTACCGGTTGATCTGCTCGCCTGCAATCTGGATCAGGGCCAACCGGGTTTTCCCAAACATATCCTGCCCGAATGGCTTGACCAAACAGGTGTGCCATACCGGATTGAGACCGAGGATACCTATTCCATCGTCACAGAGAAAATCTCGGCGGACCGAACCTTCTGCGCGCTATGCTCTCGCTTGCGGCGCGGTATACTTTACCGCATCGCGCGGGAAGAAGGCTGCGATGCGATTGTGCTTGGCCATCACCGCGATGACGCCCTTGAGACC
>JBCBCR010000392.1:0-596 GCA_038530495.1 Pseudomonadota bacterium | reverse complement strand
GTGTCATTCTCCTTCCAGCCACCCTGTCCATCGGGGATCTCGACCGCGAGCGCGCGCCAGATCTGCTCCTTGGTGAGGTTGAAGTCCGGCGCGGCCTTGCCTGTGGCGAGCACGATGCCGTCATAGCCGATCTTCACCTCGACCAGGTCCACCACACCCGCCTCGCGGCAAAGCGCGATCTCGGAAGGTTTCACCCTGCGCGAGGCGTTGGAGACGGTCGACATCACCGGCTACACCGTCTTGCCCGTGCGCGGCGGGTCGGGCCGATCGGGTGTGTGGAGCCGCGAAGGTCAGGTCGGGCGCGCGGGCATGCTGCAATTCATCTGCATCATCCGGCCCGAACGGCTCGAACCGCTGCTCGAGGCCGCCTTTGCCGTGGTCGAACGCCATATCGGCGTGGTCTGCGTGACCGACGCACAGGTCCTGCGGGCCGAACGGTTCTAGGCCGGGCTGACGGGGCGCACCGCGATGTTGCGCGCGCCAGTCCTGTTGCGTCCGTCAGACGCGAGGACGCCCGGGATATCTTCGGCCAGAAGAAGGGGCGGCGCGGCTCTCTGTCTCTGCGGTGTCCTCGGGGTTCTCGCTTTGCTCTGGGG
>JBCBCR010000391.1:0-598 GCA_038530495.1 Pseudomonadota bacterium | reverse complement strand
AAGACCCGGAAGACGTGGACACAACGTCAAACAGCTTGGCCGGATCAAGCCCCAGCTTGTCCCCCAAAGCGAAGGCTTCACAAGACCCGATCATCGAGATTCCAAGCAGCATGTTGTTGCAGATCTTGGCGGCCTGCCCCGCGCCAGCCTCACCACAATGGACCGCCTTTTGACCCATAATGTCAAAGAGCGGTGCCCCTTTGGCAAAGGCTGCTTCGCTGCCCCCAACCATGAAGGTTAGCGTGCCCGCATTCGCACCGCCGATCCCGCCGGAAACAGGCGCGTCCAGCGTCAGGACGTTGGCGGAAGCCGCCTCAGAATGAACATCCCTTGAGGATTGCACATCCACGGTGGAACAATCGATCAACAGGCTGCCTTCTGCCAAAGCCGCTTTGATTTCTGCAAACACAGATTTCAGAATTGCGCCATTGGGCAGCATGGTGATGACAACGTCGGATCCTTGGACCGCGCTAGATGCATCGCCCACCATGCTCACGCCTGAGACTTCTACGGGAGCCAGATCGAAACCGATCACTTCATGTCCCGCTTTGGCCAGATTAGCGGCCATTCCGCCGCCCATATTGCCCAGACCGATAAA
>JBCBCR010000390.1:0-606 GCA_038530495.1 Pseudomonadota bacterium | reverse complement strand
GGCAGAAATTCGGCGTTCAGCCCCACGCTCCCAACGGTGATGGTGGGTTTGCCGGTGAGCTTTTTCGTCCAGCCCGCGAGGTTCAGATCGCTGCCGTCAAACTCCGGCTCCCAAAACCGACGGGTGGAGCAATGGAAAATGTCCACACCCGCATCGGACAGGGGCGCGAGGAAAGCGCCGAGCGCTTCCGGCGTCTCCGCCAGGCGGCTTTCATAGTCCTGCTGTTTCCACTGCGACCAGCGCAGGATCACCGGATAGTCCGGCCCGACGGCGGCGCGGACGGCCTTCACGACTTCGATGCCGTAGCGCGACCGCGCGCCCAAATCACCACCCCAGCCATCGTCCCGCTGGTTTGTGCCGCCCCAGAAAAACTGGTCCACCAGATAACCGTGGGCACCGTGGATTTCGATGGCGTCAAAGCCCACCGCCTTCCCGTCCGCCGCAGCTTTGGCATAGGCCGCGATGGTGTCGGCAATGTCCGCGTCGGTCATGACGTGGCCGGTGACTTTATTGGGCATCGCCATGCCGCTGGGACCATAGCCCGGGGCATCTCCACCCGGCGTGATGCCCGGGCGACGCACGGAGCCGACATGCCAGATTTGCGCA
>JBCBCR010000389.1:0-607 GCA_038530495.1 Pseudomonadota bacterium | reverse complement strand
CCTGAAATCCGCCCCGCCGGAGGCGCTCTGCGACGGCATTCGCGCGATCCTCGCCGGTGAGACGGTCTTTCCCGAGGGCAGTGAGGCGCTGTCGCTCTCCCCACGGGAGATCCAGACGCTGGAAGCCATCGCGGCAGGCAAGACGAACGCGGCCATTGCCGAGGCGCTGAGTATCTCCATCAAGACGGTGGACAGCCACCGCACCTCGCTCATGCGCAAGCTCGGCGTGCATTCGACGGCGAGCCTCATCGTCTGCGCGGTGCGCGAGGGGCTGATTGACCCGTAGGACCTGAAGGGAAGTGGTGGCGTGGGGGAGACTTGAACTCCCGACCTCTCGATTATGAGTCGAGCGCTCTAACCAGCTGAGCTACCGCGCCATGGGCCGCGTCACTAGGGGCATCAGAGGGGGGCGTCAAGCCGGAATTCGGGCTTGCCCAAAGCGCAAAGGCGCGGTTCTGTCCCGCCCCATGGAGATACTCGATACCCTGCGCGCCGAACTGGGCGATAGCTACGTGCTCACCGGCGCCGATACCGCGAAATGGACCCGGGATTGGACCGGGAAATACACCTGGCAGCCGCGCGCGGTAGTGCGCCCCGGCTCCACGGC
>JBCBCR010000388.1:0-607 GCA_038530495.1 Pseudomonadota bacterium | reverse complement strand
ATCTCGGCCAGGCCGCGGATATCCACGGTTGCTTTCCAGCCCAGCTTGGCCTGAGCCTTGGCCGGGTCACCAATCAGCAGGTCAACCTCGGCGGGGCGGAAGAATTTCTCGGAAATCTCGACGATCTGCTTGCCGGTCTTGCGGTCGACGGCCTTTTCCTCGACCCCCTCGCCGGAGAACTCGAGGTCCATCCCCAGCGCCTCACCGGCGAAGCGGACAAAGTCGCGGATCGGCGTGGTGACGCCGGTGGCCAGAACGTAATCATCCGCTTCGGGCTGCTGCAGCATCATCCACATGCCCTGCACGTAGTCGCCGGCAAAACCCCAGTCCCGCTTGGCATCGAGGTTACCCAGCACCAGCGGATGCTCGGACCCGTGCGCGATCGCCGCCAGCGCCAGGGTGATCTTGCGGGTCACGAATTCCTTCCCGCGCAGCGGGCTTTCGTGGTTGAACAGGATCCCGCAAGAGGCGTGCATGTCAAAGCTCTCGCGGTAGTTCATGGTGATGTAATGGCCATAAACCTTTGCCACGCCGTAGGGCGAGCGGGGGTAGAAGCGCGTCGTCTCCGACTGCGGGATCTCCTGCACGAGGCCGTACATTTCCGAGG
>JBCBCR010000387.1:0-559 GCA_038530495.1 Pseudomonadota bacterium | reverse complement strand
CGCGCCCGCTCGGTAATAATATTTCCTATGTCACCTGCATGCATACATGTAAAATATAAAATATATAATATATTGTTTAACGATTGATAAGCTGCCCCGGTAGCTCAGATGGTAGAGCGCTGGACTTGCTCAGAAGTTGTGCTGTAGCAGAACGCGTGGAGGCATGGGATCGATTCTCATGAAACGCTTCGGCGCGCAATATCTACCCGACGAATGTCAGCTGGTAACTGAAGTATGGGTGATTGACTTGATCAGGTACGGATCCAGGGGAGTGGGGCTGATACGGCTTTAGCCCCCCTCCCCTTAGCGAAGGCGAGATAGCCTTTTTACAGGCAAGCGTGCGAAGCAAGCGAGTCGGCATGCTATTTTTCATATTTCGCCCCCCCCCCGTAGCAAAATCCTATATCCGCCCCTGGACCTGATAGGGGCGGCCGTCCCTATGCTTTGTGAGACTCAAGGTACATAATCTTGTTAGAATCCATTCATTGTGTCTAAACTTACGAGGACAAAACGGACAATCATATGCCTAAGACGCGCTGTATTACAGCGCGTAGATCGG
>JBCBCR010000386.1:0-604 GCA_038530495.1 Pseudomonadota bacterium | reverse complement strand
GCTAATTTTCTTCAAAAACACTATGTTTTCACGATTTTTCCCGAGTTGCCCCCCCCCCCAAACGGCGGTCCTGCGTCCGCCCTTGAACCTGGGCAAAACATGGCCCCCTGGGCAAAAACCTGCCCCCCCCCCCCTCATCGGTGATCCTGGATCCGCCACTGCCATCCCCCTTCCCCCTCCTCCGATGGATCCTCTGTGCCCCCTTTAAGCAATGCATTTACGACGCCCCTCTGAAAGGTCGATGGCGACACCCGAAATATCGATAGGATTTGGCGGACACTCAGGGACGCAAATTTCCACACATTTGGGGGCTCGAGTCCCTCAATATTCGGTGATGCCCCCTCAATGACCCGACAAGCCCCCCCCCCCCACCCTAAGTAATGGGCTTCTGCCAGTGGCGGATCGAGGACCATATTTCGGGGGGGGGGGGACTGGGCGCCGGTTCTATCATTACCTCCGACCACCTCCACCTATGCTTTTACTATAGGAGCTCAGACATTTCGGGGGGGAAAGGGCTTGCGGGGCCGTGGGCGGGGGGGGGGGGCCGGGGGCCGGGGGGGGGGGGGGGGGGGGGGGGGGGGGGGGGGGGGGGGGGGGGGGGGGG
>JBCBCR010000385.1:0-618 GCA_038530495.1 Pseudomonadota bacterium | reverse complement strand
CGGCGCGAGTGGGTTTCACCTTGTCGGCTTTTGTCAGGACGATCTGATAATTCACCGCAGCCCTGTCGAGAAGGTCCATGACCTCTTCATCGGCGGGCATCAGGCCGCGGCGAATGTCGACCAGTAGAAACACGCGGCGCAGGGCCGCGCGCCCGCGCAGATAGTCCTTCGTCAGTGCAATCCAGTGGGCTGCCTGCGCCTTGGAAACCTTCGCGTAGCCGAAGCCTGGGAGGTCAACGAGCCAGGCTTTCCCCTCGCCGAGGTCGAAATAGTTGATTTCGCGCGTCTTGCCGGGTTCGGCGGAGGTCCGCGCGAGCCCTTTGCGGTTCGTCAGCGCATTGATCAGCGACGACTTGCCGACATTGGAGCGACCGGCGAACGCCACTTCGTTCCGGTCGCCTGGCGGCAGGTGAACGAGGTCCACCACGCCTTTCACGAAAGTGATTGGCCCTGCAAAAAGCTTGCGGCCGGTTTCGATCTGGTCGTCGCTGAATTCCGGCGCAGCGTCCTCGGTCATTCGGCGGGCTTTTCACCGCCGCCGCCGCGCAGCCGGGCGATTAGCTTGTCGAGCTGCGTCTCGACACCATTCCTGCGCATGATGAAGTACTGCTGGATCAG
>JBCBCR010000384.1:0-622 GCA_038530495.1 Pseudomonadota bacterium | reverse complement strand
GACTGGATCAAACCGAACCCGGACCGGCCGGTCCGGGTTCGGTTTGATCCAGTCGGCGTTCGGCACGCGCACGCCGCTGGTCGTGCCGTTCCAGGTGAAAATAATATCGGCCGTCTCGCGCGCGGCCGCGAAGTCCGGCAGCTCGCCATAGTCAGCCGTGTGGATGGCGGCATCCACATCGGTGAGCTCGTCCAGGGCGTCCTTCACCCAGTCCTTGCCGAAGCTTTCCCAGGCAAAGATGTCCACCGGGCGCTCGCCCAGCATGGTCCACATCGCCATCTCGACAGCGCCCGTATCAGAGGCCGGCACGATGCCGATGAGATAGTCCTCTGGCACACCGAGCGTGACCCGCGTGCGGTCGATGGCTTCTTTCAGCTTCGCCTTGGCATCTTTCGACCGGTGCGAGCGGCCGAGGGCCGCGGTCTCTAATTGTGAGAAGGAAAAGCCGGGCCGCTTGGCGGTGGGACCGGACGAAAAGTGCGGACACGCTGGACGCGTCTCCGGCTTGGGAGCAGTGCTCATCTGTTTGTACTCCTATCCTTACAGATAGGCTGGGCGCCGTTGGGGGCGCCTGGCCCACCGCGTGTGTCTCACGTCCACCGCCTCGCGTAAAGGAAGAAAT
>JBCBCR010000383.1:0-627 GCA_038530495.1 Pseudomonadota bacterium | reverse complement strand
GATGCCGGGCAGAGAAGCTGACCAGCGGCTCGTCCGACAGATCGGCGACGAACTGATCGTGGACAGCGCGTTTCACGTGGCGGTCGACATGGATCACGACCGGACAGCCCGACGCCGCCCAGTGCCGCGCCACTTGCTGGGCACGGTGTAGCGCCGTGTGGACCAACATGATGATCCCCAACTGGCCGTCGCCAGTCTCCTCGCGCAGGGTCTCGGCGCTCATGCCCAGTTCCCCTTGGACATCAGCCCCAAAATCTCAAGCTGGCGCCAGTTGATGTATTTCTCGGACCATTTCGACCACAGGTCTGGATCGTCCGTCAGGCCACTGGCATAGGCCTTGTACTCCACAGACCCGGCATAGTGCTGCTTGCGCTTCAGCTCTTCCTGCGCCTTGGTCGTAAATGTGTCGATGAATTTCGTATGGAGCAGAACGCCCGACGCCTTTTCTCCGCCTTGGTCGTCATAGACCATGTTCAGCGACCGGGGCAGAAGCATATGCGTCGAACTGACATAGGCATAGGACCGGTGCCATTTCACCAGCGGTGTCTTGTTCAGTGCAGGCGCGCGCGCGGGTTCATCCGGGAAGAACTTGCGGCTGCGCGGCCCGCCCTGAATCCACAGATTGCC
>JBCBCR010000382.1:0-643 GCA_038530495.1 Pseudomonadota bacterium | reverse complement strand
CGCCTGGCCTAGCAGGCAACGGCCCTCGCGAAAGCGCTGAACGTGCGCGGCCTGATCAACATCCAGTTCGCGATCAAAGACGATGATATCTTCGTGCTTGAAGCCAATCCGCGTGCCTCACGCACCGTGCCCTTCGTGGCGAAGGCCGTTGGCACGCCTGTCGCCAACATTGCCGCGAAACTCATGGCCGGTGAACGCCTTGACCAATTTGACGTGTCGAGCGCCAAACCCTCTCGGATCGCGGTGAAGGAAGCTGTATTCCCGTTCAGTCGCTTCCAGGATGTCGACCCCGTTCTTGGGCCGGAAATGCGCTCCACCGGAGAGGTCATGGGCTGGGACGATGATTTCGGCGCGGCTTTTCTCAAATCGCAGACCGCAGCTGGCGTTGAGCTCCCACGTGAGGGATGCGTGTTCGTCTCCGTAAAGGACGCCGACAAGCCAGCGCTCATCGAACCGATCAGGTCGCTGATAGACATGGGCTTCGAAATCGTCGCCACCCGCGGCACCGCGGGCTTCCTGGAGGAACAAGGCCTCGCCGTTGCCCCGATCAACAAGGTGATCGAAGGTCAGCCGCATATTGTGGACGCCATGATCAATGGCAACATCCAACTCGTCTTCAACACCACACAGGGCGTTCAGTCCC
>JBCBCR010000381.1:0-645 GCA_038530495.1 Pseudomonadota bacterium | reverse complement strand
GCCTCGGTCGCGAACGGCCCGCCGAAACCTGGCAGGCGGTCCGTCCAGCCCATACCGGGACGGTCCATGACGATCACGCGGTAGCGGTCCTTGATCCGGTCCACGAATTCGAATGTGCAAGCGCGCACGTTGCCCGACGCGCCGTGGATCAACACAACGTCCGGCCCGGACCCTTCGATGACGTAGTGCACCCGCACGCCCTCGACCTCGACGAATTGCCCTATGGGGGGATAGCGCTCTTCGGCGCGCGCCTCGGTCTTGGCGGCTTCGTTGCGGATAATCGCCCCGCACCCCGTCAACGCCAGCACGGCAAAGAGGAGAGCGACTTTGATGGCTAGGTTCATGTGGTCCGTTTTCTCAAATCTGTCTGGGCCTGTCCGATGAGCGAGGCATCGTATGGGGTGGTCAGATAGATTTCCGAAATCCAGTTGCCATAAAGAAGGTGCGCGTGACTGCGCCACAGGTTCAAGGGCCGTGCCGTTGGATCGTCGTCCGGGAAGTAGTTCACCGGCAGCGAAATCTCGGCCCCGTCCACCTGATTCGAGGCGAGGTCGCGTTGATATTCCTCGGACAAGGTCCCGCTGTCGTATTCAAAGTGATTAAACACGTAGATCGCCCGATGCGCGGGGTCTTCGACCAGCGCGG
>JBCBCR010000380.1:0-651 GCA_038530495.1 Pseudomonadota bacterium | reverse complement strand
TGCCGCGGGCGTGTCGAACCTGGCGGACAATGAAGCCTATGTGCAGGCGGATATTACCGATCTTGATGCCATGGTGTCGCTTTTGGATGGAGCCGACATGGTCGTGCATTTTGGCGCAGTGGGCGATGAAGCGCCTATGGATGTGCTGTGGGGGCCAAATTTTTATGGCGCCTACACGGTCTGGGAAGCGGCCTATCGCAACACGTTGCGCCGGGTGGTCTATGCCTCGTCTATCCACGCCGTCGGCATGCACAAGAAGACCGAGTTTATCGGCATTGATGCACCCCACAAGCCCGACACATTTTACGGGCTGGCTAAGTGTTTTGCCGAAGACCTTGCTTCGCTCTATTGGGACAAACGGGGGCTGGAGGCCGTGTGCATGCGCATTCTGTCCTGCGCGCAGGTATCAAACAGCCGCGCCATCGGCACGTGGCTGAGCTATGATGATCTCATCCACTTGGTCGAACAGGCCATCACCACACCCATCACGGGGTTCAGCGTGGTCTATGGCGTGTCCAACAATGACCGCGCCCCGGTCGACAATGCCAAAGCTCAACACTTGGGTTATCGGCCAAAGGACAATGCCGAGGTGTTTGCCGAAGGCATTTTTTCCAAGGACGGCCCGCTCAACCCCCATGACCCGGCCAACAC
>JBCBCR010000379.1:0-655 GCA_038530495.1 Pseudomonadota bacterium | reverse complement strand
GAGGCCAACCATGGTGACCGCACCCACGCCGCGGCTGCGCAAGTACCCTTCAAGCCCTGTTGGGGTGCTGTGGTCGTTTTCGAACAGCGCCGAATAGCTGTCGATCTGCGGGCGGTAGCCTTTGCGCACGATCATTTCGGCCCGGTCCACGTTCAGGGCCGCGTGAAACGCCGCGCCATCGGTGCCTTGAATGCAGTGATCGGGCCACAGCACTTGCGGGCCATAGGGCATGTCCACCATGTCGTAGGGGGCCTTGCCATCGTGGCTGCTGGCAAAGCTGGAATGGCCCGCCGGGTGCCAGTCCTGTGTCAGCACGACGGCCTCGGCCGCGTCCATGAGGGCATTGATGCCGCCGACGATCTCGTCCCCGCCCGGCACGGCCAGCGCGCCACCGGGGCAAAAATCGTTCTGGACGTCAATCACGATCAGGGCGTGGGTCATGGGCTGTCTCCTTTGGCTTTCTGGCTAGGCGCGGGACGGGGCCGCGTCAACTCACGCCCTTGTCTGGCCGCGGCGTGGGGCGTATTTGCCCGCGCATGTATCACATCGCGGCCCTTTACCACTTTACCCGCTTCGACGATCCGGCGCGCCTCAAGGGGCCGCTGGCAGCGCTGGCCTGTGCGCAGGGGGTGAAGGGGTCGCTCTTGCTGGCGCA
>JBCBCR010000378.1:0-660 GCA_038530495.1 Pseudomonadota bacterium | reverse complement strand
GTGCAGGATGCCGGGCTCACCGCCATTCAGGCTGGCGGCATGTTGGCCGCTCTCAACGCCATGGCCTGCGGCCTCAACCCCGATCATGCGTACGCCTTCATCTTCCAGGAAGGGATGGAACAGCCCGATGGCGTTCGAGCCGCCGCCAATGCAGGCCATGATGGCGTCGGGCAGGCGGCCTTCGCGCTCCAGGATCTGCGCACGCGCCTCGCGTCCGATGATGGACTGGAAGTCGCGCACAAGCTCAGGGTAGGGGTGCGGGCCCGCCGCCGTGCCGATGACATAGAATGTGCTCTCCACATTCGTCACCCAGTCGCGCAGGGCCTCGTTCATCGCATCCTTCAGCGTGCCGGTGCCAGAGCTGACGGGCACGATCTCTGCGCCGAGCAGTTTCATGCGGAAGACGTTCGGCTTCTGGCGCTCCACATCGGTCTCGCCCATGAACACGGTGCAGGGCAGCCCGAAGCGTGCACAGACGGTGGCGGTGGCAACGCCATGCTGGCCTGCGCCCGTCTCGGCGATGATCCGAGTCTTGCCCATGCGCAGGGCCAAAAGCACCTGACCAAGGCAATTGTTGATCTTGTGCGCGCCGGTATGGTTCAGCTCATCGCGCTTGAGATACAGTTTTGCGCCGCCGAAATGCTCTGTCAGGCGCTCGGC
>JBCBCR010000377.1:0-682 GCA_038530495.1 Pseudomonadota bacterium | reverse complement strand
CGGCCTTGTCGCTGTTCGGTACCGCTTCCATCACGCGGGAGATAAGCGCGCCATATTCCTCCGGGTGGGAGTAGCCCACCGTATCGGGCAGATTGATCGTGGTCGCGCCCGCAGCAATCGCCGCATCGACGCATTTGCAAAGGAAATCGAACTCGGTGCGGGTCGCGTCCTCAGCGCTCCACTCAACGTCGTCCGTGTGCTGGCGCGCGCGGGTCACCGACCGGCCGACGGCCTCAAGCACGGCATTCGCGCCCATTTTCAGCTTGTGCTTCATGTGCACGGGGCTGGTGGAGATAAAGGTGTGGATGCGCGGCTGGGCGGCGTGTTTCACCGCCTCGCCGGCTCGGTCAATATCGTTGTCAGTGGAGCGGGCGAGGCCGCATATGACGGCATTTTTCGCCTGTCGCGCCACTTCGCTGACCGCTTCGAAGTCACCTGGCGAGGCTGCAGGAAACCCTGCTTCGATGATGTCCACGCCCATCTCGTCGAGCAATTCGGCGAGTTCGAGCTTTTCTCGCAGGGTCATCGACGCGCCGGGGCTTTGCTCGCCGTCGCGCAACGTGGTGTCGAAAATTCGGATCTGGGGAAGGGATTGTGTCATGGCCGGGCCGGAGCGTTTTGTGTTGAGCGTGCTGTGAAAACGTCCCCTGGCCGAGCGCCGGCGATCAGGCTCGCCGGGCCG
>JBCBCR010000376.1:0-686 GCA_038530495.1 Pseudomonadota bacterium | reverse complement strand
CCGCGTCGCACCATGCGTCCCGGCCCGGAAAACGGCACTTTTCACCCTGTCGGATAGAGTGTTATTGGATGCGCCTGACCAAGAGGTAGCCTGCGACCATGCGTGCGGAAATCACAAATATCGTCGAAGAGATCGAGAAGTCGCTCGACCTGCTGAAACAGCGCCTCGACTGGGAAACGGCGCCGCATCGGCTGGAAGAGCTGAACGCGATGACCGAGGACCCCGAGCTTTGGAACGATCCCGCGCGGGCGCAAAAGCTGATGCGCGAACGTCAGATGCTGGTCGACGCGATGGAAACACATGACCGGATCAAGCAGGACCTCAGCGACAATATCGAACTCATTGAACTGGGCGAGATGGAAGAGGACGATGAGGTCGTCGCAGACGCCGAAGAGGCCTTGCGCGCGCTGGCCGAAACGGCGGCACAAAAAGAGCTTGAGGCGCTGCTGGATGGCGAAGCCGACGGCAATGACACCTTCCTCGAGATCAACTCGGGTGCGGGCGGCACCGAAAGCTGCGATTGGGCGTCGATGCTGGCGCGGATGTATGTCCGCTGGGCCGAGAAGAAGGGCTACAAGGTCGAATTGCAGTCCGAACAGGGTGGGGACGAGGCCGGGATCAAATCGGCCACCTACAAGATCAGCGGCCAGAACGCCTATGGCTGGCTCAAGTCCGAGTCCGGGGTG
>JBCBCR010000375.1:0-691 GCA_038530495.1 Pseudomonadota bacterium | reverse complement strand
CCCCCCCCCCCCCCCCCCCCCCCCCCCCCCCCCCCCCCCCCCCCCCCCCCCCCCCCCCCCCCGCTCAGCTCACATGGGGCCATTAGCATTAGCAGGGAGAGGCAAATCAAGTAATTGCCTTACCGGGTGGCGCCCTTATTTTGACTGAATTTGAACTGAACGGCTACCCTTGAAATGCCTTTGTTCACGAACGTTACCACTAAAAACAATGCATCTTGATCGGGAATTGAACCCTGAGCCTCTTGAACCAGAGGCGGGCATCAACGTACTACGCTACTGAGCCGCTGCAAATCAATTCGACCAAGCCAGCTATACTGTTGGACCTATATAGCTATATAGTAATAAGGCCGTGTGACCTTACAAGATAGTGCGTTGTAAAGCCCCTAGCATTAATATTGCAGGGTGGGTGGTGGGGCGGAGTAGCTCAGTTGGTAGAGCGGCTGCTTCCTGATCAATAGGTCCCGGGTTCAATCCCCGGCAGGGGCCGCTGGATAATTTTGACCTAACCTGACTTTAACCTCCTAGCATGGTAGGAGAATTGGCGATGCCGTATGACCTTAGCAGTCGGTGCGCGGAGGGTGGGAGGGGGTGGGGGCGGTTGGGTTTTTTAGGAAGGGTGTGGGGGATTGGGGTGTATTTCAAAGAGGACGGGGTGGGGATGGGGGCACAAAACATTATTTTTAGAGAGGAT
>JBCBCR010000373.1:411-700 GCA_038530495.1 Pseudomonadota bacterium | reverse complement strand
CCGGCCAGCGTCATGGGCTGGTTGGCGTGCTCGACATTGATGCCTCGCGCAAGGCCGCCCGCTTTGTGCGCTTCTGCGATTGTTTCAACATCCCGATCGTCACCTTTGTCGACGTGCCGGGCTTCATGCCGGGCACCAAGCAGGAGTATGGCGGCCTCATCAAGCATGGCGCCAAGCTGCTGTTTGCCTACACCGAAGCCACCGTGCCGAAGGTCACCGTCATCACGCGCAAGGCCTATGGCGGGGCCTATGACGTGATGAGCTCAAAGCACCTGCGCGGGGATATCAA
>JBCBCR010000373.1:0-401 GCA_038530495.1 Pseudomonadota bacterium | reverse complement strand
ATCAACTATGCCTGGCCAACCGCCGAGATCGCCGTGATGGGCGCGAAGGGCGCTGTGGAGATCATCTTCCGCAAGGAGATTGGCGATGAGGAAAAGATCGCCGCGCGCACAGCCGAATATGAGGAAAACTTCGCCAACCCCTATGTCGCCGCGCGCAAGGGCTACATCGACGACATCATCCGCCCCCACTCAACGAGGAAGCGCGTGATCAAGGCGCTGCGGACGCTGCGCACCAAAGACGTAAAGAACCCACCCAAGAAGCACGACAATATTCCGCTCTAGGGCTATCGATGACGGACATACTACTCTTCCTCCTTGCCTTGGTCTTAGGATCACTCGTTACTAGATGGTACTCGCAGAGAACTGAAATTTCTGTGGACTACGATAAGCTGATAACATTC
>JBCBCR010000372.1:0-704 GCA_038530495.1 Pseudomonadota bacterium | reverse complement strand
TGACACCGGTGGTGGCGTTGGTCACGCAGGAATTCGACGTGATCCCCGAAGCAGGCGAGGTCGATACCGTCTTTCGCGTGCCGCTGTCCCACGTGCTGAATCCGGTCAGCTATGTCGTGGAGTCGCGCATCTGGCGCGGGCAGCGCCGGTCCTACTATGCGGTGCCCTACGGCCCCTATTACATCTGGGGCGCGACCGCGCGTATATTGCGCGCATGGACCGACTTGCTGCCCACCGACTAGACCCCGAAACGCCGTTTCTGACGGATCCGTCCGCGCAGCGTCTTTGCGCAGTGATCGGGAATGCCGGGCACGCCCTGTATTTCGTCGGCGGCTGCGTGCGAAACGCGGTGTTGGGAGAAGCGGCATCAGATATCGACATGTCGACCGATGCCGTGCCCGCACGGGTGATCGAGGTTCTGACTGCCGCGAAAATGCGTGTGATCCCCACGGGCATCGACCACGGTACCGTGACCGCAGTCGTCGATGGTCAGCCGTTCGAAATCACCACCTTTCGACGTGATGTGGAAACAGACGGCCGCCGCGCTGTCGTGCGCTTTTCCACCGACATTGCCGATGACGCGCGCCGCCGCGATTTCACCATGAACGCGCTTTACGCCGATCAATATGGCGAGGTGCGCGATCCGCTGGGCGACGGCCTCGCTGATCTGGCGGCGCGGCGCATTCGCATCATCGGCGACGCAG
>JBCBCR010000371.1:0-712 GCA_038530495.1 Pseudomonadota bacterium | reverse complement strand
CGGCAACCGCGTGATCGGACGGCACCAGAAGCAGCATCGCGCTGGGATCCTGCCGGGCCACTGCCAGCGCGGCCAGCGCGGCGGCGGGAGCGGTGTTGCGCCCATCGGGCTCGATCAGGATGCCGCCGGCCTCGACGCCGGCCTCGTCCAGCTGCTCGGTCACGATGAAGCGAAAGCTGTCACCCGTCACCACCAGCGGGTTGTTGAACCCCTTGCCCAGAAACCGCCGGGCCGAGGCCTGAAACAGGCTCTCCTCGCCCACCACATCGGCGAACTGTTTGGGGAACGACTTGCGCGACAGCGGCCACAGGCGCGTGCCGGAGCCGCCGCACAGAAGAACGGGAGTAATCATGTCTTGGATCCTATCGTTTCCATCAATTTCACATCGCGGGCATAGACCGCTTCGATCCGGGCGCGCATCTCGTCGTCCAGAAAACAGGACTTGGCGATACGCGGCAACTGGTCCAGCACGGGCGGCTCCAGCTCGTGGGCGCGCGGGATCTGCGCACCGCCGCCCGCGCCCGAGCCGGTGGTGTTGACCGCTTGGCGCGGAAGATCCCGACCCGTCCAGCCCTCCAGCGCATCAACCACCGCGTTCAGATCGTCAAAGCGGAAAAGATGCGTGTACTCTATCCCGCGCAGATACAGGTGCTGGGGCCGCCAATGGGGGTCCATGCGGGCCGGGTCGGCGGCTTCCACATAACGCACGAAT
>JBCBCR010000370.1:0-783 GCA_038530495.1 Pseudomonadota bacterium | reverse complement strand
CGTGGCGGTGCTCCGCCTGAAAAGCAATACAGAGAGACGGCCAGACACATGACCGACCAGACAGCGGGCGCCGTCCCTGAGACGATTGCCACGGCTAAAGACTATATCAACCTTCTGAAACCACGCATCATGATGCTCGTGGTTTTCACTGGGTTTGTCGGCCTCGTGGCCGCGTCGAGCCTTACCGGGCAGACCGTACATCCCGTGATGGCGGTGATTTCGACACTGGCCCTGGCGATGGGCTCCGGCGCGGCTGGCGCGATCAATATGTGGTACGACGCTGACATTGATGCGGTTATGAAGCGGACCTCGACGCGGCCCATCCCTTCCGGCGCCGTTCCCGCTAATGAGGCCTTGACACTTGGGCTTATTCTCTCCGGCGTTTCGGTGCTTTTGATGTGGCTCGCAAGCAATTGGCTGGCAGCAGCCCTCTTGGCCTTTTCGATCCTGTATTATGGCGGCATTTACACGATGTGGCTGAAGCGGGCGACGCCGCAGAACATCGTGATCGGGGGTGGAGCTGGGGCTTTCCCGCCTGTCATCGGCTGGGCCGTGGTGACGGGCTCCGCGCCGCTTGATGCATGGCTCTTGTTCGCCATCATTTTTTTCTGGACGCCGCCGCACTTCTGGGCGCTCTCCCTGCTGGCGCACAAGGAATATGCGCGTGCAGGCGTGCCGATGCTGCCTGTGACCCATGGCGCCCGTTCCACCCGTCGCCAAATCGTCTTTTACACCGCAGTGCTTTGGGCTGTGTCGCTGGTACCCGCTGTGACGGGGCTGGGT
>JBCBCR010000369.1:332-789 GCA_038530495.1 Pseudomonadota bacterium | reverse complement strand
GATCAGCGCATCCGCCTTGACCTCCAGCGCATCGGTCAGGGTCTCGTCGAGGGGCAGGGGGGCCTCACCGCGGTCCAGCCGCCGTTGGTTTTCGGCGCGCAGGTGCCCCGCGTAGTGACGGGCAAGCAGGGGGAAGACCGTCTGCCATTCATCCTCAACTCGCCCGCCAAAGATCGAGGTCATCGACCCTTGGCTGTCTAGGTCCAGCACCAGCACCTTGTAGCCGTCCAGCGCCGCGCTCATTGCCAGATGTGCGGCGGTCGAGGTTTTGCCGACCCCGCCTTTGAAATTTGCCACTGCCACCATTTTCGCCGGCAGCCCTGCAGGTCGGTACGGCAGGTATTCCTTGGCCTTCGATCCTTCCTGACCAAAGAAGGCGCGCAGGCGCAGCACCTCGTCGAGGGTGAACCACTTTGCCCCAAGGGCGGTCGGAAACCGCGGGCGGAGCAAAGTGGTT
>JBCBCR010000369.1:0-322 GCA_038530495.1 Pseudomonadota bacterium | reverse complement strand
GATCAGGTAGCGGGTGATTTCCCAGGTCGAAAACAGGCGCAGCTGGCGCGTTCCGGCCTCGTCCAGGCCCCGGCTTTCCAGATCACTTCGTCCCGCCGCACAGGCCCGCGCCATGGCATCCAGGCCGCCGACATCTGTGGTGGCACCCAGTGAGGCCGCCGCAATGTCTGGGTCGATGTTGAAATAGGGGGGCAGGCTCTCTGGCCGGTCGGTACCCATTTGCGCTGCTCATGTTCGCTGTTTTGGCCAAGATACCACAAAAGGGCGAACATGGAAGCGTTTTGAAAACACACCTTTCTTTTTCATGGAAAATCAACGGCAT
>JBCBCR010000368.1:0-844 GCA_038530495.1 Pseudomonadota bacterium | reverse complement strand
GCGCGATTCAAGGGCGATTTGTTCAGACAGGGTGCGCACCTTCGCTTCGCCTTGTGTCGCGTCTGTGATGTAGATCGGCGCGTCTTCGCCCCTTGCGCGTTTAACCGCGCGGCCGATGCCGCCCAGCGTGTCGAAATAGTGGTCGATGGTGGTGACACCGAGTTCGACCGATTCCAGGTTCTGGTAGGCCAGATCTACGCCTTCGAAGATGGTGTTCAACAGGCGCGGCTGGGCAACGGGCGCGCCGGCCCGTCCATAGGCGAAGCATTTGCGGTTGGAATATGCCTCAGCCAGGTCGTCCTCGTCTTCCCAGCAGCCCGCATCGATCATCTGGTTGACGTTGGCGCCATAGGTGCCCTCGGCATTGGAGAACACGCGCAAGGCGGCCGTTTCCAGGTCGCAGCCATGGGCCTCGGCCTGGGCGAGCGCATGTTTGCGGATGAAGTTCTGCTCGGTTGGCTCGTCTGCGCAGGCGGCCTGGTAGGCAGCGTCTGCTAGGAGGCGCGACTGCAGGGGCAGGAGATCGCGGAAGATGCCCGACAAGGTGGCGACCACATCGATGCGCGGGCGGCCGAGATGTTTGAGCGAGATCAGGTCTGCGCCCGCCAGGCGGCCATAGCTGTCGAAGCGCGGCGTGGCCCCCATCAGCGCGAGCGCCTGGGCGATCTGCGTGCCTTCGGATTTCAGGTTGTCCGTGCCCCACAGCACCAGCGCGATCGTCTCGGGCAGCGCCGCGCCATCGGCCATGTGCCGTTCCAGCAAACGGTCGGCCTGCACAGCGCCGACCACGCAGGCGGGGGCGGAGGGCAGGCGGTAAGGATCAAATCCATGGATGTTGCGGCCG
>JBCBCR010000367.1:0-912 GCA_038530495.1 Pseudomonadota bacterium | reverse complement strand
CGCGGTCGCCACGCCCGGTGGCACCGGCGCGATCCGCCAGGCGTTTGAACTCATCAAAATGGCAGCACCCAAGGCAACGGTCTGGCTGTCCGCGCCGACATGGCCCAACCACCCGTCGATCCTGAAATTTCTCGGCATGCCCATGGCCGAATATCGCTACTTTGACGAAGACACCTGCGCCGTCGATTTCGACGGCATGCTGGCTGACCTCAACGGCATCCGCGAAGGCGACATCGTGCTGCTCCATGGCTGCTGCCACAACCCGACGGGCGCAAACCTGAACGCCGTGCAGTGGGATCAGGTGATCGACGTGCTGAACGCAAAGAACGCGCTGCCGATGATCGACATCGCCTATCAGGGCTTCGGCGATGGGCTCGCTTCCGATGGCGCGGCGGTCCGCAAGGTCGCGGCTGCCTGCCCGCAGACCCTTGTTGCGGCCTCCTGCTCCAAGAACTTCGGCATCTACCGCGAACGCACCGGCATCCTGATGGCGATCTCTCACGATACCGGCAACAAGGCAGTGACGCAAGGCACGCTCGCCTACCTGAACCGCCAGAACTACTCCTTCCCGCCCGATCACGGCGCGCGGATCGTGACCGAAATCCTGACGACGCCCGCCCTGCGCGCGGATTGGGAGGCCGAGCTGGAGGAGGTTCGCGAAAGCATGCTGAAACTCCGCCGCGATCTGGCAGATGCCTTGCAAGAAGCCACTGGTTCCAACCGCTTCGGCTTTGTCGCCGAACACCGTGGCATGTTCTCGCGCCTGGGCCTGACGGCCGATCAGGTGTCCAAACTGCGCGAGGATCACGGCGTCTACATGGTAGGCGACAGCCGCATCAACATCGCGGGCCTGAACGCGCAAAGCGTCCCGGTGCTCGCCAAGGCCG
The DNA here is from genome assembly GCA_038530495.1 of Pseudomonadota bacterium. Lineage (GTDB taxonomy): Bacteria > Pseudomonadota > Alphaproteobacteria > Rhodobacterales > Rhodobacteraceae > Tateyamaria. Next base: position 25 of record JBCBCR010000367.1, on the reverse strand, counting down.
TCGCAAGCGTCCTCTAGAAAGACAT
>JBCBCR010000366.1:0-954 GCA_038530495.1 Pseudomonadota bacterium | reverse complement strand
CCCGGGCCGCCCACCCTCCGCTCCATGCCCGTTGCCGCATCCGCCCCACAGCAAATCCCGCGCGCCGGTCGCACCCGATCGATCCCCCGGATCGATCCAGCACCCCCGCTCATGTGGCAGCGGCCACCTGCGGTTCCCTCGCGGAGACGCACGCCTGGTTCGATTCCAGGGTCGCCCACCACTGCCACCCTCTTCCATTGAATGGCGCTGTTGCTGCTTTTGTCTTGGTGCGCATCTCGTGAATTTGCGCACGATCGCTTGGACCTACCTGGGCTCGCTTGGCGCGCCACAGTGTCAAATGTCGGCGACGATCTCGCCCCGCATCTCGCCGGTCATGCGCGACATGTCTTCCTTGTGGACCTTGCGGCGCACCTCTTCGATCTTCAGTTCGGCGGCGTCGCGCGTGGCCTTGTCCGGCCATTCGGTGATGGCGGCACTGGTCCGGTCGCTGGTGCGGATGACGGTGACGCTGTTTGCGCCAAAGCCCTTGAGCGCGGGCAGCCGCTTGTCGCGGATGGCTTGCAGGGCGGTGTGGTAATCCGTGCCGTCGTCGATTTCCCAGGTCGTGATGGTGATATAGCGCATCCTCTCCTCCCTTGGCTGTGGTTCCAGTCTATCACAAACGTGGCGCGCCTGCACAAAGCGGCCACATGCCCGAAACCCGTGCATCGCGGTCCGGACCGATCACAATTTCGCCGACATGCCGAAAGCGCTTTGATCAGCGCTTTGCGCAATCGGTTCGGCTTGCTAACGTCCCCCAACTGGAACGGTGAGGTGCGAGGCAGCGCATGGATATGGCCCAGGCCCTGGTGATGGGCATACAGGCATGGCTGGTGATCGGCGCGCTTGTCGCGGCGGTGTTCCTGGCCATTGGCATCGACCGCATCGACGAAGACGCGCGCGGGGCCTATATCTTTCGCCCTCTGCTGATCCCCGGCGTGCTGCTGATATGGC
>JBCBCR010000365.1:0-1000 GCA_038530495.1 Pseudomonadota bacterium | reverse complement strand
GGCCCAGGCCCTGGTGATGGGCATACAGGCATGGCTGGTGATCGGCGCGCTTGTCGCGGCGGTGTTCCTGACCATCGGCATCGACCGCATCGATGAAGACGCGCGCGGGGCCTATATCTTTCGCCCTCTGCTGATCCCCGGCGTGCTGCTGATATGGCCGCTGGTGCTGTGGCGCTGGTGGCAGATCGAGACGGAGCGCGCCGCCTGGGCCGACCGTTACCGCCCCGTCCGCGCCGGCCACGGCACCGCCGCCATCCTGATGAGCGTTGCCATCGTCGCCATCGTCATTGCGGGCCTGACCGTGCGCCAAAGCTGGCCCGCCGACACAGCCCCGGTGCAACTGAGCGAAGGGGGCGACTGATGAGTGTCAAGTACATCCCCGTCCAGTGGAACCCCAACAAGTGGGCCTATGACGCCATCATGCTGGCCGGAGTGGCCGCATTCCTGTGGGTGTTTCTGTATGTGACCCCCGAGGCGCTGAGCCACGAACGCCCCATCAACCCGCAGATCCACAACGCCCGCGCCTTTGGGGCCTGCGCATTCGTCATGCTGACCGTGATCCTGTGCATCGGCCCGCTGGCGCGGCTGGATACGCGGTTCCTGCCGCTTCTGTACAATCGGCGGCATTTCGGGGTGATGACGGCATTCGTCGCGCTGACCCACGCAGGCTATATCCTGAACTGGTATTTCGCCTTTTCCAGTTCGGACAAGTATGTGGGCCTGCTTTACGCCAACGCGTCCTTTGGGCAGTTGGCGGGCTTTCCCTTTGAAGTCTTTGGGATATTCGCACTGATCTGCCTGCTGATCCTGGCCGCCACCAGCCACGACTTCTGGCTCAAGTTCCTGACACCTCCGGTGTGGAAACGGCTGCATTACCTGATCTACGCCGCCTATTTCGCGGTGGCGGCACATGTCAGCCTCGGCATTTTGCAGGACCAGCAGAACCCGTTTTTCACCCTGCTGTTTGTCGGCGGCACAGGGGCGGTGATCGTGCTGCACC
>JBCBCR010000364.1:0-1035 GCA_038530495.1 Pseudomonadota bacterium | reverse complement strand
GGCCGGCAGGAACGCTTCGCGCGGCACCTTCATGAAAGCGCGCACAATGTCTGGATCGGTGACGTCATTGGGCCGGATCTGGGAGTCCACCATGATCTTGCGGGCGGCGGCGAAGTCCATGATTTCGGGTCCTTGGAAGCAGCTGCCTGGCAGCCTTCTTGAGCAATAGCGCGCAGTAGCGCGAAGCTCGACCGGGTTCAAGCCGCCCGATGGTCGCTGGCAAATTGGCTGCTTGACTTGGGCTAGGCGCTCCACCACCTTCCGCCGCCTCAGGCCGGGTGAGAGGTGCCGTACATGAAAGTTGTCGTTGTCGAGTCCCCGGCCAAAGCCAAGACGATCAACAAATATCTTGGCAAGGACTTCAAGGTGCTCGCCTCCTATGGCCACATCCGGGACCTTCCGTCCAAGGATGGCTCCGTCGACCCCGAGAATGACTTCGAGATGGTCTGGCAGGCGGACTCGAAATCCAATGCCCGCATCCGTGAAATCGCCGAGGCGGTGAAGGGCAGCGAGAAACTGATCCTCGCCACCGACCCCGACCGCGAGGGCGAGGCGATCAGCTGGCACCTTCTGGAAGTGCTCAAGAAACGCCGCGCGCTGAAAGACGTCGACGTCGAGCGCGTGGTTTTCAACGCGATCACGAAGTCCGCCGTCACCGACGCGATGCAGCATCCGCGCGAGGTCGATAGCGAGCTTGTCGATGCCTATCTCGCCCGCCGCGCCCTGGACTATCTGGTCGGCTTCAACCTGTCGCCAGTGCTGTGGCGCAAGCTTCCTGGCGCCCGCTCTGCTGGCCGCGTCCAATCCGTGGCCCTGCGCCTGATCTGTGAGCGCGAACTGGAGATCGAGACCTTTAAGCCGGAAGAGTACTGGCAAGTCGCCGCCAAGCTGCGTGCGCCTGACGGGATCGATTTCGAAGCCCGCCTGCACAGCCTGGACGGCAAGACGCTGTCGACTGTGTAGCCGCCGACCTTGACCGCTTCGAGCGCGGCGGTGGCCGCAGCTTCATTCGGCAGGTCAAACTTCTTCAGCGTC
>JBCBCR010000363.1:0-1116 GCA_038530495.1 Pseudomonadota bacterium | reverse complement strand
AGATGAACGCCTCGGACCGGGTTGAGGTCCACTTGACCGGACGGTTGCAGGCCTTGGCCGCAAAGGTGCAGAATGCCTCTTCCTGATAGTGGAAGATCTTGGTGCCAAAGCCACCGCCCACATCGGGGGCCACGACGCGCAGCTTGTGCTCGGGAATGCCCAGCACGAATGCGCCCATCAGCAGCCGGATGACGTGCGGGTTCTGCGACGTGGTGTAAAGCGTGCTTTCATCGGTGCCGCGGGCATAATCGCCCACTGCCACGCGCGGCTCCATCGGGTTGGCCACGAGGCGGTTGTTGACCAGCTCGAGCGTGGTGACATGCGCGGCTTCGTCGATGGCCTTGGCCACGGCGTCCTTGTTTTCCTCAACAAAACCCCAGTCATAGCAGAGATTATCGTTGAGATCGTCATGCACCTTGGTGGCGCCGCTGGCGAGTGCTGCCTTCATGTCCACGACCGCAGGCAGCGCGTCGATGCTGACCTCGATCGCCTCGGCGGCGTCGCGGGCCTGTTCGAGGCTTTCGGCGACAACGGCGGCGATGGGCTCGCCGACATGCCGCACCTTGCCCTGGGCAAGGATCGGGTGTCCGGGTTCCTGCATCGGCTGGCCGTGCCGGTCGGTGACCTGCCAGCCGCAAGGAATGCCACCCACACCTTCAAAGTCGGTGCCGGTAAAGATGCGCACAACGCCGGGCATGGCCGCCGCGGCGGTGGTGTCGATGCTGGTGATGGTGCCATGGGCCACGTCCGAGCGCAGGAAATGCACATAGGCCTGGCCGTGGATGTTGATGTCGTCTGTGTAGTTACCGGCTCCGGTCAGGAACCGCACGTCTTCGCGCCGCTTGCTGCTGGCGCCGATGCCTCCGTCCTTTGGCATGGTAGTCCTCCCTAAAAATACGTATGCTCATCAAGGCCTTACGGCCTTTCTTCGCGAAGAACGCCGTACAGGCGTGATGAGTGATTACTCTGCGGCGATGGCGCCCACGTCCTGACCGGACGCGGCCAAGATTGCCTTGACGATGTTGTGGTAGCCGGTGCAGCGGCAGATATTGCCTTCGAGATATTCGCGCACCTCGGCTTCGGTCGGGCGCGGGTTTTCCTTCAGGAGTGCTGCTG
>JBCBCR010000362.1:0-1211 GCA_038530495.1 Pseudomonadota bacterium | reverse complement strand
GTTCGAAGGCACGATGAAAATGCACGGTCTCCTGCGCAAGATCGAACGCGCCAACATGGACCCCAAGACCAACAAGGGTGGCAAACCGATTGCCGCCGCCCTGCCCGGCACCGCCGCGGGCATCGGTCTGGAATTGCCGCTGGCCACGCACCGCATCTTTATCGCCGACAACCCCAAGGCCAAGGTCGGCCTGCCCGAAATCCTCGTGGGCATCTTCCCCGGTGCGGGCGGCACCACCCGTCTGGCCCGCAAGCTGGGCGCAATGGATGCATCGCCCTTCCTGCTCGAAGGCAAGATGGTGTCGCCGGACAAGGCCAAGGGCAAGCTGGTGGACGAGGTCGTCGCCGACCCCGTTGCCGCCGCCCGTGAATGGGTGCTGAACGCCAAGGACGAAGACCTGGTGAAACCGTGGGATCAGAAGGGTTACAAGATGCCCGGCGGCGCCCCCTATCACCCTGCCGGGTTCATGACCTTTGTCGGCGCCGCCGCCATGGTCAACGGCAAGACCCAAGGGGTCTATCCGGCGGCCAAGGCCCTGCTGAGCGCGGTTTACGAGGGCGCGCTTGTGCCCTTTGACACCGCACTGAAGATCGAGGCGCGCTGGTTCACCAACGTGCTTTTGAACCCGTCGTCGGGGGCCATGATCCGGTCGCTGTTCCTGAACAAGGAAGCGCTGGAAAAAGGGGCTGTGCGCCCCGCGGGGATTGAGGACCAGCGGGTCAGGAAACTGGGCGTGCTGGGCGCGGGCCTCATGGGCGCGGGCATCGCGCTGGTGTCGGCGCAGGCGGGCATCGACGTGGTGCTGGTCGACCGCGACCAGGACAGCGCGGACCGCGGCAAGAACTACGCCGAAAAGTATGTCGAGGGCGGCATCAAGCGCGGCAAGACCACGGCCGAGAAAGGTGAGGCGCTGCTGGCGCGGATCACGCCGACGGACGATCTCGACCACCTCAAGGGCTGCGACCTGATTATCGAAGCCGTGTTCGAGGACCCCGCCGTCAAGGCCGAGATCACCCAAAAGGTCGAGGCGATCATCCCCGACGACTGCATATTTGCCTCCAACACCTCGACACTGCCGATCTCCGATCTGGCCAAGGCGTCGAAGCGGGCCGACCAGTTCATCGGTATCCACTTCTTCAGCCCGGTCGAAAAGATGCTGCTGGTCGAAATCATCAAGGGCGCCGAAACCGGCGACCGGGCCGTTGCCAAGG
>JBCBCR010000361.1:0-1390 GCA_038530495.1 Pseudomonadota bacterium | reverse complement strand
GGCGCGAGAAACAACATCCCGAACCACGGCGCCACAACGCCCAGCGCGATGCCGCCCGCCGAAAACCCGGCCCGCCAGGCCAGCCACAACCCGCTCAGCGCCAGATACAGCGCGAAATCGAGATGGATATGTGCGGGCCAGCCCAGACCGGGCAGCGCCGCCAGATACGGCGTGAGGAAATCGGCCCCCGCGCGGGCAAAGACAAACAGGGTGAAGGCGGCCCAGATCACGGTCAGGGTCATCAGGGTCAGGCGAAAGGCGGTCATGGCAGGCTCCTTTGATGGCGCGCCCCCGTGCTAGCGGCGCCCGGCACGGCAAATCAATTACCTCACAGGTAAGTGCCCAGCTCCCTTGCGGCGTGTTACAGACAGGCCATGACCCGCTTTCCCGCCGCTCTGAAAACCTGGCGCAGCGCGCGCCGCTACAGCCAGCTTGATCTGGCCGGCCTCGCCGATATCTCGGCGCGGCACCTGTCCTTTCTCGAAACCGGCCGCGCACGCCCCAGCCGGGACATGGTCCTGCGCCTTGGCCGGGCACTGGCCCTGCCGATGGCGGCACAAAACCAGATGCTGGGCGATGCAGGCTTTGCCCCGCATTTCGCCAGCCGGGACTGGAGCGATGCCGACATGGCCCCGATCCGGCAAGCGGTGCAGCACATGCTCGGCGCGCACGCGCCCTTCCCCGCGCTGGCCTTTGACCGGCTCTGGACGATCCAGCAGATGAACCCGGCGGCACAGGCGCTGTATGGCATGCTTGGCGTGGCGACCGGAGACAGTCTGCTCGACCTGCTGATGTCTCCCGCGGTGCCGCAGGTGATCGAGAACTGGCCCGAGGTCGCGGCCCACACCGCGCACCGGTTGCGGCTCGAAAGCCTTGCCGCGGGCCACATCGCGGCCTTTGACCCGGTGATCACGCATCTGGAGGCCGCAAGCGGCCCCCCACCCGCGGCGCGCCACCCGGTCATCCCAACAGTGCTGCGTCTCGGCGATCTGCGCCTGTCGCTCTTTGCCACCCTGTCACAATTCGGCACGCCCGAGGATGTAACGCTCGAAGACATCAAGATCGAACTGTACTTTCCGCTGGATGATGCAACCGAAGCCTATTTCGCGGCGCCCTAGAGCGCACTCCCGCACCTGAGGCATGGTGCGCCGTAAAGGCACACCCTACGGCGCCGCAAAAGCGGACACCGTGCGGCGCAGGTTTGCCGTGAAAGCCGCACGTTCTCTCGCCGCAGCTGCCTCATGCCAACCGTCAAGTGTCCACGCCGCCGAAGCTGTCCCGCCCCAACCGTCAAAGCGTCCAAGTCGCCGCAGCCGACCCACGGCAACCGCCAGAGCGTCCACGTCGCCGCAGCTGTCCCGCCCCAACCGTCAAAGCGTCCAAGTCGCCG
>JBCBCR010000360.1:0-1435 GCA_038530495.1 Pseudomonadota bacterium | reverse complement strand
ATCCAGTGCAGCGGCCTGTTCCAGCGCACTGGATCGGCGGCGTCAGGCGGGCCATGCCACCGGGCCGCTGCACGGGCTGCCGGTGGGGATCAAGGACATCATCGACACCGCCGACATGCCCACGCAGCGGGGCACGCCGATCTTTGCCGGGCGGCAGACCGACGCGGACGCCCGCATCGTCGAGATGCTGCGCGAGGCGGGTGCCGTGATCATGGGCAAGACAGTGACCACCGAGCTGGCCTTTGTCCACGCCAACGAGACGCGCAACCCGCACGATCCCGCGCGCACGCCCGGCGGGTCGTCCAGCGGGTCGGCGGCGGCGGTGGCGGCGGGCCACGTACCGCTGGCCATCGGCACGCAGACCAATGGGTCGGTGATCCGGCCCGCGTCTTTCTGCGGTACCTTCGGGTTCAAACCGACACGCGGGATGATCCCGCGCACGGGCGTGCTGCAAACCTCGCGGTCGCTGGATCAGATCGGCACCTTTGCCCGCACGCTCGAGGATGCGGCGCTGCTGGCGGACGCGATCAGCGGGTATGACCAGCGCGACAGTGAAAGCTTTGCCCACGCGCGGCCCGCGACCCTTGCCGGTGCGCGCGCCGACGCGCCGGTGGAGCCAGAGATTGTCTGGTTCAGCCTGCCCTTTTACGACCGGCTGTCCGAGGCCGCGCATGAGGGGTTCGCGGCGGTGATGGACGTGCTGGGCCCGCGCGTCACCCGCCTGGACCCGGCCAACCAATTGGCTGAACTGGTCGCAGTGCAGGCGCGGATCCACGAATACGAGATCACGCGCCATCAGGCCGACGTGTTCGACGCGCATTGGGACCAGATCAGCGACACGCTGAAACCCATCGTCGAACGCGGGCGCAAGATCGGCGAGGGCGAGTACGAGGACGCGCTGGCGGTGAAGGCTTCGGCGGAAAGCTTCTTTGCCGACTTTTTCATCGACTATGACGCGATCCTCGCCCCGGCGGCGGCCGGTGAGGCGGGGCCGTTCGGCCCCAACACTGGCGATCCGATTTTTTGCACGCTCTGGACGCTCGCGGGGCTGCCTTGCGTGACCATGCCGCTTTTGGTCGGGGAAACCGATCTGCCCATCGGCGTGCAACTGATCGGTCCCGCGCACAAAGACGACCGCCTGCTGCGCACCGCGCGCTGGTGCCAGGTTCACCTTGCGGCGGGCGCCGCGTAGATTAAGGATTGCACCATGTCATACCTGACCAAAGCGATTGTCGGCCTGATCGGGACGGCCCTTCTGGTGATCTTTGTGGGCGAGCTGTCGCGCAGCATCTCGTCCGGGTTTGCCGGGTTCTGGGGTGGGTTTCCGTTCATGGTCATCGTGATCATCGTCTGCGGGCTGGCGATCTACGACTACTGGGATGAATGCATTCGCAAGAAAGACTGACCATGGCCAAGCCCCGTTTGTGGATCACCC
>JBCBCR010000359.1:0-1504 GCA_038530495.1 Pseudomonadota bacterium | reverse complement strand
CGCTTTCACCGCTTGTTCAAAGCGCGGATCGGCGGCGACCATGGGATCGAGCGCGGCGGTCACAAAGGTGGCGCGCACGGTGGCATTGCGCGGGGCGATGTCGACGCGGATCGGGCGCAGGGTCTCGCTTAGGGCCTCAAACACCAGAGCCCGGGGTGGGACAGCGCCGGCAAAGCCGAACACACCGCCGCGCGGGCCGTGGGCGTAGCGGCCACGCCTGCCCTTGCCTTTGCCTTTCAGCTTGCCATCGTAAAGGATGCCCAGCTCACGGCAGGTCTCTTGGCCCGCATCGCCGGAATAGCTGTTTGAGAACACCAGTTGTCCGGTGCGGGCATCGTGCAGGCGCGGGGTGACGGTCACACGCACGTCTTCGCGCAGGCAGACTTCGAGCACTTCGGCGCGGGTTTCACAATCGAACAGGCCGTCCCACTCAACGCATTTCTTGACCACGCGCTCGTCTTCATACCAGTCATAGGCATCGACATGGATCTCACCGGTATAGGTGCCCGCCGGTGCATCGAGGCCGGAGCTAGAATAGTCGGCGAGCGCAAACCAAGGCGCGCCATCGAAAGTGGTGTTGGCGAGCATGGCCTCGAACCGGTCAGTGTACCAGCGCCCGGCCGGGCCGCGAAACGGCTCCACCGCCACATTGCGGGTCTCTGCCGCCGCCGCGCTGGTCGCCATCAGGCGGGCCTCATAGTCGATGCCCGGCATGGTGCAGGCGGCAGTTCCCACAATCAGGGTCAACAGGCTGGCAGCGGTGATCGGCTTCATGGCTCGTATCCTTTTCTATCGACAGACTTGCCGATGCTCGCTGAATACGCCCTGAATAGTTTGATCCTTTTTTGGGTCATTTTAAGGGGGTGTAAGCGGAAATTGCCCTTGGGGCAGACCTTGCGCGCATCCGCGCTGGACCGCAAAAGTGACTTAGAGAATCTGAGGAAATCACCATGTCTGACACCGCCCCCCTGTTCGAACCACTGACCGTGCGCGGCCTGACCATGCCGAACCGGATTGCCATGGCCCCGATGACGCGGAGTTTTTCTCCCGGCGGCGTGCCGGGCGAGGATGTGCGCGACTATTACAAGCGGCGCGGCGAGGCCGATGTGGGCCTGCTGATCACTGAAGGTACGACCGTTGAGCGCGGCGGGGCCTCCAACGATCCGCGCGTGCCCAACTTCCATAGCGAGGCGGCGCTATCGGGCTGGAAAGACATTGTCGACGCCGTGCACGAGACGCCCGGCAAGATCGCGCCGCAGCTGTGGCATGTCGGCATGATGCGCAAGCCCGGCACCGGGCCTGACCCGGACGCTATGTCCGACAGCCCGTCCGGACGCACCCATAAGGGCAAACAGGTGCAGCCTGAGCCGACCGATAGCGAAGTGGCCGACATGGCCATGGCCTATGCCAATGCGGCGGGCGAAGCCTCAGAGCTCGGCTTTGACGCGGTGGAGATACACGGGGCCCATGGCTATCTGATCGACGAGTTTTTCTGGGGCGTGAT
>JBCBCR010000358.1:0-1525 GCA_038530495.1 Pseudomonadota bacterium | reverse complement strand
GACAACGGGACGGGGACGATATCCGGCGAGGCTGACGCCGGCACCTGCGCGCCCCCGTCAAAACACCAGGTATGGGTCCGGGAATACTCTCCTACGGCGAAATCACCGCTCGCTTCCCAATAGATCTCAGCCACATGCGTCATTTCAAATCTCCTTCGCTCGGGTCGGTGGGCGGGCGCCTTTGCCGTCAGGCAAACAGAGCCGCGCACCGACGCTACAAAGCCTGCAACACGTCCAACGTCGTGCCGAAGTAGTGGCGCACCTGCCGCGCAATCACGCGGTGGCGCATCTTGTGGGTGATGCCCAGTTGCGCGGGGCTGGATTTGTTGTCGCCATGAATCGTGCGGATAAAGGCGGGCACCGAGATGTCCGAATATGTGTTGTAGTGCTGCGCGAACTTGCGGTGGTTGTAGCCGTAGGGCGTATGCATGTTGTCCGCCGGTCCCAGGATCGCGGTGCCCGTACTCAGCGGGGCCCGCTCGCAACTGTCGAAAACCTCGTTCTTTGCGCCGTCCCGAAACCGGACGTAGAAGCCGCGATTGAACGCGATGGCAATTGGCGTATCCGGGTCGTTGATCCGCATCAGCCCCTCGCCCACGGCCCGCAATCGACCGACGTAATTCAGGTCCACGGCATCATCGTCGTCCAGCCGAAAGCGGATCGCATGGGTGGCGTCGCCGTTCGGGATGGACCGATACCCCTCTTTCAGCAGCGGGTAGTGGTCGTCGGTGCCCACAAATCGCAGTTGGATGTTGGGCGCTTCCTCCAGCAGCCCGGCCAGATGATCCTTGTGTTTTTGCGGCATCGCTTCACCCGACAGGATCACCAGATCGAAATCCGGATCGCCTTGCATCAGCAGCGTGGGCAGCACGAGATTTTCAAAGATGCGAAAGCGCAGCGCCATGCGCGCGTCGGAATAGAGATGCGCGGCGGTCTCCTCGAGCGTGTCGAACCGCTCGGAATACTAGGTCGGCGTCAGCACCGAAAAGCGCATCAGCCCGACAATCTTGATGCGGGGTTTCGCCACTGCCCTGCCTCCCTCTGCTGCGCGATAGCATCACAAGCGAGGGGTCAAGACAACGGCCAAAGCATCACCGCCGCGCCACGACACGTTCGCGGTAAAGGGTGAAGATCCCGGTTGCCACGACGATCCCGGCACCCACAAGGGTCAAGCGTTCGGGCCAATCGCCAAAGACGACAAAGCCCAGGATCAAGGCGAACACCAACCCGGTATACCGGAACGGCGCGATAAAGCTGATCTCGCCCATGCGCATGACCAGAACGGAAAAGAAATAGCCGCCGATGATGGCAACGGACGACCCGGCAATCAGCGCCCCCACCACAGGGTCGACCGGCACCCACACAGTGGTCACCGACACCGCGCCAAAGCATACGGTCACGACCAATGCTGCCATCAGGGTCACGGTCATCGACGGCACGCCGGGGGTCAGGCGCCGCGTGGCCAGATCGCGCACCGTGACACACAGGACCGCCAGCATCGCATAGACCGACCACAGGCTGAACC
>JBCBCR010000357.1:0-1530 GCA_038530495.1 Pseudomonadota bacterium | reverse complement strand
CGCGGGGATACGGCTATTTTACTTGGGAAAGGGGGGTGGCCCTGTCACGCCAAAGATCGTGTGAGGACGGCTTCAGCGCTTTGGGCTGGTGAGTCCGAAGCGCCAAACAAAAAATGTAACGCGCCGCAGGCGCTCAATCTGACAGCATCCGCAACAGACGATCCCGGTCGCCCACATCGTCCTTGGCGGTAATCACGTCCGCCAGTTCCTGCAGTGACGCAATCGAATGGCCCGCGCGGAACGCGTCCACATGCGGCAGCATCGCCGCGATCCCCGCCGCCTTGGGCGCAAACTCCTGCCAGCGCAGCAGCGGGTTCACCCAGATCAACCGCCGCGCCGACAGGTGCAACCGCTGCATCTGGCGCGCCAGACCCTCGGGGTCGCCGCGGTCCAGCCCGTCGGTGATCAGCAGCACCACGGCCCCCTGCCCCAGCACCCGCCGCGACCAGTCGCGATTGAACGCCTCGAGACACGCCCCGATCCGCGTGCCGCCCTCCCAATCCTGCGCCTCGGCGCCCGCAGCAGCCAGGGCGGCGTCCACGTCGCGCGTGGCCAGATGCCGGGTGATGTTCGTCAGCCGCGTGCCAAAGGTGAACCCGTGCACCCGCGCCCAGCCTGCACCGCGCGCATTCGACACCGCGTGCAAAAAATGCAGGATCACGCGGCTGTACTGGCTCATCGAACCCGAGATATCGCACAGCGCCACGAGGTTGGGATACCGCACGCGGGGCGCTTTTTGCCGCAAGACACCCATCTCACCGCCGCGCCGCATCGCCGCGCGCAGCGTGGCGCGCGCGTCCACACGGCCCCGCAGGGCGGCCTGCTGACGGCGCGTCTTTATCGGCTCCACCGCCATCGCCATACGCGCCAGCATGGCCTTGGCCTGCGCCATCTCCTCTGTACTCATCTGCTCGAAATCGAGCGTGCGCAGCCGTTCTTCGCCGCTCATGGTCAGCGACGCATCGACCTCGATCTCCGTCCCGCCTTCTTCCTCTTCGGGCAGGGCAATGTCGTCGCCCAACCCGTCGAGCAGCGCTTCCGCCGCCCGCTTTTCCGCCGATTGCGCGCCGCGCTCTTCCTGCACGCCGCGCACCGCAGGCACCATCGCCGCCATCATGTGCTCAAGGTACCGCGGATCGCGCCAGTAGAGGCGAAACACCTGTGCAAAGACCGACCGGTGCTCGGGCCGCGACACGAAACAGGCGTGCAGCGTCCAGTAGAAATCCCGCCGCTCGGTAAAGCCTGCCGCCTCCACCGCCCGGATCGCATCCAGCACCCGCCCCGGCCCGATCCGCAAGCCAGCCCGGCGCAGCGCGCGGGCAAAATGGGTGATGTTGCCCGCCAGCCGCGGCGTTTCGGGCAATTCGAGCGGCGCGTATTCAGGCATCTGTCGCGGCCGCGGCCAGTGTTGGACCGGGGGCCAGCCCCCGGACCCCCCCCGGAGTTTGTGGGCGGAGAAACAGAAACAAGGCCCCCGAGGAGGGGGGGGGGGGGGGTGGAACAAAAGAAAGGGGCCCCCAGGGCAAAAAA
>JBCBCR010000356.1:0-1559 GCA_038530495.1 Pseudomonadota bacterium | reverse complement strand
GCACGTCCGCTGCGGCACAGAGGGGCGCCAAATTGGGGTCAAAGGTGAAGCCGGAGACGTCATTGACCATGGTTGCCCCCGCTTTGATCGCGGCCTCGGCCACGGGGGCCTTGCGGGTGTCGATCGAAATGGGTGCGGTGACGCCTGCGGCGCGCAGGGCGGCGATGACGGGCGCAGTGCGTTGAATTTCCTCGGATATTTCGACCTCAAGCGCGCCGGGGCGGGTGGATTCGCCGCCGACGTCTATGACGCCCGCGCCTGCGGAAATCATCGCCAATGCATGCTCAACGGCACGAGAGACGCTGTTGTGCTGTCCGCCGTCCGAAAAGCTGTCGGGGGTGACGTTGAGAATGCCCATGATCTCAGGCACTTGGCTGCGGGTGCCGAAGCAGTCGAGCGCGCCTGCGGGCAGGTCGGAGACGGGCAGAACGCGGGGATTTTCGCCCAAAACCTCCACATGGGTGAACCAAAGCGCGCCAAAGGACACGGCCCCGTCGGGCCGCGCGGGCCCGGTTTGCAGGAGCGGTCGGATGTGGCGCATCAGATGTCCGCTTGGGTCACGGGGATGTGGCGCAGGGCGACGGGGACGGCTTCTGGCCCGTTTTCGCCGATCACCAGCATTTCCTGCGCATGATACGTGGCGGCAAACCACGAGGCGAGTGCGACCGCGTCCGCGCCCTTGGCCGAGGGGCCGTCGACGGCGTCGAGCACGATTTTGGACGGCGCCCAGACGCAGATCTGGCCGTTGCGCATGGCCCAGTCCAGCTCGGTCCGGGTGTCGACGACCTTGCAGCGGGCGTCGCGGGCGGCGAGGACCCAGGCGTTCTGTTCGATGGCCAAAAGGTCGATCCGCCGCTGGGCCAGCGGGTGGGAGGCTGTGGGCGCGTCGATGTCAGCGGGACCGACACACAGGATCAGCGGGCGGTCCATGGCGGCCAGTTGGTCGATCCAGCCCGTGAGCAGCGGTGAGGCGATGGCGGTGTTCGACAGGTACACCAGTTCGGGGTGCGGCGTGTCGGGTTCGATGTCGTCCACGGGTTGGACGGCGGTGCGGCTGCGCACGATCTCGACCCCCAGCGCACCGGGGCCGCGGTCCAGTTTCTCGATCCGGACAAAGGCGCGGATGGCCTGCGGTTCGGCCAAAATGCGTTCGGCGACGCGTTCGGCGAGGGTTTCGAGCAGGTTCAGACGCTCTTCGGCCAGCGCGTCAGCGATGGCTTCGGTCACCTTGTCATAGCTGAGGATACGGTCGACGTCGTCGTCGATGGGACCCGAGAGCGGGCGCACCTCGACCACGATGTTGAAGCAAATGCGCTGTGTGACGCCGCGTTCGGCCTGAAAGGCGCCGATCTCGACCTCGACAAGGTGATCGCGGACCGAGATGCGGTCGAGGTGTTCGGCGGCGGCGGTGGCCTCGCTGCGTTCGGAGGGGTGCGAGAAGGCGAGACGAATTTCGGAGGTCACGGGCGCGGTCCTGAGGTGGTTTCGGTGCCCTTTTAGGAGGGTGCGGGGGGATTTGACAGGTTCAAACGCGGCTTGTGCGGTTTGGAATGCGGCAT
>JBCBCR010000355.1:0-1563 GCA_038530495.1 Pseudomonadota bacterium | reverse complement strand
TGCGGCCGCGCTGAAGAACGCGCCCAACAGCACACCCGCGATCAACCCGGTGCCAAAGCCTGCGGGGATCGCAGTGGCCGCGACGGTATAGAACAGGCTGTCGGACCAAGAGCTGGTAAAGGCCAGCGACTGCACCGGCGCGGGATCAAAGTCGTCAAAGAACAGCACAGATGTGGCCGCCCAGCCGCCCGCCGCGACCAGCCCGATGACACCCGCCAATCCCAGATGGCCCGGTGACACACGATGGCGCACGGCCAGCACTGCCGCGCCTGCGATGATCACGACCGGCACCAACCACGCGAGTATCGGCAGATGGGACAAGGTGGCGAACGGCAGGGTGACCGTGGGTTCGGTTACGGCCACGCGCACAGGGGCCAGCACGCCCTTGAGCGTGGCATGCGCCACAATGGCAAAAACCACGAGGACCGTAGCCGCACGCAGGTTTCCAGAGGCGCTCAGCACTGTCAGGCGCGATGCGCATCCGCGGGTCAGCACCATGCCTGCACCAAACATCAGGCCGCCGACAGCGATTGCCGCCAACGGGATGTCTGCCGACAGCCAGCGGTGCCCGGAAAGCTCTACAAAACCCAGAGCGCCCAACCCTTGGGTCGCTGCAACCGCCACGCCAAGCGCCAGAAGCCACACCGCCAACGCCGGACGATCCGGGCCGTCCTCTCCTGCCACCGCGCGGCGCAGGCAGAAACGGGTGATCTGGGCGGCGATGCCAAAGACAAGCCCCAGGCCGAGGCCCAAGAGCAGTTGCAGCGGCAATTCGGTGTCGATGAGGTCGAGCAGCATGGGAAAACTCCGGTTCAGCTTATTCCATGTGTGGATGCAGGCCTTTGTGTCAACGCGCGCCGCTGGACCGTGCTATCGCTTGGTCGATGTGGCGTAGGACGGGCGTTCTCTTGCGCCCGGGCATGCAGAACAGTCGGGCGGCTCAGCGCACGCGTAGCCGCGCTGTTGTTCCTAATTTGCAGGATTGTGCAATTGGCCGCGTACCGTGCGGTTCGCGGTCACTCGAACTCCATCTGTTCGTAGACGCGTCCGGCATTGCGGGTCGCCAGTTCTTCGTAGGTGTCGAGGTGCCGGTAGGGCGTCTGATCGACGTAATAGGCATCCGCCAATGATCCGCCCGCATCCAGATGCGCGCCCACCACGCCGCGCAGATACACGAGGTAATCGCGCGTGTAGCGGCGCACTTGGTCCATGTTGGTGGGCGTGCCGTGGCCGGGGATCACATAGGTCGCGTTCAGGCCCTCAAACGCGTTTTCCCACGTGTCGATCCAGTCGATCACGATGGTGTCGGCAAAAATCGGCAGCATCCGCTGGTGAAAGGCCATGTCGCCCGCAATCACGAGGCTTTGCTCGGGCAGCCAGACCTGCGTGTCGCCGGGGCCATGGGCAGGGCCAAGGTGCAGGACCTCGATGCGCATGTCGCCCATTTCGATCACCTTGCGGTCTTCGAACGTTTCTGTGGGCGGCGCGACAAAGGTGCCCGCGGCCTTGTCCCTGTTGTAGCGCTGCATGTTCTCAAGGATCAGATGGCCGCGTTCCTCGATT
>JBCBCR010000354.1:0-1587 GCA_038530495.1 Pseudomonadota bacterium | reverse complement strand
CATACCAAAGGGACGCCACATGACCGAAAGCCTCATCGACACCGCGGTCTATGCCGAACTGATGGAAACCATGGGGGCCGATTTCGCCGCCGAACTGCTGACCACCTTTCTGGACGACACCGATGCACCGTGGACGGCGCTGCTCTCGGCGCTGCCCAAACTGCACCGCACACCCGAAAGCGCCTTTACCGCTGCGCTCCCCATTATCGACGCCGCCTGGACCGCCCTGCGCTCGGACGCCACCACATGACCCCGTCATGGACGTCGATGGTGCGCATCTTCGGGCGCATCGGCCTGCTGTCTTTTGGCGGTCCCGCCGCGCAGATCGCGCTGATGCATGAGACATTAGTGTCGCGCCACAAATTGTTGAGCGAAAACGATTATCTCCGTGCCTTATCGCTCTGCATGCTGCTGCCGGGCCCCGAGGCGATGCAGCTGGCCACCTATGCCGGATGGCGCTTGCGCGGTGTGCTGGGCGGTCTGGTTGCGGGCTTGCTCTTTGTGATCCCGGGTGCGGTCGTCATCCTCGGTCTGGCCCTCGGCTACATCGCTTATGGCGAGGTGCCGCTCGTGCAGGCCGTCTTTCTCGGCATCAAGGCCGCGGTCATCGTGATCGTCGTCCAAGCCCTTCTGCGCGTTGGTAAAAAAGCCCTCACTGGGCGCAGCGCCCTGGCGCTTGCCGCGCTGGCGTTCATCGGCATCTTCGCGCTTGGCCTGCCCTTCCCACTGATCGTGCTCGCCGCGGGCCTGTATGGCTATGCGTCAACCCCCGGGACCGCTGCTGCCGCACCTGCCACGCGCCCCCGGGGCACGCTGCGCACCATCGCGATTTGGGCCGCGCTCTGGGCCGCGCCGATCCTGCTGGTCTGGTCGCTCGACCAGAGCTTTCTAACTGAAATCGCTTTGTTTTTCTCCAAACTCGCCGTCGTTACCTTTGGCGGGGCTTACGCCGTGCTGGCCTACATGACCCAGGAGGTCGTGCAAACCCATGGCTGGATCACCACGGGTCAGATGATCGACGCGCTGGGGCTTGCGGAAACCACGCCGGGGCCGCTGATCCTGGTGACCGAGTTTGTCGCCCTGCTCGCCGGGTATGCCCAAGGTGGCCTAACGCTCGCGCTTGCAGCGGGCGCTTTGACCCTGTGGGTGACGTTTACCCCCTGTTTTCTTTGGATATTTGCCGCCGGTCCCTATCTCGACCATATCGCCGGGCGCCCCCGGCTCGCCGCCGCGCTGCAGGCCATCACCGCGGCCGTTGTGGGCGTGATCGCCAACCTTTCAGTCTGGTTTGCCCTGCACGTCCTGTTCGCCAACATCTCGACCCGCGGCACTCTGCCTGTCCCGCAGCTTTCCAGCTTTGACCCCGTCGCCGCCGCCCTGACCGCGCTGGCGGCGGTGCTGATGCTGGCGCTGAACCGCAGCCTGCTGATGACCCTCGCGCTCCTTGCCTGCGCAAGTGGCGCTCTGGGGCTTGCCGGACTGGTCTGACCGGGCTTTTTCGCCTTGGCCCTTTCCTTGGCGTCGATTTGGGATATTGTCATGAGCAGATTGGCGGAGACAGGAATGACGCGCGCGTCATTCCTGTCT
>JBCBCR010000353.1:0-1589 GCA_038530495.1 Pseudomonadota bacterium | reverse complement strand
GACGGCGTCGCGGTTTTCCAGCGGCTGATGTGCGGGCTGTGCCATGTGAGGTGTGCGCCAATCGGTTGCAGGGTTGGTTTTCTGGCAAAACGCGTGTTCTTCGTTGTCATATAGAAGGTGGCAGGCCTGGGCAATGTGGCGCCACTGGACAGATGATTTGACCAATTTGGCCCTGCGAAATCGTATCGCTTTTTCGTGTGACCGTCCGCAGACACATTCACACTAATTCAACGTCTTTTCATCAGGTTCGCGGCAGCCCCGTTGGAGGAAGGTTGATGAATCTGTCGCTCGCCAATTTTTTCAAACGCACACCGGCTGCGACGCTGGACAGTTGCGATAGCGAGCCGATTCACCTGTCTGGCATGATCCAGAATACCGGCGCGCTGCTGGTCATTGATCCCGAGGCGGACCGCATCGTTGGCGCGTCCGAGAACATTGCGGATTTCCTGTCCGTCCCGATTGATGCGGTGTTGGGCCAGCCGATATCCGCGGTCGCCCCCGATATCGCCGAAGAGCTGGGCGGGTCGTCGGACATCACCAATATCGTACACGAAATCCTCGAATGCCAACGCGTGGTGGGCGATTTGGTCTATGACACGGTCTGCCACGTGCACAATGGTCGCCGCATCGTCGAGTTTGTTTTGAACGAAGCGCCGTCGCCGTCGAGCGCGCGCAAACGCATGCGGATGAGCGGCCCGGCCTGCGCCCAGATCATGGCCGCCCCCACCTTTGAAGAGGCGATGCAGATCGCCTGTGATACGGTGCGTGCGATCACCGGCTTTGCGCGGGTTAAAGTCTACCGCTTTTTGCCGGACTGGTCGGGGGACACCACGGCGGAAAGCAATGATGGGTCGTTGCCCAGCTACCTCGGCATGCATTTCCCCGATACCGACATTCCCAAACAGGTGCGCGCGTTGATGGAGATCGTGCCCTACCGTTTTGTCGGTCGGGTGGATGATGACAACATCGCGATTCGCGCCGCCGATGCGCGCGCCGGGCAGATCGACCTGACGTGGTCCATGAACCGGTCCGTGTCGGCGATGCACACGACATACCTGCGCAATATCGGCGCGGGCAGTTCGTTTTCCTGCAGCCTGATGGACAAGGGCAAGCTGTGGGGCCTGATCGCCTGTCACACCGGGAAATCCATGGTGGTGCCCGCCGACAGCTGGAGCCTGGTGCAGGAGATCGGCACCGCGCTGATGTTGAAACATGACCAGGTGGAACGGACGGCAACGGCCGACATGATCGGACGCCTGCGCCGGATCGAGAATGAGTTTGCCGCCGAAATGCGTCGCACCGGCGATGTCGAGGACGTGATCAAGACGCTGGTGCCCATCCTGCAGAAATTCCTGCGCGCGGACGGTTTTGCTTTTCAGTTCGGCAACAACCTGCACACGTCCGGCGCGGTTCCGCCCGAAGACTTCATTCGCAAGCTTGTGGTCTGGAGCAAGGCCAACATGCAGGATCTGGACCAGTTTCAAACCGCAGCACTGCACGCGGAACTGCCCGAAGCGGTCGAACACATGGAAACGGCCTGCGGGGTGCTGGTGCAACCCATCGTGATGCACCGCGTGTGCCAGCTTTTG
>JBCBCR010000352.1:0-1618 GCA_038530495.1 Pseudomonadota bacterium | reverse complement strand
CGCCTCCTGGAGCAAAGATAAACGCAAACATCATGCGCGTCTATCATGCGCATAGTGTCACGTCTGTCCTCACCACACGCTGTGGCATGACCAAGCCTGCATGGCTGTTCAGGGCTGCGAGCCATGAGGTCTTGGACCTGATCCGCCATGCTCTGGCACTGCGAGGTGAGACATTTCCAACCATTCACATCCTCGAGACAAGACTGCATGCTGAACGTGGCAGGAAATAGGGAGTGTATTTGCAGTATGCGCAGAACAGTCATCTTTGGCTGCCTGACGCTTCTACCCCTCACCACACCCGGCGACACGGTTTTGTCATGGCGGTGCCACTTTCCAACGGTATCGGATCGCAGAAGCGGTCATGGATGACGAAAATCATGTGTCAGTTGCCTGAATCGGGCAGATGGCTGATAAACAAGGCAATTCACGCTTAACGCAAGGACAGCATTTGATTACTCCGATTTTACTGTGCGGCGGGTCCGGCACGCGGCTTTGGCCGCTGTCCCGCAAGAGCTATCCGAAACAATTCGCGGCACTTCTGGGCACGGAAAGTCCGTTCCAGGCCTCGGCCAAGCGGCTGTCGGGGCCGGGCTATGCGCCCCCCGTGGTGCTGACCGCGTCGGACTTCCGGTTCATCGTGACCGAGCAGCTGACCGCAGCCGGTGTCGATCCCGGTGCGGTGCTGATCGAACCCGAGGGGCACAACACCGCTCCGGCCGTGCTGGCGGCCGCGCTGTGGCTGGCCAGGACCGATCCTGACGCGGTGATGCTGGTGGCCCCCTCGGATCATGTGATCCGGGATGCCGAGGCGTTTCGCGAAGCGGTCGAGGCCGGCGCCGTTGCGGCGCGCGACGGGCGGCTTGTCACCTTCGGGATCACCCCCACCCATGCCGAGACCGGCTACGGCTGGCTGGAACTGCCGGTAACCCCCGAACAATCCACGACCGAGGTGATTGCCCTGACGCGGTTCGTCGAGAAACCGGACGCAGCCACCGCGACCAAAATGCTCGAGGCGGGGAATTTCCTGTGGAATGCCGGGATCTTCCTGTTCTCGGCCAAGACCATCCTGGCCGCGTTCGAGGCGCAGGCACCGGCCATGGTCACGCCGGTCCGCCAGGCGGTTGAGGACGGCAAGGCGGATCTGGGTTTCTTCCGGCTCGCCCCCGAGGCCTGGGCCCGGACCGAAAGCATTTCCATCGACTATGCCGTGATGGAGCGGGCCGAGAACCTGTCCGTGGTGCCGTTTTCGGCGGGCTGGTCCGACCTGGGCGGCTGGGACGCCGTCTGGCGCGAGATGGGGCCTGACGGGTCCGGCGTGACCACGGGCGGTCCGGCCACGGCCATCGATTGCCACGACACGCTCTTGCGGGCCGAGGAAACGCATCAGGAAATCGTCGGCATCGGGCTGGACAACATCATCGCGGTGGCCATGCCCGACGCGGTTCTTGTGGCCGACAAATCCCGCGCGCAAGAGGTCAAGGCCGCCGTCGACGCGCTGAAGGCAAAAGGCGCCAGCCAGGCCGAGCAACTGCCGCGCGATCACCGCCCCTGGGGCTGGTTCGAAAGCCTGGTGATCGGCGACCGGTTCCAGGTCAAGCGCATCGTGGTGCATCCCGGG
>JBCBCR010000351.1:0-1655 GCA_038530495.1 Pseudomonadota bacterium | reverse complement strand
GTTTCCCCACAGCCTGCGTGTGTTTGAAGCGCTCGCCCAGGGTGTAGACGAGGATTGCATCGAGCCGGTCGATGCTTTCGCGGTGGTCTTTCAGCACCTCGGCGGCGCGTTGGACAGCGTCGGTCATTGGACGGCTCCCTTGCTGTGACGGAAGGCGATGGCGTGCTCCGCATCTTCGCCGGACAGAACCGCCGGGTCTTCGACCGCACCCAGCCGCTGGGCCAACCGGATGGAGGCGGCATTGCCCCTCTCGACAAAACTGATCAGCGTTTTCAGCCCCAGCGTGCCGAACGCATAGCCGTGCACGGTACGGGCGGCTTCGGTTGCATAGCCGTGCCCCTCGGCCTCAGCCGTCAAAAGCCAGCCGAACTCAAGCTCCGGATCAGAGGTTTCGGCGCCGATGCCGACAAATCCCAGAACGGTGCCGTTTTTCAACGTCACCACCCAGTAGCCGATGCCGCGCAGGACCCAGCTCGCCACGGCCTGGCAGAAATCGAGCCACGCATCTTCTTCGTTGAAGGGCCCGCCGATATACACGGCCCGGTCCGTGCGCCAGATCGGCTCCAGCACCTCGTAATCGGACAGGCGCGGCGCGCGCAGGATCAGGCGCTCAGTTTCCAGCGTCGGGATCGCCGCAGCGATTGCACCGCGGAGGGTGTCCGCTTCCGGCGCAGGGGTGAGGAAGGGGCGGATCATGCGGCCTCCTTCCGGTGGCGATAGACGTGGACGTCCACGTCGTCGGGATCATGGAAGATCGCACCGGGCGCGTTGACCGCCGCCGTCGTTTCACTGTCAAAGACAGCACCCAGCGCCTTGGCCACACGAACAGACGCTTCATTGCCTTCATCGATGAAAGACACAAACGTATCGGTGCCCACGCGGTCCCAGGCCCAAGGCATGATCGCGCGCAGGGCTTCAGTCACGTAGCCCTTGCCTTCGTATTTCGCATCATAGAGCGCCCAGCCCAGTTCAGGCTCTGGCCAGTGCAGTGGCTCATAGGTGCCGAAAGCACCGATGGCGACGCCCGGCGCGGACTTCAGCTCTCCGATCAGCAGCGAATGACCGCGCAGCATCCACAGCCCCGCGATGGAACCGAAGGCGCGGTTGAGATCGCTTTCGTCCTCATGCGGGCCGCCGACGAATTGTGACCGTTCGGAGCGGTAAAACGCGCGGAAGATCGGTGCGTCTTCGATGCGCGGCGCGCGCAGGATCATGCGCTCGGTTTCAATCGTGGGGATGGTAAAGGTCATGCTCATGCGGGCTGACCTTTCAGAACGGTGGTGAACAACCGGTTGCCCATCATACCGACCGCCATCGCACCGAAAAACAACAGCGCGTCGCCGCCGCCATAGCTGAGCACTGCCATTGCCGGGCCAGGGCAGAGGCCCGCCATGGCCCAGCCGAGGCCGAAGAACGCGGATCCCAGCACCAGCTTGCGGTCGATGATCGGATCGGATGCGGCGGGGATCGCCGTGCCAAGCGCGGCCCGCTGCATACGGGACGCAATTTGCCACGCGACCAGCATCGGCAGGATCGCCCCGCCCAGCACGAAGGCCAGCGTCGGATCCCAATCGCCGAAGAGATCAAGCCAGCCCTGCACTTTCGCTGTGTCGGTCATGCCGGACAGGGTCAGGCCAAGGCCGAAAACAGCACCG
>JBCBCR010000350.1:0-1713 GCA_038530495.1 Pseudomonadota bacterium | reverse complement strand
GTCAACCTTGACCCCGGCGCACTGGTCCTAGATACGCTGCAAAAGCTTTCCGCGACGGCTCCCTCCGCATGACGCCCGAAATAACCGACAGCCACTGCCATCTGGACTTCCCCGATTTCGAGGGTCGGCTGGACGACGTTGTGGCCCAAGCGGCTGACGCCGGGGTGACACGCATGGTCACAATCTGCACCAAATTGCGGCTCGAACCACAAGTCCGCGCCATCGCCGAAACCTTTCCACAGGTGTTCTATGCCGCGGGCACCCACCCGATGAGTGCCGCGGACGAACCGATGGTCACGGTCGACCAACTGGTCGCGCTGACCCGCCACCCCAAGATGGTGGGCATCGGTGAAACCGGGCTCGACTACCATTACACCGCTGACACCGCGGAAGTGCAGCAACAATCGCTGCGCATCCACATCGCTGCCGCACGCGACACCGGGTTGCCCCTGATCATCCATGCGCGCGCCGCAGACGACGACATGGCCCGCATCCTGCGCGAAGAGCATGCAAACGGTGCCTATTCTTGCGTCATGCACTGCTTTTCCTCCGGCGCCGCTCTCGCGCGCGCGGCACTTGATCTGGGCTTCTACCTCAGTATGTCGGGCATTGCCGCTTTCCCCAAATCGCAAGAGCTGCGCGATATCTTTGCCGCCGCGCCCGTCGACCGCATCCTCGTGGAAACCGATGCCCCCTACCTTGCCCCGCCGCCCTACCGCGGCAAGCGCAATCAACCGGCGTACGTGGCCCACACCGCCGCCAAAGGGGCAGAGATCTTTGGCATGGACTACGCTGCGTTCGCCGCACAGACCCAGGCCAATTTCGACCGGCTGTTCACCAAAGCCGCCGCGCACAAGGCCGCCGCATGAGCCACATGCGTTTTACGATCCTCGGCTGCGGGTCCTCGGGCGGTGTGCCCCGCCTGGGCGGGCACTGGGGTGATTGTGACCCCGAAAACCCCAAAAACCGCCGCCAGCGGTGTTCCATGCTGGTCGAACGGGTCGGGCCAAACGGCACCACGACGGTTCTGATCGACACCTCGCCCGACCTGCGCAACCAGTTGTTGTCCAGCAATACCGGTCGGCTTGATGCGGTGATCTACACCCATGCGCATGCCGACCACGTGCACGGCATCGATGATCTGCGCATGATCGTGTTCAACATGCGGGCACGCCTGCCGGTCTATGCAGATGGCGATACCCAAGAGGCGCTGCTCAACCGCTTTGCCTACGCATTTGTACAACCCGAAGGCTCGCCCTACCCGCCGATCCTCGACCTGCATTCCATCACGGAAAGCACTGTGATCGACGGCCCCGGCGGTGAAATCCGCTTTATTCCTTTCGCGGTCGGGCACGGCAGCATGGACGCGCTCGGCTTTCGCATTGGTGATCTGGCCTATCTGCCCGACGTGGCTGACATCCCCGAAGCTTCTTGGGAACAATTGCAAGGCCTCGACACCTGGATCGTCGACGCCCTGCGGCGCGACCCGCATCCGACGCACAGCCACCTGGCGAACACACTCGCCTGGATCGATCGTGCCGCGCCCCGCCGCGCGGTGCTCACCAACATGCACATCGACCTCGACTATGACACGGTGCTGGCCGAAACAGCCGACCACATCGAGCCGGCCTATGACGGAATGACCATCACGGCGCGCGCGCCCTGACCGTCTCTGTCCCCAAAAAATCCCCGCCGGAGGCTCCCGCATCCTCC
>JBCBCR010000349.1:0-1719 GCA_038530495.1 Pseudomonadota bacterium | reverse complement strand
CCCCGGCCGGGGGGTACTGGCTGATCGGGTTTCGCCATCCGCATCGCTTGCTGCTTGGCCTGCTCGACGGGGTGCGCTGGTCGTCTGAACATGCGCTTGCCGACACGGTTGCACGGCTGCCGGGGCGTGTGGCGCTGATCGACATGCTCAATGACGTGGACACCGTCGACGATTTGCCATGACGCCCCCCGGTGCGCGTGCTACCTGCATCCCATGACCCGTATCCCCACCAAGGCCGAGATCCTCGACTGGATCGCCGCCAACCCCACCCTGACAGCCAAACGTGACATCGCCAAAGCCTTTGGGATCAAGGGCGCTGCGCGCATCGACCTCAAGCGCATCCTGCGCGAGCTGGAAGACGAGGGGCATCTGGAAAAGCGCAAGAAAACGTACCAGGACCCGGACCGCCTGCCCCCTGTCAGCGTGTTGCAGGTGCTGCCGCCGGATGCGGATGGCGACCTGTTTGCGTCGCCCCTGGAATGGCAGGGCACGGGCGTGGAGCCACGCATTCTGGTGATGCCGCGCGCGTCGGACCCTGCGCTGGGCGCGGGTGACCGGATCCTCGCGCGGCTGACGCTGGTGCAGGGCGACGATCACCACTACGAGGCGCGGCTGATCCGGCGCATCGGCACCAATCCGCGGCGCATTCTGGGCGTGTTCCGCGCCGGGTCCGAAGGCGGGCGGATCGTGCCCATCGCCAAGGGCAATGACAAGGAATGGAGCGTCGAGGCTGGTGCCACCCATGGCGCCAAGGATGGTGAGCTGGTGGAGGCCGAACAGGCCGGACCCAAATCGCGGATCGGCCTGCCGCGCGCGCGCATTGTCGAACGGTTGGGCAATCCCTCCGCGCCCAAGGCGGTGTCGCTGATCGCAATTCATGAACACGGCATTCCCGACCATTTCCCCGATGACGTGATCGCGCAGGCTGACGCGATGAAGCCCGTGGGGCTGAAGAGCGGCGCGCGCGAGGATCTGCGCGACCTGCCGTTGATCACCATCGACCCGTGGGATGCGCGCGATCACGACGATGCCTGCTATGCCCATCCCGATGACGATCCAAAAAACGATGGCGGGCACATCATCTGGGTGGCCATCGCCGATGTCGCGGCCTTTGTGACGCCGGGGTCCGCCTTGGATCGCGAGGCGAAGAAGCGTGGCAACTCCACCTATTTCCCGGACCGGGTGGTGCCGATGTTGCTCGATGTGTTGTCGGGCGATCTGTGTTCGCTGCACGAAGGGGTCGAACGCGCCTGCATCGCCGTGCGGATGCAGATCGACGCGCACGGCCAAAAGCTGTCGCACAGCTTTCACCGCGGGATCATGAAATCACCCGCGTCGTTGAACTACGAAGAGGTCCAGGCCGCCATCGACGGGCACCCGAATGACCGCACTTCGCCCTTGTTAGAGCCTGTTTTGGAGCCGCTTTATGCCGCGTGGCGCGCGCTGGTGTCGGCGCGCAACGAACGCCAACCGCTTGAACTGGATCTGCCGGAACGGCAGATCGTTCTGGCCGATGACGGCGCGGTGTCGTCGGTCGCGTTCAAGGATCGGCTGGATGCGCATCGCCTGATTGAAGAGTTCATGGTGCTGGCCAATGTCGCCGCCGCCGAGACGCTGATCGCCAAGAAATCGCCGCTGCTGTTCCGCGTGCACGAGGAACCCAGCCCCGACAAGCTGGATGCGTTGCGCGAGACCGCGCAGGCGGCGGGCCTGACGCTG
>JBCBCR010000348.1:0-1731 GCA_038530495.1 Pseudomonadota bacterium | reverse complement strand
ATGCGCGGCCACCCGGCCTATGATCTCGTGTCGATTCTGCAGGATGCACGCCGCGATGTGTCGCCCGACATCGCCACGCAAATGATCACCCGCTATGTCACCGCCACTGGCGCCGACCGTGAACACTTCGACGCAGCCTATGCTCTCATGGGCATGCAGCGCAACATGCGTATCCTCGGCGTCTTTGCCCGCTTGTCGATGGCCTATGGAAAGCCGCACTATGTCGATCTGATCCCGCGCGTCTGGGACCATCTGGCGACGAACCTGCGCCACCCGGCCCTCGCCGATCTTGCCCCTATGATCACCGGAACGCTGCCCGAACCGTCACGGCATGTCCTGCAAACCCTGCGCGACAAATGCGGGAGCGTCACGCTGTGACCCTGCCTCTGATGCTCTTTGCCGCTGGATTCGGAACGCGCATGGGGGCACTGACCGCGGATCGCCCCAAACCGTTGATCACGGTGGCCGGACGCCCGCTGATCGACCACGCGCTCGACCTCGTGACCGGGGCGGGCGTGACCAAAACCGTGGTCAACCTGCATTACCATCCCGAACAGCTCGAGGCACATCTGGCCCAGCGCAACGTGACGACGGTGCGCGAAGAACCGGACATCCTCGAAACCGGCGGCGGCCTGCGCAATGCCCTGCCCCAGCTTGGCAAAAACCCCGTTTTCACCTTGAACAGTGACGCTGTTTGGTGCGGTCCCAACCCGCTGACATTGCTGGCACAGGCATGGGACCCGACCCGGATGGATGCGCTGCTGATGTGCGTTCCGGTGGCGCAGACACGCGGTCACGGCGGCACGGGTGATTTCACCCTTGATGCCGCGGGCCACATCACGCGCGGCCCCGGCTTTGTCTACTCGGGCGCGCAGATCACAAAGACGGACCGCCTGCACGACGTGGCCAAGGATGCGTTTTCGCTCAACGAGATCTGGAATGCGATGCAGTCGGACGGGCGGCTCTTTGGTCTGAGCTATCCCGGCACATGGTGTGATGTCGGCCACCCGGACGGCATTGCGCTCGCCGAAGAGATGCTGGCCGATGTTTGATCCCTCATCCGCCCCGCGCGTCTTTGGCTGTGCTCCGGGCGTCGACTTTCCCGCTGCCCTGATCGCGGGCCTCGAAGACAGGCTTCGCGACGCACCGCCCGACGCGTGGGCGCGCACCACGATCTTTGTCAACAGCGCCCGCATGGCGCGCCGCGTGACCACTCTGCTGCAAGACGGCCCGCCGCGCCTGCTGCCCCGTATCCGCCTGCTCACTCATCTCGACGATCTGTTGCCCGACGGCCCGCTGCCCCCGGCGATCTCGCCGCTGCGCCGCCGCCTTGAACTTGCACCGCTGGTTGCGCGGCTCATCGATCAGGAACGCGACCTTGGCGCGCGCAGCGCCGGGTTCGACCTTGCCGACAGTCTGGCATCACTGATGGACGAGATGCAGGGCGAAGGCGTCAGTGCCGACGACATCCTGTCGCTCGACGTCTCGGACCACTCCGAACATTGGGCCCGGGCGCAACGCTTCTTTGCGATTGCCAGCGACTATGTCACCCGCATGGCCAGCGGTCCCGACGCCGAGGCGCGGCAACGCCAGACCGTGAAGGCATTGGCCACCGCGTGGGCCGCAACCCCGCCCAACGACCCGATCCTGATC
This sequence comes from Pseudomonadota bacterium, assembly GCA_038530495.1. Lineage (GTDB taxonomy): Bacteria > Pseudomonadota > Alphaproteobacteria > Rhodobacterales > Rhodobacteraceae > Tateyamaria. Next base: position 78 of record JBCBCR010000348.1, on the reverse strand, counting down.
GCCGGGTCAACCGGGTCGCGCGGCACCACACAGCTTCTGATGCAAGCGGTGGCGCGGCTGCCGCAAGGTGCGCTGATC
>JBCBCR010000347.1:0-1735 GCA_038530495.1 Pseudomonadota bacterium | reverse complement strand
GATGCGGTAGCGCCCGGCGGTCAGGTACTGGCTGGCGCGGAAGCCGAACAGGGTGTCGACCTCTTGCAAGGTGCCGTCGCCCACCGGATCGGGCGGGGTAAAGCAGGCGTGATCAAGCTGCGGATACGCCTTTATCAGCCGTTTGTTCATCGGTTTGAAGTAGTCGGAGATCTTGTGCAGTTCGCCCGCCTGCATGGCCGGTCCGCGGCGGCGCACCTCGTAGGCCATGGATTTCCACAGATCGGCCGGGATCGAGACCTGCCGCACCTTGCCATACCGCATGAGAACGTCGTTCATCTGGCGCGCGCGGGCGATGGTGACGGCGCTGTGTGTCGGCGGGCCGGGGTCGGGGTCGATCACGCCAAGCGGTTCTTCGATGTCGAGAACCTGCGCCAGTTCCTTGCAGGCGTGTTCGGAATTCAGATCGTCGAGGTCGAGCGGGCGCGGGGTCACCGAGCCTTTGCCGAAGGTGTCCTCCCACAAGGCGATGAGCCGTTCGTAATCCATCCACTGGGCGGGGTACTGGATGTGGTTGAAATGATTGAGTTCGGGTTCGTTTTCGCCGTGCATCGCGAGGCTGGCGTCCCACCAGCTTTTTTCTGATGTCAGGTCCAGTTCCATGGTGAGCGGGTTGGTGCGGCCGTCCATCACGTATTCTTCGTACAGTGGCAGCATCAGGCGCGACTGTTCGCACAGGTACATGGTGATGTGGATGTCGTCGGTGAATGCGGTCAGGAACGATTTCAGCCGTTCCAGTTCTGACGGGCGCGTCATCAGCCCGCCAAGCTGTCCCGAAGACAGGACAAGCTTGTCTGCCGGGGCCCGTTCCAGCGTTTGTTCCAACTGGCTGTGCAGATGGCGGTAGAGCGCCTCTTGGGCGGCGCCGTCCGCGAAACCGCGCACATAGCGCACCAGACCGACCTGATCGGGGTCGGAACAGGCCATGTAGAGCCGGATGTGGTTCCACTCCGGGCTGATCACCTTGATCTTTTCCAGAAGCTGCCGCTTTTTCTTGAGCATCGTTCGGAAGCGTTGGGTGCTGAGCCCGGACGGCCCGATCAAGAGATGAAGGCGCATGTCAGGAGGCCTTTGTCAGGGGCGGGGTGGTGTGGTTCACGTTGGACTGGCCCCACCACGGCAGGTCGCGTCCGATGAACGCGCCGATGCGGTGCGGTGCGTCCGCGGCGGCAGGGTCGTAGGCGAGGAACCGGTCGCAGCCTGCAAACACGCGGTGGCAAAAGGCATAGTGGCCGGCCACCCAGCGTTCCAGTTCCGCCGCCGACGTGCCGTAGCCCGCGGGCAGGCCCGGCACCGGGTGGCGCGGCAGCCGGTCGGTGCCCAGCGAGTTCCAGCGCAGCATGCTGTCGGCCACATCTGCAGGCGCACGGGCCGACAGCAGGAATTTCGCCTGCGGGTGCCGGGTGCGGATCGCATCCAGGAGGCCCCAGTCGGTCTGCGGCCAGAAGTTGCGGCCCTGACCCAGTGCGCTCACTTCCGCGATGGCGTCAAAGCCCGCAAAATAGTGCAACGGGTCGCCCTTGCGGTAGTACCCTTCGTAGAGGATTTCGCCGACCATCTGGTCGTGCAGCGCCTCGTTATCGGTCTGGTGCGCGCGCATGCGCCAATCCGCGGTCTTGAGCCCGGCACGGCGCAGTGCACGCGCCAGCGTGGTCGTGGCCGTCTTGGGCAGGCCGATATGCAGGATCAGGGGCCTGTCGGTCATGCGGGCAGTCCG
>JBCBCR010000346.1:0-1738 GCA_038530495.1 Pseudomonadota bacterium | reverse complement strand
GTCGGCGAAATGTCTGACCCCCAAGCAGGTCGCCGCCGGGCCACCGTTGCAGCGCTGTTTTTTGTTCTGGGGCTGTCGACTGTATTTCTCTTGTTGGGTTTTGCAGCCTCGGCATTCGGCGCGTTTTTCCTGCAAAATCAGATCCTTTTCGCCCAGATCTCGGGCGTGGTGATCATCGGCTTCGGTCTGCACTTCCTCGGGGTCTACCGCATCGGATTTCTTGACCGCGAAGCGCGCATGGATGCGGGCGACCGCGGCGGGTCAGCCTTTGGCGCCTACATCCTCGGGCTTGCCTTTGCCTTTGGCTGGACCCCGTGCATCGGCCCGCAACTGGGCGCGATCCTCAGCCTTGCGGCCAGCGAGGCGTCGGTGACCCGTGGCACGGTCCTGCTGGGGATCTATGCCGCGGGGCTTGGCATTCCGTTCCTGCTGGCCGCGATGTTCATGAGCCGCGCGATGGGCCTGATGAACCGCATCAAGCGGCACATGGGCCTCATAGAAAAGTCCATGGGCGGGCTGTTGCTCTTTGTCGGGCTCGCCATGGTGCTTGGCTGGTTTACAGCTTTCTCCTTCTGGCTGCTCGAGCAGTTCCCAGTCTTGGCCACCATGGGCTAGCACGCCTTACTTTGGCCGGAAAACTGCGCTAGCGTTTGGCGAAATGAGCAGTGCAGAGCCCAAAACAGTCACCAGACGCCGGGTGTTTTACATCCCTGGCTACGATCCGATCCCGCCCCGGCGGTATCGCGAGGTGTACCGCACCGAAAGTGCCGAACAGGCGCGCATCTCGGGATACGAGATTGGCATTCGCGCAGGCGAGGGCGGCGGCGGCCCCTTTGGCTGGCACGTGGACGCGCAGATCGATGGCACAGCCGTCACGTCCGACATCACCGTTCTGGCCTGGTCCGACATCGTTCAGGGCTCGATGACAGCCTCGATCCCCGGCACGTACATGCAACTCCTGCGCACAGCATGGATTTACATCGGTTCGGGGGCCCTGTGGCGACTGATGCGCCTGCGCAAAGGGCCGGTGATTGCAGCACTTTACCCGGTTGCCATGCTGTTGGCGCAATTGTTGGCGGCGGTGCTTGCCTTCTTTGCCCTGTGGTGGATCGGCGCGGCGGTGGCGCCGGGCATCGGCAGCTACATCGGTGCTGCTCTTGGCGCGGCGAGCTTTGTTTTGATCCTGCGTTGGTTCAAATCAAAAGACGGCAAGGTCTTTGCCTACTACCTGATGCACGATTTCTCTTACTCCGCCGCGCTGAACGGCGCGTACACGCAGGCGTTGGAAGGGCGATTGGCCGAATTCGAGGATATGATCGCCGACGCGCTGGCCAGTGACGTGGACGAGGTGCTGGTGGTTGGCCACAGCTCGGGGGCGCATCTGGCCGTGTCGATCCTTGCGGATTTGATCCGAGCACGCCGCGTGCCCAAGGACGGCCCCGCACTTGGGTTTCTGTCACTGGGTCAGGTCGTGCCGATGGTTGCGTTTCTCCCGGACGCGCACCGCCTGCGCGCCGACCTGCGGTTTCTGTCGCGCTCGGACAGGCTGGCGTGGGTCGATGTCACGGCACCGGGCGATGGCTGCACCTTTGCCCTGTGTGATCCGGTGTCGGTCACCGGCGTCGCGCCAGAGGACAAGCGCTGGCCGCTGGTGTTCTCTGCCGCCTTCACCCAAACGCTTAGCCCCGAGCGGCAAAAGGAACTGAAACGGCGCTATTTCCGGCTGCATTTCCAGTAT
>JBCBCR010000345.1:0-1742 GCA_038530495.1 Pseudomonadota bacterium | reverse complement strand
CAAACGCAGCAAGAGGTCACACATGCCCCGCCCAGTCATCGGGATCATCAGCAACAGCCATGTCATCAATGACGAGTACGAGGTACAGGCCGCGGGCCTGATCAATATCGCGGCCGTGGCCGATGTCGCCGAGGGCGTGCCGCTTTTGGTACCGGCAGAGCCGGACAAGGTGCGGATCGAGGACTTGCTGCAGCATTGCGCCGGCTTCGTGTTCACCGGCGCGCGGGCCAACGTGCATCCCGAGGAATACGGCGAAGAGCCGACCGAGGCCCATGGCGGTTTTGACCGCAACCGCGACCGCGTGACCCTGCCCCTGATCCGTGCCCTTGTGGAGCGGGGCCAGCCGTTCCTGGGCATTTGTCGCGGCTTTCAGGAAGTCAACGTGGCCATGGGCGGCACGCTGTACCCCGAGATCCGCGATCTGCCGGGCCGCGACAATCACCGCATGCCCCCCGACGGCACGCTGGAAGAGAAATTCGCCCTGCGCCACGAGGTGACCTTTTCCGAGGGCGGTGTGTTTCATCGCCTCATGGGTGCGCAGTCGGTGCATACGAACACCCTGCACGGGCAGGGGATCAAGAGCGCGGGCGCGCGCGTCGTGGTGGACGGCCACGCCCCCGATGGCACGCCCGAGGCGTTCTATATCGAAGGTGCGCCAGGATTTACCTTGTCGGTGCAATGGCATCCCGAATGGAACGCGCAGGCTGACCCGGTATCACGCCCGCTGTTTGCAGCCTTTGGTGCGGCCTGTCGCGATTGGGCTGAACATGGCCGCGCGACCCCGATGTTGCGCAGCGCGTGACCTCGTTCCCGGCTTAAGCGCTCGTTAACCGCGCGCCCGGTAGGGTCCCGGGCATGTCCAGTTATCTCCGCCCCTCCCGCCCCGGGTCCTGCATCTTCTTTACCGCCCGAGCGGCCGTGCGGGGCACTGATCTGTTCGTGCGTGAAATCGAGCTGCTGCGCCACGCCACGCGCAAGACCCGCGCCCGCTATCCGTTCGAGATCACGGAGATCGTGGTGCTGGGCGACGTGATCCACACGCTTTGGACAATGCCCGAGGATGATGGCGATTTTTCGATCCGCTGGCGCATGTTGAAAAGCCTGTTTTCCCGCGGGGTGCCTGCGCCCGAGGGGACGGAAGTGCGCACATTGCGGCTGGGGGAGAAAGGCGTGTGGCAGCGCCGGTTCTGGGAACATGCAATACGCGATGCGGATGATCTGGCGGCACACAGGCATATGATCTATTCCGCGCCGGTGCAGGCCGGACTGGTGCGTCGGCCCGAGGACTGGCCGCATTCCTCGATCCACCGCGCGATGGCGCGGGGGCAACATCCGCGTGGTTTGCCGACCGGTTGGGCCTATCGTCCGGCCGGGGCGGGGCGCACCACAGGTGCGCCTTACGCAACCGTCACAGCGTAAGGCGGAGGTGTCCTCCGCCGTCCCGACGGTAGGCGGCGCAGTGAACCGCGCCATGCTTGCCCGTAAGGCGGACGTGTCGTCCGCCCTACATCTGCCCGCCCGCGATCTGGATGGCCTGCCCGTTGATGCTGCCCGACCGGGGGCCGACCAGCCACATCGCCGCATCGGCCACTTCCTCGACCTCGACCAGCCGCTTGTGCCGGTTGGCCTTGATCATCACGGCGCGCGCCTCGTCGGCGCTCATACCGGTGCGTTCGGCGATGGTCTCCTGGTTGCGGTCGACGATGGGGGTGTCGACGTAGCCGGGGCAAAGCGCATTGAAG
>JBCBCR010000344.1:0-1763 GCA_038530495.1 Pseudomonadota bacterium | reverse complement strand
AGCCATCCGCCGAAGAACAGCAGCGACACCAGTGCACACATCAGCACCACCGCCACCAGTTCACCGATCATGAACAGCAGGAACGGGGTCGAGGAGTATTCCACCTGATAGCCCGCCACCAGTTCGCTTTCCGCTTCGGGCAGGTCAAAGGGCGGGCGGTTGGTTTCCGCCAGCGCCGAGATCAGGAACAGGAACAGCATCGGGAAATGCGGCAGCCAGTACCAGTTGAAGATACCCCAGTCCCCGTCCTGGGCACTGACGATGCCGGAAAAGTTCATCGATCCGGTCGAGATGATGACCCCGATGATGATCAGACCGATGCTGACCTCGTAGGAAATCATCTGCGCGGCAGAGCGCAGCGAGCCAAGGAACGGGTATTTCGAGTTCGACGCCCAGCCGCCCATGATCACGCCATAGACTTCCAAAGATGAGACGGCGAAGACGTAAAGGATCGCAACGTTGATGTCCGACAGCACCCAGCCGTCATTGAACGGGATCACCGCCCAGGCGATGACCGCAAGGACGAAGGAAATAAGGGGGGCGAGGAAGAAGACGCCTTTGTCGGCGCCCGCCGGGACGACGACCTCTTTCACGATGTATTTGATGAAGTCCGCGAAGGATTGAAGCAACCCGAACGCGCCCACGATGTTCGGACCTTTGCGCATCTGAACAGCCGCCCAGACCTTGCGGTCGGCATACATCAGGAAGGCCAACGCCACGAGCAGCGGGATCAGGACGAGCAAACACTGCCCGACGATCATCAGCACAATTCCAAGATTGGTCGTGGTGAAAAACTCAATCATGTCTGTTCCCTCACACCGTTGGAATGCCGCGCTGAGCGCAATCGGCAACCGTCACTTCGGCGTCTATCGTTCGTAGCCCACGTGGCAAGGCAGGCGAGACGGTGTAAACCGCATCCCCGCGCCAAATGCCACCCTCTTCATTCACGTTCGTGCGCACATGTCGCGCAAATCCAAAGCCCCGGATCAGGGCGTATTGCGCAGCCGCGCATTCCGCGTAATCCGCAACCGCTTGGCGGTCTTCGGCCCCGCGCATCGCCACGCGGAAATTCACCAGATCATCGTCGAGCAGCAACGTCTGCACTCCGTCATATTGCAGCGCCCCGTCCCCTTGGGGTGCGATGGTGCTCTCACAGGCGGTGAGGGCCATCATCGCGATCAGGGCGGCGCGCATTCTTGTCACTCCGCCGCGATCGGAGCCTCTGCCCGCGCTTTGGCATTGGCGCTGAGTTCCGCCATCAACGCGCTGGCGCGTGCGATCGGGTTGGTCAGGTAGAAGTCCTTGATCGCGCTTGGGAAATCGCCCGAACCCAGCTTGCCGGCCGGCACCGGATCCCAGCCGTTTTCAGGCACCATATCCACCTCTTGCAGATGTGGATGGGCGGCGACCATCGCCTGACGCAGCTGCGCCTGGCTGTTCCACGGCTGCGTTGCATCGAGCTCAGCCGACAGCGCCCGCAAGATCGCCCAGTTTTCCTTGGCCTCACCCGGTGCAAAGCCCGCACGTAACGCCAGTTGAGGCCGACCTTCGGTGTTCACGAAAAGCCCGTTTTCTTCCGTATAAGCCGCACCCGGTAGGATCACGTCTGCGCGGTGCGCGCCCCGGTCCCCGTGGCTGCCTTGGTAGATCACAAACGGTCCTTCGGGCACGTCGCCCTCGTCAGCCCCAAGGTTGTAAACAACATCCGCACCCTCAAGCGCGGCCATCACACCGCCCTCGGTCACCGCGCCCACGTCCATCGC
>JBCBCR010000343.1:0-1763 GCA_038530495.1 Pseudomonadota bacterium | reverse complement strand
GGCGCTGGACCGTGGGGGCGCCTGGCGGCTGGTCAGCCTTGGACTCGCGGCGCTGGTGCTGGGTGTCATGGGCGCTCTGACGCCGGAACGGGTGATCCAGATGGGTCTTTTGGCCGCCTCCGGCACGCTTTTGCTGTTGAGCGTTGTGCTCATGCTGACCCAACGTCGCGCCAAAGCCAGTTTCGACCAGTCGGCGCAAGCCATCACCCGGTTCATCGAAAAGGACAGTGCGCCCAGCTTTGCCTGCACGGCCGATGGCGAGGTGATGCAGGCCAATGCGGCGGCGCGCACGCAGTTCGACGTGCGCGCGGGCGACACGCTTGCGGGCGCTCTGCGCAATACGTTTGCCAATCCGGGCGGTATCCTGCACCGTCTGCGTGCCACGGCGGAAAACGGAGACGGCGCCGCGCGCGAAGACATCGTGACACGCAAGGGGCAGGTCCGGCTGGCGGTGCACCAGATGGATGAGGCGCTGTTTTTGTGGCGGCTTGAACCGATGGCCGAAGGGCCAAGCGCGCGCGGCGACGGACCGGCGCTGCCTATGATCATGCTGGGTCGGACGGGTGCCGTGCTGTACATGAACGACGCGGCGCGCACGCTGGTGGGTCAGCGGATCAAATCGCTTGATGCGCTGTTTGAAAAGCTGCCCGTGACGCCCGGCACTGTGAACGCAATCACCACGGGTACGGGCAGTGTCGACGTGCTGGTGAGCAAGACCGACGCAGGTGCGGGGCGCGAGGCCCTGTATCTGCTGCCGCCACCAGACGCGCTGCAACCGCAAGCATGGCAAGCCTTTGAAGATCTGCCGGTGCCCCTTGTGCGGCTCAGTGCCGACGGTGAGGTCGAGGCGTATAACCGGATGGCGGCAGCGCTGGTGGGCAGTGATCTGGAAAAAGGGGTGCACGTGGGCAACCTGATGGAAGGTTTGGGCCGGCCGCTGAATGACTGGCTCGCCGAAACCGTGTCGGGGCGCGCCGTGCAGCAGTCGGAATTCCTGCGCCTGCGCCGATCCGACAAGGAGACGTTCGTGCAGGTCGCGCTCAACTGCATGAAGGATGGCGATGAGGTGTCGATCCTTGCCGTCTTGTCGGACGCAACCGAATTGAAATCGCTTGAGGCGCAATTCGTGCAAAGCCAGAAGATGCAGGCGATCGGCCAGCTCGCGGGCGGTGTTGCGCATGATTTCAACAACTTGCTGACCGCGATCTCCGGCCATTGCGACCTGCTGCTGTTGCGACATGACCAGGGCGACGCCGATTACAGCGACCTGATGCAGATCAACCAGAACGCCAATCGCGCGGCCGCACTTGTTGGCCAGCTGCTGGCGTTTTCGCGCAAGCAGACGCTGCGCCCCGAAGAGCTGGACCTGCGCGACACCATGGCGGATCTCACGCATCTGCTGAACCGCCTTGTCGGTGAAAAGGTGCGCCTGACCCTGACCCATGACCCGGTGCTGAAGTCGATCCGCGCGGACAAGCGGCAGCTGGAACAGGTGCTGATGAACCTCGTGGTTAATGCGCGTGACGCAATGCCCGGCGGCGGTGAGATCAAGATCGAGACCGAGTGCATCACGCTGAACGAACCGCTGGAACGCGACCGGGTCAGCGTCCCGGGCGGGCAATACGTGTGCCTGCGCGTGATCGACGAAGGCGTCGGCATCCCCAACGACAAGCTGCGCAAGATTTTTGAGCCATTTTACAGCACAAAGCGCACGGGCGAGGGGACGGGTCTGGGCCTGTCGACGGCGTACGGGATCGTGAAAC
>JBCBCR010000342.1:0-1779 GCA_038530495.1 Pseudomonadota bacterium | reverse complement strand
GGTCCGGCTGTATAAGGCGTGGGCAGACAGCTATGATGGCGATTTTGCCCGGAACAGTGACTATATCCTGCATGAACAGGTCGCCCGTCACTTTGCCAATATCGGCGGGCACGGTCCGGTTCTGGATGTGGGTGCGGGCACCGGGTTGTGCGGCGCAGCGATGCGCGCCCGGGGGATCGACCCGGTGGACGGCACCGACATATCCCCCGACATGCTGGCACAGGCCGCCGGCAAGGGCATCTATCGGCATCTGTTCGTCGCCAACCTGCTAGAGGGGCTGACGCCGCCCGACGGTCTGTATCAAGGCGCAGTCAGTTCCGGCACGTTCACTCATGGACACGTAGGCCCCGAAGGCTTGGACCGAATGCTGGATGTCGTCCAATCCGGAGCAAGGGTGGTCATTTCGGTCAACGCCGCACATTACTCCAACACCGGGTTCGAGGCAAAACTGGCCGCGTTAGGGCCACATATCCACGACCTCACCTTGACGGAATGCGCAATCTACGGACCCGCCGCGCGCGGGCCGCACGCAAAAGACACAGCCCTGCTGGTCGCCTTTCGCAAGGCCTGACGGATCAGGTGTACATCTGCGTCTTGCGGGCCCGCGCCTCTTCTGTCGCGCGGCCGGTGCCGTCGTGATAGCTGCCGAACCACCGGTCCCACGGCATCTCGACCGTGCCATAGTTGCATTCGAAATACCGGTGATGCAGCTGGTGGAAATAGACCCCCATGCGCAATTGCGGGCTGTCGTTCACCACCAGCTTTTCAAAGCCGGAATGGGAAAACACCGGATGGGTGGACTGCACATAGCCGTGAAACATCACGTGCAGCGGATGGCTGGGCACGATCAGGTGGATCAGGAAATTCGTGTAGAACAGAACATGCTCGACCGGGTGCATCGAGATGCCGGACCACGGACCCACATTGACGTTCCGGTGGTGCAGGGAGTGCGCCAGTTTGTACAGCGGAGGCCAGTGCAGGGCGCGGTGGATCCAGTAAAAGTGAAAGCTGGACCAGATCGGAAGCAGCACAAAGAAGGCCACGAACCACACCGGGTTGTCGGGAAACAGCATCGCCGGGGCGTAGCCATTGGCCATGGCCCAGAACACCCCGATCTGCGCCAGCGACCACAGCGTGATACCGCTGGCCACGTGCCAAAAGATGTTGTCCCACACCTGATTGTTGAAGGTAAACGTGCCGTTGCTGCGCACCTGATCGCGCGGATCGAACTTGGTCGCGTCGCCCTGCCCCTTGCGCACAATCAGCCAGTAATGCAGCACGCCAGCAATCAGGCACTGCGGCACGAGGTTCGCCAGCCACACCCGCAACGTCCAGCCCCATTCAAGGGTCTGCATCGTCTCTAACGGGGGCAAAATCAGGAAATATGCACCCAGTGCGAGGATGAAACACAGTGTCGTCGTCGACGCCTCTAGCCAGAAAGCAGCGTACCAGCGAAAAATGGCGCGGGGGTTCGGCGGCCACAGAAACAGCGGGTTTTGCGCGATGGGTGTCGGCGGGCGATGGTTCCAGCGTTCAGCCTCGCGTATTTCTGGATCACGTGGCATAGTTTGACCCCTCTTCGTCCAATATGGCCTTGAGTTCCGCAAGGTGCCGCTCGTCCTGCTCGGGGTAGTCTTCGATTTCCCGAGCCGTCTTCGCCGCCACATCCGCCGGAATCACGCGCAGCGGCCTGCCCGTTTGCAACGCAAGCAGATAGGTCTGGCAGGCCCGCTCGAAATAGAACATCCGGTTGAACGTTTCCGCCACCGTCTGCCCAAT
>JBCBCR010000341.1:0-1812 GCA_038530495.1 Pseudomonadota bacterium | reverse complement strand
CGAGATGCCGATGGACACGGCGGCATCCGGTTCGACCGGTTCGCCGTCCGCACCACAAGCGGCAACGGCCAGACAGGCAAGCAAGGCAAAAGCGCGGATCATGACAGGATTTCCTTCCACCGGGCAATTTGGGCGCGCACCTGTGCAGGCGCGGCCCCACCGTAAGACATACGCGAGGCCACCGAATTTTGCACGGTCAAAACGTCATAGACACCGTCGGTGATGCCGTCATGGGCGGTTTTCATCTGGTCCAGCGTCAGATCGGGCAGATCGCAGCCTTCCGCCTCGGCCAGAGCCACCAGCCTTCCGGTGACATGGTGCGCATCGCGGAACGGCAGGCCCAGAACCCGCACCAGCCAGTCGGCCAGATCAGTTGCGGTGGAAAAGCCGCTGCCCGCTGCGGCGGCCAGTGCGTCGCGGTTGGCGGTCATGTCGCGCACCATCCCGTCCATCGCCGCGAGCGCCAGCATCCAGTTGTCGGCGGCGTCAAAGACCTGTTCCTTGTCCTCCTGCATGTCCTTGGAATAGGCCAGCGGCAACCCCTTCATCACCATCATCAGCGCGGTGTTGGCGCCAAAGATGCGGCCCACCTTGGCACGGATCAGTTCAGCGGCGTCCGGGTTCTTTTTCTGCGGCATGATGGACGAGCCGGTCGAAAACCGGTCCGACAGCGTGACAAAGCGAAACTGCGCCGACGACCAGATCACCAGCTCTTCGGCAAAGCGGCTGAGATGGACGGCGCAGATGCTCGCCACGCTCAGGAATTCAAGCGCAAAGTCCCGGTCGCTGACCGCATCGAGCGAATTGGCCGCAGGCCGATCAAAACCCAACGCCTGCGCCGTCATGTCCCGATCAATAGGAAAGCTGGTACCGGCAAGTGCCGCCGCCCCCAGCGGGCATTCGTTCATGCGCGCGCGCGCATCGCGCACCCGGCTCAGGTCACGGCCAAACATCTCGACATAGGCCATCATGTGATGGCCCCATGTGACTGGCTGTGCCGTTTGCAGATGCGTGAACCCCGGCATGACCCAATCCGCGCCCGCCTCGGCCTGATCGAGGAGCGCTGAAAGCAGCGACGAGAGCGCGCCTTCGGCGGCGTCCAGCTGGTCGCGAACCCACAGCTTGAAATCGGTCGCCACCTGGTCGTTCCGGCTGCGCCCGGTGTGCAATCGTCCGGCAGGTTCGCCGATCACCTCTTTCAGCCGCGCCTCCACGTTCATGTGGATGTCTTCGAGTGCTGCGGAAAACTGAAACGTGCCCGCATCAATCTCTGACAAGACTGTGAGCAGGCCTTCCCGAATGGCCTCGGCGTCACTATCACTCAGGATGCCCGTGGCGCCCAACATCGCGGCATGGGCCCGTGATCCCGCAATGTCCTGGGACGCCATGCGCTGGTCGAATGAGATCGAGGCATTGATCGCCTCCATGATCGCATCCGGACCCGCGGCAAAGCGGCCCCCCCACATGGCATTTGCGGTTTTGTCGGACATTTGGGTCAACCTGTTTTGGGACGAGAAATGAAATCAATCGCTGCCGCCGCCCTCTACATCGCCTGCGCCCTGGGCGCAATTCCTGCGCTTGCCGATGTCGAGGCGGCCAAGGCACTGCGCGACGGCGATATGAAAAAGCTGACCTTTGTCAGCGCGCCCGCAGTGGTGCCGGATACGCCCTTTGATCTGGCGGACGGTGCTGGCACCGGCAGCCTGTCCGATTATCGCGGCAAACATGTGCTTGTGAATTTCTGGGCCACGTGGTGCGCGCCGTGCCAGCACCGTCCGCCAGATCAAAGGGCGTATCCGGCACCACTGCGGG
>JBCBCR010000340.1:0-1818 GCA_038530495.1 Pseudomonadota bacterium | reverse complement strand
AACTCATGCATCAGCGCCCAACGATTGCCCGAGGCCAACAACACCTGCGAGGCACCCGCTTGCCTGTGGCGGTAGCTGTCCTTGCCCGGGTGATCCACGTCGAAACTGTGGTGGGCGTGCTTCAAGGTCGACATCGTGAACCCGCGCCCGGTGATCTCGGACACCAGCCGCTCCATCAGCCCGGTCTTGCCCGCGTTTTTCCACCCCGTCACGCCATACAGTCTCATATCATCTGCTCCGCGGTGGCGAGGTCTTGGGGCGTATTGACGTTAAAGAACGCGGCCTCATCCGGCCACGTCGCGACGCCTGCATCGTGGCGATCCGTCCATGCGAGCACCTTGCGTGTCCCCGCCTCCAGCGCCGCGCGCAGATCGTCCCGCAAGGACACGGGCCACAGGCCAATTGTCGGGTGCAGTCCGGGATGCCCATCACCGCGTGGCGTGGCCGCAAGGGCAAGACCAGACGGCCCCGCCGCCATCATCAGGCGCGGCACCAGATCACAGGGGAAGAACGGCGTGTCGGCGGCCACGCTGACCACATGCACGGCCCCTTGGCCTGCTGCCCAGTCCAACCCGGCGAGGACACCGGCAAGGGGGCCCGCAAACCCCGCGACGCTGTCCCCCACTACGGGCAACCCCGTATCCGCAAAGCGATCCGCATCGCCATTGGCGTTGAGCGCGAGCACGGCGACCTGCGGCTCCAACCGGTCGCGCACCCGCGCAAGCAGGCTTTGCCCGCCCAGCATCAGGCGGGCCTTGTCGCCGCCGCCCATGCGTGTAGCCTGCCCCCCGGCCAGAATGACCCCCACAGGTTGCTGCATCACTTGCCCGCCCGACGTTGAAGCCGCACCGCGACCCACACGATCAGCGCCACCACCGCAAGCAGCGAGAGCGCGATCAACGGGACGAAGACATGCGCGCTCATTCCGCGGCCTCGGGCATGTGGCGGAGGCGATCCGCGCCGGACAGACATTCATAGCGTGCACCGCGCATCCGCCCAATCAGGGTCAGCCCGACCTCCTGCGCGATCTCGACACCCCAAGCGGTGAATCCCGACCGGGACACCAGCACGGGGATGCCCATCAGCGCGCATTTGATGACCATCTCGGAGGTCAGCCGCCCCGTGGTGTAGAGGATCTTGTCCCCGCCTTCGACACCTTCGGAGCGCATCCAGCCCGCGACCTTGTCCACGGCATTGTGGCGCCCGACATCCTCCATATAGACCAGCGGGCGGTCACGTTCGCACAGCACCGTGCCGTGAATGGCGCCTGCATCGCTATAGAGCGACGGGGTGCGGTTGATGCGTTCCGACAGCCGGGTGAGCCAGCGCGTATCGACCTGCACCACGGGCAGGGTGAGGCCCTGCAGCCCCTCCATCATGTCACCAAATACCGTGCCCACGGCACAGCCGCTCGTCCGCGTCTTGCGGGCCAGTTTGGCCTCGTGATCCGTTTCCGTGGCCGTGCGCACCACAACCGCAGCGACCTCTTCGTCGTAATCCACGCCTGTCACAACATCGCCCGGCGCGAGCATCCCCTGATTGCTGAGAAACCCGAGCGCGAGGTATTTCGGCCAGTCGCCGATGGTCATCGCCGTCACGATCTCGCGGCTGTTGAGGTAGATGGTCAGCGGCCGTTCCTCGACCACCGACACCGTGCGCGTGGCCCCGGTCTGATCCACCGCAGTCACAGTGCGGGTCAGACCCGCCCGCCCCACATTCGGTGCGATCAGATAGTCGCCTATATCCTCGCGCAGCGCCATCTGGCCCCCATTGCATCGCCCCGACCGGCGGGTTAGCCCATCAAAGTTCCCCAGAACT
>JBCBCR010000339.1:0-1831 GCA_038530495.1 Pseudomonadota bacterium | reverse complement strand
CGGGAAAAGGGTGCGTGACATGCCCCCCAAAGCTACGATAAAGCGGGGCAGGGTAACATGAGGCGAGAAATGCGGCACATCCTGTGCATCATTGCGATCACTGCGCTTGGCGCCTGTTCGGGGGAGCCCGATTTACGCAACTTGCGGTCGCTCGGCAACGGGCCGGATGAGTTCGCGCTAGTGCCAGCCAAGCCGCTTGAAGCCCCGGAAAACTATACCGCGCTGCCCCAACCGACACCCGGCGGTATCAATCGTACCGATCAACGCCCGCTGGAAGATGCCTATGCCTCGCTTGGCGGACGGGCAACGTCGCCCAGCGCACCGGTCCCCGGCGCTGATGCGGCACTGGTCAACCATGCCAGCCGCTTTGGGGTAGAGCCGGGCATTCGCACAACGCTCGCCACGGCGGACCAGAAATTCCGCGACCGCCAGCGGCGGCTGACCAATATCCGCGTGTTCAAAGAAGACATCTATGCCCAGATCTATCGCCGTCAGGCGCTGGATCCGGCACGGGTGGCGGCACAGTATCGTGCCGCAGGCATTCCAACGCCATCGGCCCCACCCGCGAACCGCCGTCGCCGCAGATAGGCTCACGATTCTGCCAGTACTGCTTGAACCGTGCAGGAGCCGCCGTATCTGATTGAGCAACCCGCATCGATCCAGGATCACCCATGAGTTTCTTGCGCCGTATCAAAGCTTCGTTTTTTCTTGCCGTTCTCGCAGCACCTGCAGCCTTCGCCGAAGAGGCGGTGACCACCTTCACCCTCGACAATGGCATGGACGTTGTCGTTGTCGAAGACACCCGCGCCCCGGTGGTTCAGCATATGGTGTGGTATCGCGCCGGATCAGCCGATGAGCCCGCAGGGGCGTCGGGCGTCGCGCATTTCCTTGAACATCTGATGTTCAAGGGCACCGACACGATGGAAGACGGCGAGTTTTCCTCGGTCGTTGCGGCCAACGGCGGGCGGGACAACGCCTTTACCAGTTACGACTACACCGCCTATTTCCAGCGCGTTGCGTCGGACCGGCTTGAGCTGATGATGCAGATGGAAGCAGACCGGATGCGCAACATCCGGCTCACCGAGGCCAATATCGCATCCGAACGCGGTGTGATCCTCGAAGAGCGCAAACAACGCACCGACAGCAATCCACGCGCCTTGCTGGGCGAGCAGATGAATGCGGCACAGTTCCTGAACCGCGGCTACGGCATCCCGATCATCGGCTGGCGCCATGAAATGGAGACGCTCGACATGGAAGACCTCGTGTCTTTCTACGAGCGCAACTACCACCCCAACAATGCGATCCTCGTGGTGTCGGGCGATGTGAATGCCGAAGAGGTGCGACGTCTGGCCGAAAAGCACTATGGCGTGATCCCGGCCAATCCAGACCTGCCCGAACGCGTGCGCAGCGTCGAGCCGCCCCAAATTGCCGAGCGGCGCATTATCTTTCGCGATCCGCGCGTCGCACAGGAGTTCGTGAGCCGGTCGTATCTGGCGCAGGAAAGGGACCCCGGCGATCAGCGTGAGGCTGCGGCCCTGACCCTTCTGGCCGAAGTACTTGGCGGCGGGCAAACCAGCTATTTCACCGAGAAGCTGCAGTTTGAAACGCAGACCGCGGTGTTCTCGGGCGCCTACTATCGCGGCACATCGCTGGATGATGCGACGTTCGACGTGGTCATCCTGCCCGCCCCTGGCATCAGCCTCGAAGAAGCCGAACGTGCCATGGACGAGAGCATGGCGCGGTTCATGACGGATGGTGTGGACGAGGCTTTATTGGAGCGGATCAAGTACCAGCTGCGCGCCTCGCAAATCTATGCCCGCGATGATGTGGA
>JBCBCR010000338.1:0-1861 GCA_038530495.1 Pseudomonadota bacterium | reverse complement strand
CCCGGCAGGCGCGCAGGTCAATCCGCACCCGGTCGCCATTGCGCACCAGCGCCTGCCGGGCCGACATGCTGGTGGACGAGGCCGAACTGGCCGCGCGGGCCGAGGCGCTGGCGGCGGCGGGCGGCTATGCCTCCCCCGAGAGCCAGAGCCCGTGGCAGGAGATTTTCCGCGATCGTGTGGGCCGGTTTGACGAGGGCATGACCCTGCGCGGGGCGGATGCCTATCGCGACATCGCGCGCAAGCACATGCCGCGGGACAATCATTAAAGGTGCGGCGGGGTGAACCCCGCCCTACGGGAGGACGATCCATGAAACTTGTGAGATACGGTGCTGCGGGCGCGGAAAAGCCGGGGCTGATGGATGGCGACACGCTGCGCGACCTGAGCGGGCATGTGGACGACATCACCGGGGCGACGCTGGGCGATGACAGTCTGGAGGCCTTGCGCAAGATCGACCCGGCGACGCTGCCGGTGGTCGAGGGCGATCCGCGCATCGGGCCCTGTGTGGGCAATATCGGCAAGTTTCTGTGCATCGGGCTGAACTACTCGGACCATGCGGCCGAAACGGGCGCTGCGATCCCGGAACACCCGATCCTGTTTTTCAAGGCGAACTCGGCCATTGTCGGGCCGAATGACGACGTGGTGATGCCGCGCGGGTCGGAGCGGACCGATTGGGAGGTCGAACTGGGTGTGGTGATCGGCACTACGTGCAAATATGTCTCCGAGGCCGAGGCGCTGGATCACGTGGCGGGCTATTGCATCGTCAATGACGTGTCCGAGCGGCATTTCCAGACGCAGCTGAGCGGGCAGTGGACCAAGGGCAAATCCTGCGACACCTATGGGCCGACCGGTCCGTGGCTGGTGACGCGGGACGAGGTGCCCGATCCGCAGGTGCTGGACATGGCGCTGGACGTGAACGGGGTGCGGATGCAGACCGGGAACACGGCCACGATGATCTTTTCCGTGGCGCAGATCATCGCGCATCTGAGCCAGCTCTTTACGCTGCACGCGGGTGACGTGATCACCACGGGCACCCCGCCCGGCGTGGGCATGGGGATGGACCCGCAGGTGTTCCTGAAGCCCGGCGACGTGATGGAGCTGGAGATTGCGGGTCTGGGCCGTCAGCGGCAGGTGGTGCGGCAGGACGCCTAGAGGCTGGCTGCGACGTCGAAGCCGGGGGGGATCGTGTCGCGCCCGTCGAGGACCAGATCGGCCATGGTTTCGGCGACCTTGGGGGCCATGCCGAAGCCGATCTTGAACCCGCCATTGGCGATGTAGTGGCCTGGCTTGTCCGGGTACGCACCCAGCATCGGCGCGCGTGAGCGGCTGCGGGGGCGCAGGCCGGCCCAGCGGGCGAGCACAGGCGCGTCGCGCAGTTGTGGCACGGCGATGCGCGCGCGGTCGATCACCGCGTCGAGGGCGGCGTCGGTGTCGGTGGGGCTGTCGTATTCCCGTTCGGTGGTGGAACCGATGGCTGTGGTGCCGTCGGCGTGCGGGATGATGTGTAGCGTGTCGACAAAGAGCTGCGGTGCGCCGGGCAGGGCGAAGTCCAGCAAGGCGGCTTGGCCCTTTATCCCCGCGCCGACCATACGGGTATGTGTGGCGTTCAGCGCCTCCAGCCCCGCGGTGCCGGTGGCGTGGATCACGGCGCCGCGTTCAGGGGCGTCTGTCTGGACCGTGACACCGTGCGCCGCAAGGGCTGCCACCAGCGCGTCGCAAGCGCGGCGGGGGTGGATGTGGGCGCTGAGTGTATCGAATATTTCGTGACCCGTGGGCGTGTCGAGATCCCACGGGCCTGTGCCGGTGGGGCGGATGTGCCATGTGGCGTTGTCTGGCCAGAGCGCCTGCGCGCTGGAGCTGCGG
>JBCBCR010000337.1:0-1871 GCA_038530495.1 Pseudomonadota bacterium | reverse complement strand
GGCCAGTGTTGGACCGGGGGCCAGCCCCCGGACCCCCGAGGTATTTTGGGCCAGAAGAAGCATACGGTCGGCCACGTCTTCGGGGGTCAGGTCGGTGACATCAAGGACGTGGGCACCCTTGGGCAGAAACAGCGTCTCGCGGTCCCGCAGCGACAGCAGGATGTCGACATCCGTCAGCTTGTCGCCGCCAAACCGCGCGGGTTCGGTCAGCCGCGCCACGTTTTCATCGACCGACAGTTCCAGCGCAAAGCACACAAGCGGCGCGCCCCGGTCCCGGGCCAGATCCAGCGTCGGCTGGAACAGCCGCACCGCATCCGCATTGCCCGCCGACAGCGCGTCGGTCAGCACAATCGGCACCTCGCGCGGCAGGCGGCGCGCATGGGCCAGGATCACGCCCCGCACTTCCTCGCGCATCGCTTTGCCTTCGGGCGTGTCACGGGCATAAAGCGCGCGCGCGGCATCCAGCATCAGGTGATTGTGGATCAACCGCCCGCCCAGCCGGTCGGCCACGATCCGGCCAATGGTCTGCTTGCCCGCCCCGGGCCAACCGCCGATGTGAATGACGGGTGCCGCACCCATCACGCAGGCTCAAGCGATGCCTTGGCTTCATCGAGCAGCCGCTTGGCCTCCGAGCCTTGCAGCTTCTGGATGTCGTCCTGGTATTTCAGGATCGCGCCCAGCGTGTCGGCGATCACCTCGGGGCTGAGGTTGATCATGTCGAGCGCGAGCAGGCACTTGGCCCAGTCGATGGTCTCGGCCACGCCGGGTTTCTTGAACAGATCCTCGGTCCGCAGCCGCTGGACGAACGCCACGACCTCGCGGCTCAGAGCCGCGGCGGCCTCGGGCGCGCGGGCTTCGAGGATCGCCATCTCGCGGTCGAAATCGGGGTAATCCACCCAGTGATAGAGGCACCGGCGCTTCAGCGCGTCATGCACCTCGCGCGTCCGGTTGGACGTGACAATCACGATGGGCGGCTCGGGGGCGACCACCGGGCCAAGCTCGGGGATGGTGACCTGAAAATCGCTCAGCGCTTCCAGCAGGAACGCCTCGAACGGCTCGTCGGTGCGGTCCAGCTCGTCGATCAGCAGCACCGGCGCGCCATTTTCATCGGGTCGCATGGCCTGCAACAACGGACGTTCGATCAGGTAATCGTCAGAGAAAAGCTCGGTCTGCAATGCGGACCGGTCGGCGGCACCCGCGGCCTCGGCGGTGCGAATGGCCACCATCTGGGCCGCGAAATTCCATTCGTACACGGCCGATGTCGCATCCAGCCCCTCGTAACACTGCAACCGGATCAACCGGCGCCCGAGGGATGCGGCCAGCGCCTTGGCAATCTCGGTCTTGCCCACGCCCGCCTCGCCTTCGAGAAACAGAGGACGGCCCAGCGCAAGGCTCAGAAACACCACCGTGCCAAGGGCGCGGTCACACACATATCCCTGTTCGGCCAGCATCGCCTGAACCGCATCGATCGAACCTGGTTTTGTCACATGGCACCTCCGCATCCCAACCTGCACCGCCAGCGCCCGGCGTCAAGCCCAAGAGGCCGCGCGCGCGTTGACCTGATTCGCGACAAATGGCATGGTGCCACCAGAACTTAACCATCACGCGGCACAAAGACCGCGAGAGGCAAAGCGGCAGAGATCATGACTGTAACCAGTTGGGCAGGCGTTCCATGCGCGTAACAGCGGTGACATGCGTCAAAAACGAAGGGCCATTCCTGTTGGAGTGGATCGCCTACAATCATCTCATCGGGGTGACCGATCACCTGATCTATTCCAACGATTGCACCGACGCCACCGACCGCATGCTCGACCGGTTGATGGAACATGATGTCTTGGTGCACCGGCCCAACCCGGCCAAGGGGCGATCGC
>JBCBCR010000336.1:0-1877 GCA_038530495.1 Pseudomonadota bacterium | reverse complement strand
GTCGGTGCCGGGGCGCAGGATCAGCAGAACACCGATCAGGCCCAGCCCGATCGCGCTCCAGCGGCGCCAACCGACGACTTCGCCTAGAAACAGGGCGGCGCCCAAGGTCACCATCAGCGGCGTGGTTTGCAGGATGGCGGACGCGGTAGCGAGCGGGATCAGCGTGAGCGCGGTGACAAAGCCCAGCGTGCCAAAAACCTCGCCCGCGTTGCGGATGATCACGGGGGGTTCAAGCAGCGCGCGGGGCAGTAGCGCCTCGCCCTTGATCTTGCAGGCCACGGCCATGATCAGCGCACCACCCGCACCCAGCAGAACCAGAAGCTGACCCACCGGCAGGGCACCGCCGAGGAACTTGATCAGCATATCCTCGATGGCAAAGCTGAACATTGCAAGGACCATGAAAACGGCCCCGCGCAGATTGTCGCGCGCCATCGTTTCTGCAGCGGTCGGCGTGGTCACTTCTTGGGTACGCCGTACAGCTCGAGCCGGTGGCCGCGCAGTTCATAGCCCAGTTTTTCGGCGATCTTTTCCTGTAGCGCCTCGATCTCGGCGTCGACAAACTCGATCACCTCGCCCGAGTTCATGTCGATCAGGTGATCGTGATGCTCGCGTTCGGCATCCTCATAGCGCGCGCGCCCGTCGCCAAATTCCAGCTTGTCGAGAATGCCTGCCTCTTCGAACAGCTTCACCGTGCGATAGACCGTGGCGATGGAGATACCGGAATCCACCGCGCTGGCACGATTATACAGCTCTTCGACATCCGGATGGTCGTCGCTGTCCTCGAGCACCTGAGCGATCACCCGGCGCGGTTGCGTCATGCGCAGCCCCTTGGCTTCGGACCGGGTGAGGATCGATTTTTTCGACGTCATGGCGGTGGTTGTATCGAAGTGGCGTCAGGTGGGCAATAAATGGTGGGCGCAGGTCAGACCGGTTCGATCATGTCGACACGGGTGGCGTGACGCCCCCCTTCGAACGGGGTGTCGAGGAAGGCATCCACGATGTTCAGCGCCAGCCCTTCGCCGATCACGCGCGCGCCCAGCGACAGCATGTTGGCGTTGTTGTGGGCACGGATCATCGCCGCCGAAAACGTGTCGGAGCAGACCCCGCAGCGGATGCCCGGCACCTTGTTGGCGGCCATCATGATGCCCTGCCCTGTACCACACAGCACGATGCCAAGCGCGCAGTCGCCCGAGGCGACCTTTTCTGCTGCGGCTTTGCCGTGCAGCGGGTAGTGCGTGCTTTCCGGTGTTGTCGGGCCGATATCGACCACCTCCCATCCCTTTTGCGCCACGTGCGCGGCCACGGCGTGGCGCAGGTCGATTGCGGCGTGGTCGCTGGACAAAACAATGCGTTTGGCGCTGCTCATGGTCGGGTCCTCGGCTGACGTTGGTTCGCGCGGTTTTGTCCGGGGTCGTCCGGCAATGCAAACGGAAAATGCCAGCCCTTTGCGCTTGACGCGGTGCTGCGATGTCGCCACTGGGGCGCATGGCTGATTTCGAGATGATGAACCTGCCCGACGCACTGGCTGCGCGCGTGGCGGATGCGGGGCTGAGCACGCCCACGCCGATCCAGGCGCAAGCGATTCCGCATGCGCTAAACGGGCGCGATGTTCTGGGGCTGGCGCAGACCGGCACGGGCAAGACCGCCGCCTTTGGTATACCGCTGATTGCGCGGCTGATGGAAGAGGGCGGCAAGCCCGCCCCCAAGACCGCGCGGGGCCTGATCCTTGCGCCCACGCGCGAGCTGGCGAAGCAGATTGAGAAGGAGGTCGACAAGTTTGGCCACACCTCGCGCATTAAGCACTGCTGCGTGTACGGCGGCGCGCCCAAGTCGGGCCAGATCCGCCAGCTCCGCAAGGGTGCCGAGATTGTGATTGC
>JBCBCR010000335.1:0-1898 GCA_038530495.1 Pseudomonadota bacterium | reverse complement strand
CCACCCCCGGAGGGCACGGCGCAGGGCGGCCTGAAAAGGCTGTCCTGCATAAAATCATGTCACGCCAACGGCGTGTCCGGTCGGCGGTCGCCACGAAAAAAGGCCGCGCAGTGAATTGCGCGACCTCTTCAACAGGTTCCGTGAGTGTGGGTGAACCCTCAGCCGGCCTTTTCGGCCTCGATGGATATCTGCACCTGCACCTCGTCGCTCACCGCGGGGGCAAAGGCACCCAGGCCGAAGTCCGACCGCTTCAGCGTCGTGGAGGCGTTGAACCCGGCCCAGTCCTTCTGGTTCAGCGGGTTGGCACCGGCCTGGTTCAGCGTGGCGTCCAGCACAACCGACTTGGTGACGTCGTTCATGGTCAGATCGCCGGTGATCAGGGCAGTGCCGTCCCCGGTCACCTCGATGGCGGTGGAAGTAAAGGTGATCAGATCGTCATCCGTGGCGCCAAAGAAATCAGCCGACATGAAATGCCCGTCGCGCTGTTCCCAGCCGGTGAACATCGATTTGGTGGGCATCGATACGGTCACGCTGGAATTGGCGGGGTTGGCCTGATCGAACATGATCTCGCCCTCGAACCCGGAAAACATGCCCCATGTGGTCGAAAATCCGAGGTGATTGTAGGAAAACAGCACCTGGCTGTGGCTGGAATCAAGTGTGTAGCGCGCGGCTTCGGGTTCGGTCGCAAAACCGGCAGTAGCGGTTGCAGCGGATAGCGCGGCGGCAAACAGAACAGGTTTCATCAGGAAAGGCTCCGGGTTGGGTTGCGATGTGCTCAAAAGATGTCGCTTCACCCGGCCAAGGCAATTGCGCAGGGCTCAACAGATCGTGCGCATCCGCGAACAGGCCGCGGCGCGCATAAATCCCGGGGCTGACGTGTTACAACTTGCCTGCGTCGCGCAGCGCGCCCAGCAGGCTGCGATGGGCGGCCGGATCGGTCAACGCCACCTCGGCGATCAGCGCGCCGTCCTCGGCCCAAAGGCGCACCAGGTGACCGGCCAGTTCGGCCCGTCCCAGATCGGCGAAAGGCGTGCGGCTGATGACCCGGGGGTCGGCGCCGTCACTCACCAGACGCACCTCGCGGCGCACCGTGTCGATGGCCACCTGTACTGCAGGGCGCGCACGCCCGCCCTGCACCAGGGCCAGACCCGCAAATCCCGCAGCCAGCGACACGCCCAGTTTCATCAGGATCACGTCGGGTTCCAGCATCGCACCGGGCAAGACCCACATGCCCGCGGCCGCCAGCACCAGCGCCACGCCGCCCAGCCGCTGTGCACCGCGTGCAAGCCAGCGTCCACCATCCAGCATCCGCGCCGATTCCACCGGTGCTGCATGCGCCATCACGTCCGAAAGTGCTGTCATGTTCCTCTGTCCCTCGTTTGCGCCTGTTGGCGTCGTTGGGAAACAGACTGTTGCGCAATGATGGCCGGATTGCGGCCCCGCCAAGGAAATGCCGTGCCACGCCCGATGCCCCCGTTTGGCCTTGCCAACCTGCCCCAGACGTGTAGAAGGACGCGTCCCTGCAAATACCTTTTGCCGCGCAGTCTCTCGTGACCGAACCGCAGGGCCCTTTTGGATCGGTCTATGAAATGCGCCTTGATAGAAGTGGAGCACGATCCATGCCTCTTTACGAGCATGTGATGATCGCCCGTCAGGACCTGTCGAACACGCAGGCCGAAGGGCTCATCGAACATTTTTCCAGCGTTCTTGCCGACAATGGCGGCAAAGTGGTTGATCACGAATACTGGGGCGTCAAGACGATGGCCTACAAGATCAACAAGAACCGCAAGGGGCACTATGCCTTCATGCGCTCTGATGCACCCGCCGAGGCGATCGAGGAAATGCGCCGCCTGATGCGTCTGCACGACGACGTGATGCGTGAACAGACGATCCGCGTC
>JBCBCR010000334.1:0-1920 GCA_038530495.1 Pseudomonadota bacterium | reverse complement strand
GGCCGCCGATGCCGAGCTTTACGCCGCCGAGCGGGCCGCCGAGGCGCGCCGCGTGCAGGCGGATGCGGAGGCTTATGCCACCAAGGCCGTTGCCGCGGCGATTGCCGAAAACGGGCTGGAGGCGGCGCAATACCAAGTCGCCCTGAAACAGGTCGAGGCGCTGAATGCGCTGGGCAACGGCGCGGGCAAGCAGACGGTCGTTCTGCCGGCCAACGCGATCGAGGCCTTTGGCGATGCCTTCAAGATGCTCAAAGGAGGCGCGTGAGATGAGCTATCTGTTCGCATGGTGGGTCTGGGCCGCCGGGGCGGTGGTCTTGGCCATCTTCGAGGTGATGGTGCCCGCCGTGATCTTTCTGGGCTTTGCCCTGGGGGCGGGGGCGATTGCCATCCTGTTGGCCGTGGCGGGTCCTGCGGCGGTGGGCGGTTCGGTGCCGTGGCTGATGGTGGCCTTTGCCGTCGCCTCTTTGATCTGCTGGCTTGTGCTGCGTTATGTGTTCCGGCTGCGCAGCGGTGGGCAGGTCAAGGTGTTTGAACACGACATCAACGACTGAATTTGCGCGATGCGCATGAAGGCCCCGGTGCAGCGAGCGCCGGGGCCTTTGTCTTGCCGGTCGTCAGGACCGCCGCGCGATCAAGAGGACCACGGGGATCGTGACCACATACATTGCGATCCCGTAGACGCCCGAGGCGAGGCCATATTCGCTGAGTGCCGCGCCCGAGATCAGGCTGGCGACCGTGATCCCGAGTGTCGAGTTCTGGACGCCAGCCTCGATGGCGATGGCGAGCCCGTCGGGCCGGTCGAGCCCGGCGGCGCGGGCCAGCCCGAACCCCAAGGCCAGCAGGATGGCGTTCAACAGGATCACGATGGGTCCGAGGACGGGCAGGTTTTCGACAAACACGCCCCAGTTGGCCGCAAGCGCCGCCAGAACGATCACGACAAACAGGATTGCCGCGATGCGAAAGAGGCTGGTGTCGATCTTGGCAGCGGCCCCGGGTGCAAAGCGGCGCAGCAGGAGACCGAGCAAGACAGGCACCGTGGTGATCGCAAACATCGAGATGGCCAGCGAGGTGACGTTGATGTCGGGCGCGTCGGCGCCTTGGAAATAGCGGGCGCTCATGCTCAGAAGGATGGGCAAGGTCAGCGCGGTGGTCAGCGATATGACCGCTGTCAGCGTGATCGACAGAGCGACCGTCCCGCCCGCGATCCGGGTGATAATGTTCGATGTGACGCCGCCCGGGCTGAAGGCCAGGATCATGACACCGACGGCCAGCGCGCCGGGCAAGGGCAACACATGCAGAAGCGCAAAGGCCACCAGGGGCAGCAGGACCAATTGGGCGATGGCGCCAATCGCAAAGGCCTTGGGCCGGGTGAGAACGCGCGCGAAATCGCCAAAGGTCAGGCCGACCCCGAGCGAAAACATGATGAAGGCCAGCGACAGCGGCAGCCCGACATTGAGCAGAAAATCCAAGGGTCCCTCCCGAAATGCGTGGCGCGTTTGCGCGCCTTATGTGGGAGGGAGGGTGATCGGGCCGGGCGCAGTTGGCAAGCCCGTTGTCAAGAAGGGGCCGCGACCGCCCCTTCGATTGTCCACAATAACTCGCGCCGCAGGCGGGCGTCGCAGACGCCCACA
This sequence comes from Pseudomonadota bacterium, assembly GCA_038530495.1. Lineage (GTDB taxonomy): Bacteria > Pseudomonadota > Alphaproteobacteria > Rhodobacterales > Rhodobacteraceae > Tateyamaria. The sequence goes on along the minus strand of JBCBCR010000334.1, from coordinate 289 downwards.
CATGGGTTCAGTGATTTGGGCGTTTGGCCTGTGGCGACGCCATTTCTGCAAGGATGGCCTGCGCGGCGGCCGCGGGATCGGGCGCGCGCCAGATCGGGCGGCCCACGACGACGTGGTCGGCGCCTTGGGCAATGGCTTCGGCCGGGGTCATGGTGCGTTTCTGGTCACCCTTGTCGGCGCCTGCGGGGCGGACGCCGGGCGTCACGATCAGCCGCCCTGTGGCCTCTGGCAGTGCACGGATCATCGCGGCCTCCTGCGGGGAGGCGATGACACCATCCGCCCCTGCCGC
>JBCBCR010000333.1:0-1947 GCA_038530495.1 Pseudomonadota bacterium | reverse complement strand
GTCGGCGGTGAGGTCGGGCAGGTCGTCGTTCTGCCAAGCGATGGGCGAGATGCCGATTTCAACGGGCATGGGTGTCCTTTCACGTGCGGTGCGCGCAAAGCGCACACCCTACTGCGTGTTGCGGGTCTTGATCGCGGCCTCGTAAGCGGCGCGTTTTTCCTGCACCTGCGGGCGCTCGGACACTTCGGGCACCGCAACCTCCCACCATGTGCCACCGTGTTCGGTGGACGGGTAGGGGTCGGTGTCGATGACGATGGCATAGGGGCCGGTGATGTCGTGTCGCTTGGCCAGCGCGTCCTCCAGTTCGGCGATGCTCGCGACCTTGACCGACGTGGCCCCCATCGCGGCAGCGTGCGCGGCAAAGTCGATGTGGCTGGGGGTGGCGTGCACCGCGTGGTCGAGCAGGTTGTTGAACTGCTCGCCGCCGGTGCCCATCTGCAGCCGGTTGATGCAGCCAAAGCCGCGGTTGTCGGTGATCACGACGGTAAAATCGATGCCCATCATCGCGGCGGTTGCCATTTCGGAATTGGCCATCAGGTAGGTGCCGTCGCCGGTAAAACAGATCACGTCGCGGTCGGGGTCGGCCATCTTGATCCCCATGGCGCCCGCGATCTCGTAGCCCATGCAGGAAAACCCGTACTCCATATGGTAGCTGCCCGGGCGCCCGGCCTTCCACAGCTTGTGCAACTCGCCGGGCATGGTGCCGGCGGCACACATGGCGACGGTGTTGTCGTTGGCAGCGCGTTGCACCGCGCCGATCACCTGCATGTCGGTTGGCAACTCATTCCCGTCTGGGGCATCGGTGAGCGCGTCAACCTTGGTGAACCAGTCTGCCTTTGCCGTGGGCGCAGGCGCGTCGGCACTGTGATCGCCGAGGGCGGCGCTGAGCGCCTTGAGCCCCTCGCGGGCGTCAGTCATCAGCGGCATCGCGCGGTGTTTGTCGGCGTCATAGGCCTGCACGTTCAGCCCGATGATCTGGCGGTCCGGATTGGCAAACAGGCCCCACGACCCGGTGGTGAAATCCTGCAGCCGCGTGCCCACGGCGAGGATCACGTCGGCGGCAGCACAGCGGTCATTGGCGGGCGCGCCCCCGGTCACGCCAATGGGGCCAAGGTTCAGCGGATGATCCCATGGCAGTGCGGATTTGCCCGCTTGGGTTTCGGCGACGGGGATATTGTGCGCCTCGGCAAAAGTGCGCAGCGCGTCCGTAGCACCGGAATAGTGCACGCCGCCGCCTGCGACGATGACCGGACTGCGCGCGCTTTTCACTGAGGCTGTCGCGCGGTCCAGCTCGCCCGCGTCGGGACGGATGCGGCGCTGGTGCCACGTGTGCGGCTCAAAGAAGCTGGTTGGATAATCGTAGGCCTCGGCCTGCGTGTCCTGACAGAAGGCCAGCGTGACCGGGCCGCATTCCGCCGGGTCGGTCAGCACGCGGAACGCGCGGGGTAGGGCGGTCAGCAAGTGTTCGGGCCGCGAAATCCGGTCGAAATAGCGCGACACGGGCCGGAAACAGTCATTGGCGCTGACCGTGCCGTCCTGAAAATCCTCGATCTGCTGCAGCACCGGGTCGGGGCCGCGGGTGGCAAAGACGTCGCCGGGGATCAGCAGGACGGGCAGGCGGTTAGCATGGGCAAGGGCGGCAGCGGTGACCATGTTGGTGGCCCCGGGTCCAATGGACGAGGTGACCGCCATCGCGCGCCTACGCCCCGACTGCTTGGCATAGGCGATGGCGGCGTGCGCCATCGTCTGTTCGTTGTGCCCGCGCCAGGTGGGAAAGTCGTCCTTGACGCCATAAAGCGCCTCGCCCAACCCCGCCACGTTGCCGTGGCCGAAAATCGCCCAGATGCCCGCGAGGACCCGCTCGCCATCCTCGTTCATCTGCGCACGCAGGTAGCGCACCAGCGCTTGTGCGGCGGTCAGTCGGATCGTGCCCATGGCGCGTGCTCC
>JBCBCR010000332.1:0-1964 GCA_038530495.1 Pseudomonadota bacterium | reverse complement strand
GAACTGTCCACGCGCATGTTGTCGAGCCATATGCCGCGCGTCACCAGCTGCACCATCGCACCGACAGTGGCGACATCGGCGCCGTAGCGTCCGGCCTTTTCCACGTCCACGTCGATCTGCCAGTCGATGCCGGGCAGGGGGCGCGTGTCCTCGATCCGCGTCAGACCGGGGGTGGTGTCAAACGTGTCACGCGCCTGTCCGGTTGCGCCCAGCAACTGTTCCCAGTTGTCCGCCTTGATCCGCAAATGCACCGGCTTGGCCGACGCAGGCCCCTGCGCCAGCGGCAGCGCCTCGGTCTTGATGCCCGGGATCTGCGCCAACTGGTCCGCCAGTTCGGCCATCACATTGTCCCCGTCAAACGCGGGGTCCTTGACCTCGCGCTGCACCACGATGTCGGTGAACGGCAGGGTGAACCACGGCTCGGAAGCATTGGGCCGCTCGTCCCACGGGATCGTCTCCAGCTGGATCTGGCCGACGCTGTCCTTGGGCGCCTGCGCGCCGCCGGTGTTCGCGTTCAGCCCGCCATCCCCGGCAAAGGCAAAGGCGCTCTTGATCCCGGGATGGCTCAGCACGACCTCTTCGGCCTGCTGCAGCAACGCGTCTTTCTCGGGCAGGCTCAGGTTGCCGCGCGCCATGACATAGACAATCGCCTGTTCGGTTTCGGTCTCGACGAAGAACTCGACGCCGCGGTTGTTGTTGATGAAATAGATCAGCGTGGTGCCGACAAAGACAAAGACGACACCAATCATCACCAGCGGCATGGCCGGATTGGCCACAATGCCCTTGATCACATACCCAAAGATCGACCGGCGATAGCCCGCGCGCACGCGCCCGCCGCGACGGCCAAAGACCTTGCCCGCCAGCCAGCCGACCCCGATGCCAAAGCGCACAAGGATGGCCGAAGTGGCAAGGATCGCCAGCGCGGCACCGGCAACGGCCAGTGCCATCAGCACCACGGCCGCCAGCCCGAACAGGAACGCGTCGACAAAGGCCGGCAGGACCGAGCCAAAGACATTCTGCTGATCCATCGCCCCCAGGCCAGCGCCCGCCCGCTCGATCAACGGCATAAAGCCCGCAGCACCGGCAATCAGGACGCCCGCCACGATGAACAGCCCCAGATGCGCCAGCACCGGCAACCGCGCGATGCGCGCATTGGCCCCGGACAGGAACTGGATCAACCGGCCCAGCACACCGCCCATCACCGGCAGATAGACCAGCGCCACGATCAGCGAGGCCGACAGAACAAAGATCAGCGTCACAGGCAGCATGCCCATGAACTCACCCGGCACACCGGGCCAGAACAGCATCGGCAGGAACGCGCACAGCGTGGTCGCCGTGGACGACACCACCGGCCAGAACATGCGCTTGGCCGCCTCGACATAGGACCGCATCGGACCCACACCCGCCTGCTGCCGCTTGTCGGCGTATTCCACCACCACGATGGCCCCGTCGACCAGCATCCCCACCGCGAGGATGAGGCCGAACATCACGATGTTCGAGATCGAAATGCCCATGATCGCCAGCAACACGAAACACAACAGGAACGAGGTCGGGATCGCAAAGCCCACCAGGAACGCAGCCCGCGGCCCCAAAAAGGCAAGGCTCACGATCATCACCAGCGCAATCGCGGTCAAAACCGACCCCTCAAGCTGGCCCACCATCGACGCCACCTCGCGGCTCTGGTCGTTGGAGGTGCCAACCTCAACCGCCGCCTGCAGCCCCTCGGGCCAATCGGCGGTTTTTTCGGCCACCAGTGCCTTCACGGCGGTGGCGGTGTCGATCAGGTTGAAGCCCTTGCGCTTGACCACCTGCAACGCGACCGTGTCGTCGCCGTTGAACCGCGCCGTGGACACCCGGTCCTCGAAGGTCAGGTTGATTGTCGCCAGATCGCCCAGCGTGACCACCCGGTCGCCATTGGTCTTGATCGGCAAATCGTAGATGTCGCGGGTTTCGTCAAAGGACGA
>JBCBCR010000331.1:0-1994 GCA_038530495.1 Pseudomonadota bacterium | reverse complement strand
CCTGTTTGGGCGCGTGGCGGGGCAGCCGCTTTACGCGCTGCTTGGCGGTCGGCAAGTCGCGGACATGCCGCTTTATCATTCCATCACCTGCGTGGACCCGGACGAGATGGCGCGCATGGCGCGGGAGGCTTATGCCACCGGTATCCGGCAGTTTCAGGCCAAGTTGGGGGCGGATGCGAACTGGGAAGCCGATGCCGAACGTCTGATCAAGGTGCGCGAGGCGGTTGGCGAAGGCCCGCTGGTCTATGGCGACTGGAACTGTGGCGCGACCAAGCTGCAGGCGACGCGCACGGGGCGCGCGGTGGCGCATCTGGACATCATGCTGGAACAGCCCTGCAAGACGCTGGAGGATTGCGCGGCGGTGCGTGCTGCCACCGGCTTGCCGATGAAGATCGACGAATGCGCGCATGATCTGGCCAGCCTGCAACAGGCGCGCGATCTGGGGTGTCTGGATGCCGTCGCCCTCAAACTGTCGAAATTCGGCGGGCTGTCGGCGATGCGGCGGGCGCGCGACCTGACGGTGCATCTGGGTGCGGAGATTTGCGCCGAATGCACCTGGGGGTCGGACATCGTGACCGCGGCAAGCCTGCACTTTGCCGCCTCCACCCCGCAGGGCAGCCTGCTGAACACCTGTGATCTGTCGGGCTATGTCGGCCCGCGCGTCGCCCCGGATTGCCCGACACGCGCCAACGGGCGCATCGCCCCGCCCGAAGGTCCGGGCCTTGGCATCACGCCCGATGCAAATGTCCTTGGCCCCGCCATCCTCGAAATCGACTAACCTTCATCTTGCCAGATAAACTCCCGCCGGAGGCTCCCACCATGAACAGAATGCACACACAGTCGGATTGGATCGCGCGGGCGCAAGAGGTGCTGCCTGCCGCGGGCTTTGGTAATTTCGATCCCGGCATCATCATCGCGCGGGGCGAAGGATCCCGCGTCTGGGACGCGGACGGCGCGGAATATGTCGATTACCTGATTGGCTCGGGCCCGATGCTGCTGGGGCACGGACACCCGGAGGTGATGGAGGCCGTGCTGGAGCAGTTGCCGCGCGGCATGACGTTTTTTGCCAACAACGCCAAGGGTATCGAACTGGCCGAGGCGATTTGCGATGCGGTGCCGTGTTGCGAACAGGTGCGCTTTGTCGCCTCGGGCGGCGAGGCGGACATGTACGCCATGCGGCTCGCGCGCGCCTATACCGGGCGCGACAAGATCCTGAAATTCGAGGGCGGCTATCACGGGATGTGCGCCGAGGCGCAGATGAGCCTTGCGCCTGCGCGGCGGGTGAACTTTCCGCAGGCAGTGCCGGACAGCGCGGGCATCCCGCAGGCGGTGGCCGACCAGATGCTGATCGCGCCGTTCAACGATCTCGAGGCCGTGGCGGCCCTGCTGGCCGAACATGACGACATCGCCGCCATCATCGCCGAACCGTTGCAGCGGATCATCCCGCCCGCGCCGGGGTTCCTGCAAGGGCTGCGGGATCTGTGTGACCGGCACGGGGTGCTGTTGATCTTTGACGAGATCGTCACCGGGTTTCGGCTGGCCTATGGCGGGGCGCAGGAACGCTATGGTGTCACCCCGGACATCTGCACGCTGGGCAAGATCATCGGCGGGGGCTTTCCGCTGGCGGCCCTTGGCGCCAGCGCCGAGATCATGGCGCATTTCGACAAGGGGCGCGTGGGCGCCGACAAGTGGCTGATGCAGCTGGGCACGCTGTCGGGCAATCCGGTGGCGTCTGTGGCGGGGCTGAAGACGATGGAGGTGCTGGCGCGTGACGGGGCCTATGACCGGCTGCGCGACATTGGCGGGACCTTGCAAGGCATGCTGCGCGACGCGCTGGGGGACGCGAGCATCGCGCACCAGATCGTGGGGGATGAGACGTTGTTTGACGTCTATTTCACCGACACCCCCTGCCGCGATTACCGCAGCGCCGCCCATGACGATCCGCAGCGCAACGTGACCTTCAACGCGGTGCTGCGGCAGCACGGCGTGTTCAA
>JBCBCR010000330.1:0-1998 GCA_038530495.1 Pseudomonadota bacterium | reverse complement strand
CGTGTCCATGTCCGGTACCGGATCCGTTTCGGAGGCCCGATACTGCTTGGTCCAGCGCGACACCTGTCGTGCGATGTAGTGGCCGGGAGGGCCGTAATCGCCAAGGCCGACCGCGTCCACATCAACCTGGTGCAGGGACGCAAGCACGCGGTTCATGTCGTCGATCACAGCGGCACGGTCCGCAGCGCCAAGGTCGTCCAAAGTGGGTTCGTTGAAGTTGCGTCCGGGCACGTGATCCATCACGTAGAAATCCGACCCGATGACCGCTGGATCTTCGCACAGCAGATGCATGCGGGCCACAGGCACATCCGTGTCGGCCAGGGCGCGTTGCACACGAAACTCGCGGTCGACAGCGTGTGCCGATTTCAAGAGCTGCCCGGGTGGTTTGCGACGCAGCACATAGTCGCCCGCAGATGTGTTGAGCAAGAAGGTCGGATTGGACTGGCCACCCGCAAATTTCGTTGCCTCAAAAGGTGCGTCAAATCCCGGAAGCTTGTCGCGCAGGTAGTCGCCGACCGCGCGTGTATCGAGGGTTTGCGCCGCGCTCACCATGGATTTTGTTCCAATGCGGCGCGGGCCGCGGCGTATTCGCGCGCGATCCGTCCGACAAGCTCGGCGGTGGGCACCGTGTCATGCACCGCACCGATCCCCTGCCCAGAACCCCATATGGTCTTCCATGCCTTTGGTTTCGACGACCCGCTCGCGAAATTCATCGAAGACGCATCTGCGACAGGCAGGTTGTCCGGGTCCATCCCCGCCGCTTCGACCGAGCCGCGCAGGTAGTTGCCCCAAACGCCGGTGAAAAGCGAGGAATAGACGATGTCTTCGGCCCCGCTGTCCACGATCATCCGCTTGTAGGCGTCATCTGCATTGGCTTCGTCGGTCGCGATAAAGGGCGAGCCGACATAGCCGAAATCTGCGCCCATGGCGCGTGCCGCATGCAGCGATGCGCCTGTGGCAATGGCGCCTGACAAGGCAATGGGCCCGTCGAACCATGCACGGATTTCCTGAACGAGCGCAAAAGGCGATTGTTGGCCCGCATGCCCCCCGGCGCCTGCTGCCACGGCGACCAGTCCGTCGGCCCCCTTGGCGATCGCCTTGCGGGCAAACGTATTGTTGATGATGTCATGCAGCACGACACCGCCGCAGCTGTGCGCGGCCTCGTTCACCTCGGGTCGCGCGCCAAGCGATGTGATCCACACCGGCACCTCGTGACGCACGCAAATCTCGATGTCGCGGTCCAGCCGCGTGTTTGATCGGTGCACGATCTGGTTCACCGCGAAAGGCGCCGCGGGGCAGTCGGGGTTGTCCTGGTTGTGGCGGTCCAGCTCTTCGCGGATCTGTGTCAGCCACGTGTCGAGCAGCGGCGGCTCGCCCTCGCCTTCGCGGGCGTTGAGCGCTGGAAAAGACCCGATGATGCCCGCCTTGCACTGCGCGATGACCAGCGCGGGCACCGAAATGATGAAAAGCGGCGCGGCGATCATCGGCAGACGCATCTGTTGCAAGGCGTGCGGCAGTTTCGACTTGTCGCGCATCGGTCCCCCTTCTCTGTTTAAAAAAATCCCCGCCGGAGGCTCCCGCAGGTACCGCCCGCGCTACGTCAGAGAATCTCGAATAGACCCGCAGCCCCCATGCCGCCGCCAACGCACATGGTGCAAACCACATATCGTGCGCCGCGCCGTTTGCCTTCGATCAATGCGTGCCCCACCATGCGCGCACCCGACATGCCGTAGGGATGACCGATCGAGATCGCGCCGCCGTTCACATTCAAAAGCTCATCCGGAATGCCCAGCCTGTCGCGGCAATAGACCACCTGCACCGCGAACGCCTCGTTCAGTTCCCACAGGCCGATATCGTCCATGGTCAAGCCATGGGTTTCCAGCAGTTTCGGCACTGCAAAGACCGGCCCGATCCCCATCTCATCCGGCTCGCAGCCGACCGCCGTCACCCCGACATAGCGACCAAGCGGCTCCAACCCCTTTTGTTCGGCAAGCGTGC
>JBCBCR010000329.1:0-2001 GCA_038530495.1 Pseudomonadota bacterium | reverse complement strand
AAACCGGCGCGTGTCAGGCGGCGCTGCAGTTCCTTGCGCTCGCGCAGGGTCAGCGGACGTTCGCCTTCGGGCCAGTTGCCGACCAGCGGATCACCCCCCTTGATCCGGTCACTCAGGTGTCCCACCCCGATCACATAGGCGTCCGCGGCGTTGTAGCGTTCGATGACCGAGAAGTTCTTGAAGATCATGAACGCCACGCCACGCCCGCCCGCGGGCAACAGGATCGACGCCGACCCAAAGTTCGGCACCGCTTTGCCATCCACACCGCGCACACCCAACTGCGCCCATTCGGCAGGTGACTTGCGCACCTTGCGGCTGGCCAGCGCATAATTGAAGTTCTTGGGCAGTTTCACCTCGGTGCCCCATGGCTGGCCTTTGACCCAGCCGAACCGGTTCAGGTAGGCCGCCGTCGACGCCAGTGCATCTGTCGGATCATCCGACCAGATATCGCGCCGCCCGTCGCCGGTGAAGTCCACCGCATACGCCTCGTACGAGGTCGGAATGAACTGCGTATGCCCCATCGCCCCGGCCCACGATCCAGTCATGTTGCGTGGGCTGGTGTCGCCATTTTGCAGGATTTTCAGCGCTGCGATCAGCTGCTTTTCGAAAAACGCGCCGCGTCGCCCGTCAAAGGCCAGCGTGGCAAGGCTTTGCACGACATCCAGATCACCGCGAAACTCGCCATAGCCGCTTTCCAGACCCCAGACCGCAACCACTACAGCCTTGTCGACACCATACCGCGCCTCGATCTGCTCCAGTGTGCGGCGATGTTTGCGCAATGCGTTCTTGCCATTGCGCACGCGCTTATCGGACGCGGCGCTGGCGAGGTAATCCCAGATCGTCTTGGTAAACTCGGCCTGATTGCGGTCGCGCTTGATCACGTCCGGGTCGTATTCCACCCCGCGAAACGCGCGGTCAAAGGTGCTGGCAGATATCCCCTGGCCCAGCGCGCGCCCACGGAACGCACGCACCCAGTTTTCAAACCGCGCATTGGCGGCGGCATCAACAACGGGGGGCTGCACGGCGGGCGCCAAAGTTTCGGGCCGCAGTTGCGGGCGCAGGACCGATCCCGCCGCAACATTCAACAGTTCGACCGGGCCGGTGATCTGTCCCGCGCGGCTGACCTCTTCGGCAATCGGGCGGGCTTGGGGGCGCAGCGACTGTGTCACCGCGTCGGCCACGCCTGCGCCCATCGTCAGCCAAATCGCCGCCGCCGTACTCACCAAAACACGCATTTTCTGCCTCATGCTCACTGTGCCTGCGTTGTTTCCAATCTAGCGACAATGCCTATGCCGATAAAGCACTCAATCCTTGTTGGCGTATTCCGGCATTTCCGCGCGTATCTTTTCCAGGTGGTCCCGCAGCAGCGGCACGCGGTGCGGACGAAAGCTGACGTCGGTCACTTCGAGATCGTCCATCCGGCTCAGCCGGAAGGTGCGGAAATCCTCGCGCAGGTGGCACCAGGACAGCAGCACATTGCTGTCCTGAAAATACACGATGCCAAGGGGTTTCACGGTCCGCTTGGTCTGCGCCCCGCGCGCGTCGGTATAGGCAAAGCGCACGCTGACCTCGTCCCATGTGGCTTGCCGCAAGCGCGCCACGTCGATGCGCGGCGGATCGGGCCGCCAAAAGCGGCGGGCATCCAGAACCGCGTGTTTCAACCGATGGCTTTGGGCTGGCGGCACGCGCGCGGTGATCTTGGTCAGCGCGCTTTCCGCGGCCTTGGCCAGCGCGGGATCGGCGATGGCGGACACCTCCCGCAAGCCCAGAACCAGCGCCTCTAACTCGTCATTCTCGAACCCCAAGGGGGGCAGCGACGCGTCCTCGATCAGGGTAAAGCCAAAGCCAGCCTCTCCGTCGATCACCGCGCCCAAGCCGCGCAGCGCATCAATGTCGCGGTAGATCGTGCGCTTTGAGACTTCGAGCGTCTCGGCCAGCTCGGAGGCGCGCACCAACCGCCCGCCCCGGAGCGCTTGCACGATCTGGAACAGGCGGTCGGCG
>JBCBCR010000328.1:0-2016 GCA_038530495.1 Pseudomonadota bacterium | reverse complement strand
CCGTATGGCCGAAGGAACCGACCCCCGGCTGGCCGAAGTCATTGGCGCTGTGGTGCGTCACCTGCATGCCGCGGTCAAGGAGATCGAGCCGACGCAAGAGGAATGGTTCGAGGCGATCCAGTTCCTGACCAAGGTCGGACATATGTGTAATGACTGGCGGCAGGAATTCATCCTGTTTTCCGATGTCATGGGCGTGTCGATGCTGGTCGATGCGATCAACAACCGCAAACCGTCCGGCGCGTCCGAAAGCACGGTTCTGGGCCCGTTCCACGTGCCCGACGCCCCTGAGTTGCCGATGGGCACGGATATCTGCCTGGATCAAAAGGGCGAACCGATGCTGGTCAAGGGCCGCATTCTGGGGACCGATGGACAGCCCATCAATGGCGCCAAGATCGACGTCTGGCAGGCCAATGACGAAGGGTTCTATGATGTGCAGCAAAAGGGGCTGCAGCCCGATTTCAATCTGCGCGGCGTGTTCCGCACCGGCCCGGATGGCAGTTACCATTTCAAGGCGGTGAAGCCCAAGTTCTACCCCATTCCCGACGATGGTCCAGTCGGTCAGCTTTTGGAAAAACTGGGCCGTCATCCGTATCGGCCCGCGCACCTGCATTACATTCTCGAGGCCGAGGGCTACGAGACGCTGATCACCCACATTTTCGATCCCGACGATCCCTACATCCGGTCGGACGCCGTGTTCGGGGTCAAGGAGAGCCTGCTGGCAAAGTTCGACCTGATCGAAGATCCGGCGCGCATTGCCGATGCCGGGTTCGACACACCGTATTTCGAGGTGGTGCATGATTTCGTCTTGGCGCCCGCTTCATGAAGCCCTGCATTATCTGCGTCGCCATCACCGGATCCTTGCCGACCAAGGCAAACAACCCGGCGGTGCCTATCTCTGTCGCAGAGCAGATCGAAAGCACGCATGAAGCGTTCGAAGCCGGGGCGTCCATCGTGCACGCCCATGTGCGCAACGCCGACGAAACCCCGTCAAGCGATCCCGACAAGTTCGCTGCACTCAAAGAAGGCGTGCAGAAACACTGCCCCGGCATGATCATCCAGTTTTCGACCGGTGGCAGGTCGGGGGCGGGCAAGACGCGCGGGGGCATGCTGCCGCTGCGTCCCGACATGGCGTCGTTGTCGGTGGGGTCGAACAATTTCCCGACCCGGGTCTATAAAAACCCGCCCGACCTGGTCGACTGGCTGGCGTCGGAAATGAAACGTTTCGATATCAAACCCGAGATCGAGGCGTTCGACCTGTCGCACATCCTGCGTGCGGCGCAGATGTTTGAGGCGGGCCAGATCGCGGCCACGCCGTATGTGCAATTCGTAATGGGTGTCAAAAACGCGATGCCTGCGGACCGCTACGTGTTCGCGTTCTATGTCAAAACGGTGGAGCGGTTGTTCGGTGAAGATGTGAACTGGTGCGCGGCTGGTATTGGTGCAGCCCAGATCACGCTGAACGAATGGGCGATTGCAGCGGGCGGGCATGCGCGCACCGGTCTCGAAGACAATGTGCGGCTGGACCGCGAAACGCTGGCGCCGTCAAACGCGGCCCTTGTGCAGCGGACCGTGGCAATCTGTGATCGGCACGATCGTCCGGTGGCCACCAGCGCGCAGGCGCGCCAGATGCTGGGATTGGCGGCGGCCTGACGGCCAAAGCTGCGCGAAACGCCGCGCATATGGTGGCCAACACTGCAAAGAGAAGGTGGCTGGGATGGTAGGACTCGAACCTACAACCTACGGTACCAAAAACCGGTGCTCTACCAATTGAGCTACATCCCAACGTGGCACGCGAAATACTCTGCACATCGCGCAGGCGCAAGCCCCGATCTTTGGAAAAATCCGTCGCGTGGCGCACGGCGTTGCGTGGGGTGCGCGCACCGCGGCGAAGAGCGCCCGCGAGGGTGCGATGAGCGTCACTCTTCGCGGATGGTGCCGCGGTTCAGCAGGTCCTCGTTACTGCCGTCCTCGCGTTCCTGATTGACGATGGCCTCGAGCGCGGCTTCGTCGGTGGCT
>JBCBCR010000327.1:0-2021 GCA_038530495.1 Pseudomonadota bacterium | reverse complement strand
TTCACGTGCTGCGCATCCGACATGTCGGCGACCATGACCGCATCACGTGAAAAAGGCTGTCTCCACCCTGAAAAAGCGCGGCGCGAAACAGGCGGTGCAGCTGCCCGTCGATCACCGCCCCTGGGGCTGGTTCGAGACGCTGATCCTCGCGGACCGTTTCCAGGTGAAGCGTATCTACGTGCACCCCGGCGCGCAGCTGAGCCTGCAAAGCCACCATCACCGCGCCGAACACTGGATCGTGGTCGAAGGCACGGCCCAGGTGACAATCGGCGAAGAGGTCAAGCTGGTGAGCGAAAACCAGTCGGTCTATGTGCCTTTGGGCGCAGTGCACCGGATGGAAAATCCCGGCAAGGTGCCGATGGTCCTGATCGAGGTGCAGACCGGCACATACCTGGGCGAGGACGATATCGTCCGGTACGAGGACGTGTACGCACGGGGCTGAAACCGGCCTGTTCCGGCCCCCCGAAACGGGCCGGTTCAGGGGCGTTTCAGGGCCGCCCGGATCGGCGGTTTTCTGCCGGAAACGGCTGATTCGCGGCGACGTCCCGCGCATCTGGCCGAATTCCCGGGAGAGGGGGACGCAAAGCGGATTCTCAATCGCTGATTGCAGGGCGGCGCCCGGATTTGTCCAAAAACCGCGCCAAATCCCCAAAAACAGGGGATATCTTGGTAAATTCGCTTCCCAGAAGTCCGGGAAAAAGGTTAACAAGGGACAGTTAACGACTTGTACAAAGCACGGGTGTTCGGAATGCATTCTTTGAAGTCACTGTTGGTCTCCGTATTGTTCCTGGTTGTCGCGACGTCGGCACAGGCAATCACTTTCAAGGTCGATGAGCTCAACTCGTCGGTCACTCTCACAAACACCGCGACCGGTTTCGTCTGCGGCCTCACGAACTGCGGTGTGTCCGCGGAACTGGCCGACGGGATTGGCGATACGATGTTCAACCTCAACAACGAGGGTGAAACGAACACGTTCGATTTCCTGACCTTCACCGGTTCGGGAACGGGTGTTGCCATCTACGACATCGTCGCGACGCTTACATTCAACCCGCCGAACATCTCTACCACCAGCGGTGGTTCCGGCGGCGCGCTGCTGTTCTTCGGATCGATTGTCGGTGCCGTTCTGACATGGGACGACGTTCCTGCGCTGCTGGTGCTGAACGATGGCAGCGAAGTGTCGGTTGATTTCGAAGGTGGTCTTGGCCTCTTCCTCGGCAATTCGGTGACGACCTCCGCAAGCGTGACGCTTGAGAAGGTTGCTCCTGTGCCGCTGCCGGCATCGGCCCTGATGCTGCTGCTGGGCCTTGGCGGTCTGGCTGGCGTCAGCCGCCTGAAGAAAAAAGCGGCCTGAGGCGTATCGCCCCGGGCTGCGCCTGCCGCCCGGGACTGAACCTGACTTCCGATGTCCGGCACGCTTTTGTGCCATATGCTGCGAGTTTCGTCTGACCGATGCCCGCCGTTTCGACCCACAGATCGATCACCTCCAGCCCGTCCGGCCTTAATGCCGCCGGGCTGTTTTGGTTTGTGTTGCTGGTGGCGGGGTCGCTGCCGATCTTCTGGATCGGGCTCGTGTCGCTGGCACAGGCCTGGAGCACGGCGGAATACAGCCACGGTCCGCTGATCCCGCTGGTGTCGCTGTACCTGTTCCTGCGCGAGATGCGGCGGTTGCCCCCACCCGTGGCCAATCCGCCCGACCGCTGGCCGGGTATGCTTGTCATTGCCGCGGCGCTGGTGCTTGCCGTGCTTGGGAACCTGACCAAGATTCCCGATATCGTGACCTATGCCATGATCGTCTGGATCGGCGGCGTGGTGCTGACCGTGTTCGGCTGGCGGCGCGGCATGAAACACCAGCTGGGTGTGGTGCACCTGATCTTCATGCTGCCCCTGCCCCAGATCCTTTATTGGAAGCTGACGATTTTCCTGCAACTGATCTCGTCCCAGATCGGGGTGTGGTTTGTCAGTCTGATGGGCGTGTCGGTGTTCCTGGAAGGCAATGTGATCGACTTGGGTGTCTACAAGTT
>JBCBCR010000326.1:0-2070 GCA_038530495.1 Pseudomonadota bacterium | reverse complement strand
GATGCAGGCCGTAAAACGCTTTGATCCCGAAAAGGGCTTTCGCCTTGCCACCTATGCCATGTGGTGGATCCGCGCCTCGATCCAGGAATATATCCTGCGGTCCTGGAGCCTTGTCAAACTGGGCACGACGTCGGCGCAGAAAAAGCTTTTTTTCAACCTGCGCAAGGCCAAGGCCAAGATCGGTGCGCTGGAAGAGGGTGATTTGCGCCCCGAGAACGTCAAGCAGATCGCGACCGATCTGGGCGTGACCGAGGACGAGGTGATCAGCATGAACCGCCGCCTGTCGGGCGGGGACGCTTCGCTGAACGCGACCGTCGGGTCCGAAGGCGAAGGCACCATGCAATGGCAGGACTGGCTTGAGGATGAAGATGCCGACCAGGCCGCCGATTACGAGGCCAAGGACGAACTGGAAGTCCGTCGCGAGATGCTGGCCGAGGCACTGACCGTGCTGAACGACCGCGAAAAGGACATTCTCACCCGCCGCCGTCTGGCCGACAAACCCGAAACGCTCGAGGATCTGTCGGGCGAGTACGGCGTCAGCCGCGAACGCATCCGCCAGATCGAGGTGCGGGCGTTCGAGAAGCTGCAAAAGAAGATGCGCGAGATCGCCAAGACCAAGGGTCTTCTGGCGACCGCCTGAACCACGCGTGGTTCGCCGTTACGAGTAATCGCCTCGCCCGCCAGGGCGGGGTTTTTTCTTTGGTGTCTGCGCAAACGGTGTCATGGCCCGTGTTGCGCGACATTTTCGCTGCAAAGCCCATCGGCCAGTAGACGTAAAAAGCCATTCCTGCAGCACCGGAGCACGACCCGTTTCCGTGCCGTGGTGGCACAAGCCACCGCAGGGCTGGTCACCGCCTGCGCATGTGCCATGGTTGCTTGACTGATGACCCGGCAGCCGTCTTTGTCCATGACAATCGCGGGTCACCTGTGGACTCCCAGAGACAGGAGGCGTTTGGGACGGGCATCGGTGGCCGTCATGTCGATGACGGGCCTGGCCAAGTCCGCTTTGCAATTTGTGCCCCTGACCCTGCGCCCGCATCCATCCTTTTCCGAATTCCGCGGGCTCTTGGCCTTTGAATGTTGCTCGGTTGTCTGTGCGCTGGGTCGTCCTGCACGGGGCGTGTTTTGCGCATTGTCCGTGTTCGGCGTGCCTGGTGTTCACCGGTGACATGCAGCTGCGCACTATCGGCATCACCGGGTATGCGGTCGTATCTCCAATGGTGGCGGTCTGCACTGCAGCACCCGTACCGTCATCGCCAGTGCATCGCGCTGGCCCGCGTTAGCGTGCGCCCAATCAGGGGTAAGGGCCGGATGACAAAGCTTGTGTTTCATGTGCCGCGGTCATGGCTGCGGTTGGGGGCGAGGGGGGGCGACCCTTCTATTTGCGGCTGATCGAAGGGTTGTAGGCGCGCGGGATCTCGCATGATGAGACGATCCTGAAACGCGACACGCTGGCCGAGGCCGTGGCGGCAGACGATGCCATCGACGTGGTGCATCATGGCCGTTTTGCCCATTAGGGGGTGCGCAATGCGGATGCCGCCTATGTCTATCCGTTCCGGAATTTCGATCCGTGCGGCACCTGTGCCTTTTCGTCCATGGCCGCGACGTGCTTTCCCAGGGATGACGTCAACCGGGCCTTGCCCGCCCGTTCTTTCGCCGCCTGCGGCAGCGGATCGTGCGACGCCGGACGTCCCGCCATCCGCAACCCGACGGGGGCAGCGCAGTCGGACCGGTGCCGGCGGCGGTGTTCCTGCCGTCCGAAGGCCCCGTGTGGTGGGCGAGACCTGCCATGTGGATCGCTGGTCCATGGTCAAAGGGGTGTGCGAGACCGTTGACGGCCCCGTCGTTGTCAAACCCTATCCGCGAGATGGCGATCCCGCGACCCGGGCGGGATTGCGCGACCTGCAGGCCCGGTATCCGCATCTGCGGGTCAGTGACAGCCACATCCATGATCTGATCGCTGCACCAGACCGGGTGGTGACGATCAATTCTGCCGTGGGGATTGTCGGCTGTTCACCACGTGACGGATGTGGCGCGGTGAGTGGAGGACTTGCGGCACAGCATGGGCCG
>JBCBCR010000325.1:0-2104 GCA_038530495.1 Pseudomonadota bacterium | reverse complement strand
ATGCCATCACCGGCGCGCGCCCCCCCGACGCCACGACAGTGGAACACCAGGTCGCGGACCAAAAGCAGCCCTGGCAGGACTTTTTCCTGCGCGGGATGGCGGCCGATCCGACGCAACGCTTTTCCGACATCGACGCCTGGAGCAACGCGGCACACGACGTGCTGGCCCGGATCGCCGCCGAAGACCCCGATCCCATCGGCCCGGATCACAAGGCGGGGCTTGCGTTGCCGTCGAGCGCGGATTGCCCCTATCGCGGTCTGAGCGCGTTTCAACCCGAGGACGCCGACCGCTTTTTCGGCCGCGAAGAGCTGGTCGCCGACGTGCTGCAACGATTGCAGACCATGAACATTCTGGTTGTTGGCGGCTCTTCGGGCAGCGGCAAAAGCTCTCTTGTGCGGGCGGGTGTCATACCGGCGCTGCGGCAGGGGCGCGTGAAGGGCAGCGAAGGCTGGCGGATCGAGCTGTTCACACCGGGCCGCGACGCGCTGTCAGAGCTGTATTATCGGCTGCTTGGATCGGAGGGGACGACGCGGGTGCGCCTTGACGATTTCGTTGCACGCCCGTCGACCGCGCGCCAGGTGATCAAGGACACCGGACCCGAACAGGTGCTGCTGGCCATCGACCAGTTCGAGGAGCTGTTCACGCTCAATGATGCCGACACGGCGCAGGGCTTTGTCGATGCACTGGCTGCCATCACCGATCCCGCGGACAGCACCGCGCGCATCATCATCACGATCCGGGCTGATTTCTACGAAAAATGCGCGGCGGTCCCGTGGCTCGCCAGGGCGGTGAGCCGGAACCAGATCCTTGTCGGACCGATGACCGCAACGGATCTGCGCCGCGCCATCGTGGAACCGGCCCGCCGTGCCGGGATCTACGTCGAACAGCATCTGGTGGACGCGATTGTGGGCGAGGCCAGCGAAGACGCCGGTGTGCTGCCGTTGATCTCTCATGCATTGGTCGAGACATGGACACGTCGGCTGGGCGCCACACTGACCTATGAAGGGTATCGCAGCAGTGGCGGAATGGCCGGCGCGATCCGTCAGACAGCGGATGCGATTTTCGACAACGACTTTTCGGATCAGGAACGCCGGGTTGCGGAGCGGCTGCTGCTGAGCCTGTGACCCCCGGCGAGGGTGGGTCCGACACAAGGCGCATCGTTGCGATCTCGGAACTCGCGGATGATCCGGACGCAAAGCTGATGGCCCGGGTCGTGAAACGCCTGACCGAAGCGCGGTTGCTGACCGTTGACAGCGAGACCGTCCAGATCACCCACGAAGCGTTGCTGCGATCCTGGCCACGGCTGAGCCGATGGATCGACAGGTCGCGGGGGGATTTGCGCCTGCGCCTGCGCATCGTGCAGATGGCGGACGAATGGATTGAAGCGGACCGTGATCCCGACATGCTGCTGAGCGGTGCGAGGCTGGGCTACATCCTCGAATGGTTCGACAAGAACCGGGACAAGGCCGGGGCGAAGGAGCGTGAATTTCTGCACGCCAGCGCGCAGGGGCAGGAAGCTGCGCAAAAAGCCGCCAACATGCGCCGTGACAAGCGGCGGCGGGCGCAGATCATGGGGGTCAGTGCGCTTGCGGTTCTGGCCATCGGTGCGACGGTTGCGTCCGTCATCGCCTTCAACGAGTCGCGGCAGGCGCAGGAAAACGCCGCGCGCGCGGATGCGGCGACCCTGATTGCGCGCGACAGCCTGGCCAGTGCCCTGGGTGCCGCCGCCGTCGGCTATGCGACTGACGACCCGTTGCTGGCCCTGAACCTTGCCGTCCAATCCATCGCCCAGTCACGCAGCCCGCGCACCACTTTTGACGCGCGGGTTGCGATGCTGCGCGCGCGCATCGCGCTTGCCGAAGGATACCCCGTCCCGGTGGGCGCCCCCGTTCCGGCGGGCGATGCCCTGTCGATTGCCATTGCGCCGGACGGGCGTTCGGTGGTGACGGGCAGCCGTGACGGCACGGTTCGCATCCTCGACACCGCGTCGCGGCAACAGGTGGGCGAACGGCTGCAAAGCAGTGTGGGGGGCATACAGGACATCGCCTTTGCACCGGACGGCAACGGGTTTGCAGCGGTGGGCGACAGCGGGCGCATCGTCTAT
>JBCBCR010000324.1:0-2106 GCA_038530495.1 Pseudomonadota bacterium | reverse complement strand
TTTATCTGGTGCGCGGGCCTAGGCGGCTCCGGCTTTCAAAGCGAGCCTGCCGCCGCCCGCCTGCTCGCCGATCTGGTGCTGAACCGCCCGCCGGACCTGGCCCCCGACATGGTCGCCGCGCTGTCGGCCCACCGCTTTGCCCACCGACCGGAGTTTGCCGCGTGATGCGTATCCTTGTTGCCCTTTGCCTGTTCCTGTTGGCCGCCTGCAGCGATCCGCAGCCGCCCTACCCCATTGGCCCCATGGTCATCGGTGACAGCAAACCGGTACGTTTTGCCGGGCGGCAGCCCAGCACGTTTTCGGTCCGTGGCATGGATGCCGCCCGGTTCCAAACCTATGTCGACTGGCCGCGCGCCAAGGCGGTGGGGATCGAATTTGCCTTCCTCAAGGCGACCGAAGGCGGCGATCTGGCCGACCCGAAGTTTCGCGACCACTGGCGCGGAGCGGCGCGCGCGGGCATCGCGCGCGGGGCCTATCATTTCTACTATTTCTGCACCGCCCCCGAGGTGCAGGCGCGGTGGTTCATCCGCAACGTGCCGCGGGTGGCAGGCAGCCTGCCGCCGGTGCTGGACATGGAATGGAACCCGTTTTCCCCCACCTGTCAGCGCCGCCCGGACGGGGCCACTGTGCGAGCCGAGATGCGGACTTGGCTGAATATCGTCGAGGCGCATTTCGGGACGCGTCCCCTGATCTACACGACGCCGGGGTTTTACGAGGATGCGGGCCTGCGCGCGCTGACGGACTATGAATTCTGGCTGCGCACGACTGCCAAGACGCCTGCGCAAGCCTATCCCGGCCAGCCGTGGCGGTTCTGGCAGTA
Source organism: Pseudomonadota bacterium (assembly GCA_038530495.1). Classification (GTDB taxonomy): domain Bacteria; phylum Pseudomonadota; class Alphaproteobacteria; order Rhodobacterales; family Rhodobacteraceae; genus Tateyamaria. The sequence continues at coordinate 1,286 of JBCBCR010000324.1, read as the reverse complement.
CACGGCCACAGGCACCCTGCCCGGCACGCCCGGCGACGTGGACATAAACGCGTTCAACGGGTCCGCCGAGGCGTGGGAAGCATGGAAGGCCGCGCGATCGGTGCGGTGACGCGCCACTATGGTCCGTGGCGCGGGCTGAGGTTGCGGGAGCCTCCGGCGGGAGTTTATCTGGCAAGATGAAGGGTGGACCGCTTCACGTGGGATCGCTGCGCCATTTGATCGAACAGCCCATCGAGGGAGTTTGATCCTGTGGGCCCTGCCCCGTTTCAGCCACCTGGCGCATCGCATCGAGCAGGTCTGTACCGCCATCGGGCCCCCGCAGGCGACCGCGATATTGCAGGCCGCCCGTGGCGTCAAAGCCAAAGAAATCGGGTGTGCACACGGCACCGTAGGCGCGGGCCACGGCCTGATCGGCATCCACCAGATAGGGAAATCCAAAGCCATGCGCGGCGGCAAAGCGCAGCATCTCTTCGGGCCGGTCGGCGGGATAAGCATTGAAATCATTGGGCATGATCGCGATGACACCAACGCCCGCGCCCATCAGCGCGGCGGTGTCCGCGGCCAGGTCGCCGGCGATGCGCTGCACATAGGGACAATGGTTGCAGATAAAAGCCACCAGCACGCCCTTGTCCCCCATATGATCGGCCATCGCATGCATCTTTCCGGTGGCATCCGGCAAGGTGAAGCCCGGCGCGGGCCAGCCAAAATCGCAAACGGGGGTGTCGAGCAACATGGGCGTCTCCTTTGTCCTCCGCATCAGAACACGGGTCGCGCGCCGCGTGCAATGGTTCGCCTGCGACACGCCATTGGTCGCAAACCCGCGCGCAGGCCACGGGTGCGGCGCGCTCTTGTCAGGGCAACAGGGGAGACGACGATGCAATTCGGGCTGAGCCAGGAACAGGAGATGATCGTCTCCACCGTGCGGCGCTTTGTCGAGACGGAGATTTATCCGCACGAGGCCGAGGTTGAGCGCACCGGTGTCGTGCCGCATGAGCTGGGCGAAGAGATCAAACGCAAGGTCATCGACATGGGCTTTTACGCCTGCAACTTTCCCGAAGAGGTGGGCGGCGCGGGGCTGAACCATCTGGATTTCACCTTGGTGGAGCGGGAACTGGGGCGCGGGTCGATGGCGCTGACGCATTTCTTTGGCCGCCCGCAGAACATCCTGATGGCCTGTGAAGGTGACCAGCGCGACCGTTACCTGTTGCCCGCCGTACGGGGAGAGCGGATGGATGCGCTGGCGATGACCGAACCGGGGGCTGGATCGGACGTGCGCGGCATGACCT
>JBCBCR010000323.1:0-2130 GCA_038530495.1 Pseudomonadota bacterium | reverse complement strand
CGACACCAGATCGCGATGCGCCACGACGTCTTCGATGGCAAACCGGATGTCTTTCCACACCTTGGTGTCCGCGGCTGACCCGTTCACCGTGGTCGACGCCGACACCACCCAATCGGTGGCGCGGTCCAGTTCGGAATTGCGCGACGTGGGCCGAAACGCCAGCCCGCCTGCGTGGTTGCCGCGCTTTGAAAGGCCCGTGGAATAAAAGCCCCGCAACGCGCGCGCCGAAAACCGTTGGATGACCTGGCAATTCGCCCGGTATTTCGTGCTGTCGCTGCCCAATTGGCGATTGATCGAGCTTACGATGTCTTCCAGCTTCGAGGTCGTGCCGTATTTGTCGAAAAAGTCGCCGATGAGCTCGTGAACCATCTCGGACCCGCCGGGGCGCAGATACCATGCGGCCCAGGCCGGATTGATCGGTTGGCACACTTCACTGACGACATCCGCATACGTGTACCCGGACGATTTCTTCTTGCGGCCAAACTTTTGGAACAGACCCATGACACCCTCCTGCGCGCAACCCTCTGCGCCGTGTTGAAACAAAAGCGCGCAGGCCGCGCTGGTTCATGTAAGCAACACGGCGAACATCCGGGTTATTCGACAGGAAGTTGAAAAAAGGTGTGGGACGGAGCCGACCAGACGCACGGGCGGCCAGAGGCAGGAGAGCCAAACCGCGCTGCGGCAGAAACTGCCCTACGACTTCGCGGCGACAATCACACCGGACCGCAAGCGCGGCGGCTCCGTCAAAGCCCCCGCCAACCACGGCTGGCAGGGGCGCGCAGGCGCGTGGCCTACAGGCCCTTGGCCTTGTAGCTCGTCGCCACCTTGTCGATCGCCACAAGGTAGGCGGCGGTGCGCAGGTCTTCGACGTCGCCGCGCTCGTGCCAGACGGTCGCCATCGACTGATAGGCCGACCGCATCGTGTCATCGAGCCCCGAACGCACCAGTTCCAGCTCACCCGCACCGCGCAGGTACTTCTGCTTGAAATCTGGCGTCATGCTCCACGCGTCGCCCAGATGCTCGCTCAGACGTTCCAACTCGTCCACCACGAGCTGGTGCCGCGCCTCTTCCTGGCGGCGCTGCATCCGCCCAAAGCGGATGTGGGACAGGTTCTTGACCCACTCGAAATAGGACACCGTGACCCCGCCCGCATTGGCATACATGTCGGGGATGATCACCGTCCCCTTCTCGCGCAGGATGGTATCGGCCCCGGCGGTCACGGGTCCGTTGGCCGCCTCGATGATCAGCGGTGCGGTGATCCGCTCGGCATTGCTCAGGTTGATCACGCCCTCAAGCGCGGCTGGCACAAGGATGTCGCAATCGGTTTCCAGCACTGACGCGCCATCGGCGACAAAGGTGCCATCGGCATAGCCCTGCACCCCGCCATGGGTGGCAATCCAGTTGCGAATGGCATCGACGTCCAGACCGCGGGGGTCGGTCAACGCGCCGTCGCGTTCGATGATGCCCACAACCTTGCAACCGTCCTCTTCGGACAGGAACTTGGCCGCGTGGTAACCCACGTTGCCCAAGCCCTGCACGACAACGGTCTTGCCGTCCAGCGTGCCGCTCATGCCCGCCTTGGCCACACCGTCGGTGTCACGGAAGAACTCACGCAGCGCGTATTGCACGCCGCGCCCCGTGGCTTCGGTCCGGCCCTGAATGCCGCCCGCATTGGTCGGCTTGCCGGTGACACAGGCGACACCGTTGATGTCGGTGGTGTTCATCCGCTTGTACTGATCGGCGATCCACGCCATCTCGCGCTCGCCCGTGCCCATGTCGGGGGCGGGCACGTTTTGCGCGGGATTGATCATGTCCCGCTTGATCAGCTCATAGGCAAAGCGCCGCGTGATCGCTTCAAGCTCATGGTCGTCATAGGCCCGCGGGTCCACCGCCAGCCCGCCTTTGGATCCACCGAACGGCGCCTCCACCAGCGCGCACTTGTACGTCATCAGCGCCGCTAGCGCCTCGACCTCATCCTGATTGACGCCCATGGCAAAGCGAATGCCGCCCTTCACCGGTTCCATGTGTTCGGAATGCACCGACCGGTACCCGGTAAAGGTCTGGATCTGTCCACGCAGTCGTACGCCAAACCGTACCGTATAGGTGGCATTGCAGACCCTGATCTTTTCC
>JBCBCR010000322.1:0-2138 GCA_038530495.1 Pseudomonadota bacterium | reverse complement strand
ACCGGGCGGTCAGGACGATGCCGGTGTCATGTGCGGCGTCGACTGCCGCTTTGACCCGGGCCAGCGCCAGATCAAACGCATAGATGCCGTCATTCCCCAGATCCTCGATCGAGGCACCGGCCAGCCCGGCCTGTGCCGCCGCGCGCATGGCATGTGCGGCCTGTTCCGGGCTGTCGCCGCCGCCGTTTTCAAGATCGGCAGACACCGGCACATCCGTGGCATCCGCAAGGGCGCGGGCGGCGTCGATCATCTGGTCAAGGGTCAGGTCGCCATCCTGCTTGCCCGCAGCAAAGGCCGCGCCCGCGCTGGTCGACGCCAGCGCCCGTGCCCCCAAATTGGCCAGCATCCGCGCGCTGCCCGTATCCCACGGGTTCGGCATCACCAGCGGCGTGCCGGGCACATGCAGGTCGCGAAAGGTATTCATCCCCGCTTGTCGGCGACGATCACTTCCATCTGGTCATAGGGCAGGTAGCCACGCAGCAATTCATCCTCGAGCACGAAGGTGGGTGTGCCGGTGATGTTCAGTTTTTGCGCCAGCGCGCGGGTGGCGCGCAACTCGGCGGTGACGGCTTCGGTGTCCATGGCTGCCTCGATCGCGTCGGCATCCAGGCCAAAGGTGTTCGCCATGCGGCGCAGTGCGGGCAGGGTCACGTCGCCGGACAGTTCCATCAGCGCGTCGCTGACGCCCTTGTAGGCATCACCGCCCGCGACCTGTTTGGTGGCCACGGCAAAGCGCGAGGCCAGCAGGGACTGTTCGCCCAGGATCGGGAATTCCTTGACGATCAGACGGATGTTTCCGTCCGTTTCCAGAAGCTTGCCCACCTCGCCATGGGCGCGTTTGCAAAATCCGCATTTGTAGTCGAGGAATTCCACCAGCGTGATGTCTCCGTCCGGGTTGCCGCCGACATAGCTGTAGCCGTCGTCGAAAATCTCGGCCGCATTGTCGCTGACCAGGGTCAGATCCGCCTTGGCCTGGGCTTCGGCCTCGCGCTCTTCGAGCACGGCGACCGCTTCCATGATCACCTGCGGGTTGTCCATCAGGTAGGCGCGTACCTCCTCGCGGAAGATCTGGCGTTGTTCGTCCGTCATCTGGGACAGGTCGAGGGCGACGGCGGGCAGGGCCGCGACGAAACCGATGGCAAGAATGAGCAGGCGAAACATAAGCTATCTCCGTTTCCGTTTGGCGGCGCGTTCAGACGCAAGGAGCACATCCTGTGCCCGTTGCCAAGGGCCGGAGCCTTCGGGCAGCAGGCCGGTGGCGCGTTTGGCATGAATGCCGGCATCTTCAAGCCGGCCGCGCAGGGCGTAGCGTTCGGCGGTGACCAGCGAGGCCATGCCGCGCTGGCCGGACTTGGCATAGGCGACCGACAGATCCCGCAGCATCGACCCATCGCGGAAATCCACGCGCCGGGCACGTTCCAGCGCTTGCAGTGCGGCGCTGACATTGCCGGTGGCCAGCAGCGCGCGCCCATAGCCTGCCTGCAACAACCCGTCGCGCGGGCGCAGGTTGACGGCGCGGGCATGGGCATTGACGGCGGCGTTGAAATTGCGCGTCTCCATCAGGATCTGACCGCGCAGGTTGTGATAGAACGGATCCTGCGGACGTTGTGCGATGGCCTTGTCGATGGCCGACAGCGCGCGCTTGGTCTTGGAATTGCGGTGTTGCGCGATGGCCTCGCGCATCAGGGCGATGTCCCTGTAGCCGCTTTCACCAAGCCTGTTCATGGTCCAGCTGCCACGCCGCTTGAAGGCGGTCAGCTTGCCCTTGGCCCGCAGGAACCAGTAATCGACCGCGCGCTGGTCGCCGCTTTCGGCATTGGCGGATGCGGCGGCAAAGCTCTGGATGGCGCGCAGGCGGTCCCGACTGAGGGGGTGGGACCGCACATAGGGGTCCTGCCGCGCCGCCGACAGGGTTTCCTGACCGCGGAACAGCTGCATCACATCCAGCATCCCAGACAGCGGCACGCCCGCGGCACGCATGTAGCGCAGGCCTGACTGGTCGGCTGACGATTCCTCGGCCCGGGTGTGGGCGAGGAAGCTGCGCTGTGCCGCACTTTGCGCGCCGATGGCGGCACCGACCGCCGCCTGACCACCACCCGCAGCACCCGCCAGCACCGCCAGCGCCGTGCCCAGGCTGG
>JBCBCR010000321.1:0-2196 GCA_038530495.1 Pseudomonadota bacterium | reverse complement strand
ATGCCCGCGGCAATCGCGGGCATGCTGCTCGCCGTGATGGAGACGATCGCGGATTTTGGCACGGTGGCCTATTTCGGGGTGCAGACCTTTGCCACGGGAATCTACCAAAGCTGGTTTTCCATGGCCGACCGCGCGGGCGCTGCACAACTCGCGCTGTGCCTGCTGAGCTTTGCGCTAGCACTTGCGGTGCTGGAACGGTCGCAGCGCGGGGCGGCGCGGTATCACGAGACGCGCGCCACGGGCGTTGGGCAGGCCGTTATGCCGCTGACCGGCGCACGGGCGTTTGGGGCGATGCTGCTCTGTGCCTTGCCTGTGCTTTTTGGCGCGGTGCTGCCGGTGATCATTCTGTTGGAGATGGGCCTGGGCAGTGAACAGGATCTGCTGAGCCCGCGATACCTGCGCTTTGTCCAGAACTCTCTGGTGCTCGCTGGCACGGCGGCGTGCGTGACCGTCGTGGCGGCCATTGCGGTCGGGTATTACCAGCGTGGACGGCCCGGGCCGGTATCGGGTGCGGCGGTCTATGCCGCGCGGTTGGGCTATGCGGTGCCGGGCGGGGTGATCGCCGTCGGACTGCTGGTGCCCTTTGCCGCGTTCGACAATGCGCTGGATGCATGGATGCGGGCCACGTTCGATATCTCGACCGGGCTGCTGATCACGGGGTCGATCTGGCTCTTGGTTTTTGCCTACATGGTGCGGTTTCTGGCTGCTGCCTTGGGCGCGTACGAAAGCGGGCAGGCGCTGGTGCCGGTGAACATGGACGCGGCCAGCCGGTCGCTGGGCCGCGGGCCGATGGCGACACTGCGCCGGGTGCATCTGCCGATTGTCACGCCCAGCTTGCTGACCGCGCTGCTGATCGTCTTTGTAGACGTGATGAAGGAGCTGCCCGCGACGCTGATCATGCGCCCGTTCAACTATGACACGCTGGCGGTGCAGGCCTACAGGCTGGCATCGGACGAACGGCTGGACGGCGCGGCGGTGCCGAGCCTCGTGATCGTCGCCGTGGGGCTGCTGCCGGTCATCCTGATCTGCCGTCAGGTGGGGCGGCGCTAGGACGTACAGGCCGACAGCGTCAGGCGCGCGGTGCCAGTGGCATCGAACAGCGCGCTTTCTCCCGCGATCCGCACCGTGGCCCCGGCCATTTCCGACCCGTCCACCGTGATCTGCCGTGTGCTGGTGGTATCGTCGATGTCAACGGTAAAGGCGCGGGCCACACCCGGTTGCCAGTCGTCCATCGCGATGGTCAGCGCGGTATCCCCGTCCGACACGGACGACGCGCGCGCCGCCCCCTGCACCCACTCCAGCGGCTGAAACACTTCGACCCCGGCACCCGCGGCCGTGGTGTCAAAGATCAGGCCCGCCGGTGCGGTGCCCAGATCAATCACCATCTCCGTCGGGCCCAGTGGGCAGGGCCCCGCATAGGTCAGGGTAAAGCGGTCCTTGGGCGCGCCGTCGCGGAAGGTTACGGTGACGTCCGCCGCCAGTGGCGACGCAGCAAGGGCAAGGCAGAAAGCAAGGCGCATCACGATACCTCCGGTGCCAGCTTGTCTTGGGTCTTTGTTTCGAAATCGGACGCGTCGTGGCGTTCGTGCAGCTGCAATTCCGGCTCGCCAAAGGCGCGGTTGACCATGCGCCCGCGCAAAGTGGCAGGGCGGGCGTCAATCTTTTGCGCCCAGGCCATGACGTTGGTGTAGCTTTCGACGTCGAGGAATTCCGCCGCTGAATACAGCCGCCCAAGGCACAGCTGGCCGTACCACGGCCAGATCGCCATATCGGCAATCGAATAATCGTCGCCTGCAATGAACGGCTTGTCGGCCAGTTCGCGGTCCAGCACGTCAAGCTGCCGTTTGCTTTCCATCGCGTAGCGGTTGATCGGGTATTCGTATTTCTCGGGCGCATAAGCGTAGAAGTGGCCAAAGCCGCCGCCAAGGAACGGGGCCGAGCCCATTTGCCACATCAGCCAGTTCATCACCTCGGTGCGGGCTGGGCCGCTGGCGGGCAGGAAGTGGCCGAACTTTTCCGCAAGGTGGATCAGGATCGATCCGCTTTCGAACACGCGCAGGGGCGTGTCCCCGCTGCGGTCGACAAGGGCGGGGATCTTCGAGTTTGGATTGGCACCGACAAAGCCCGACCCGAATTGCGCCCCATCGCCGATGTTGATCAGCCATGCGTCATATTCCGCGCCGCTCTCGCCCGCCT
>JBCBCR010000320.1:0-2265 GCA_038530495.1 Pseudomonadota bacterium | reverse complement strand
CCGGGTGTGATGGCGTCGAGGAATTCGATCACCTGTACCTCTGCGCCGAGGCGGGCATAGACCGACCCAAGCTCCAGCCCGATCACACCCGGCATGGACGCCGAAGTGCAGCGCCAGTTCCAGAAGATCCTGACCAAGCAGGGCCTCAGCTTTACCATGGGTGCCGCGGTGCAAAAGGTCGAAGCGACCAAGACCAAGGCCAAGGTGCATTACAAGCTGCGCAAGGATGACAGCGAGCACGTGATGGACGCGGACGTCGTGCTGGTGGCCACCGGGCGCAAACCCTTTACCGACGGTCTGGGCCTCGAGGCATTGGGCGTCGAGATGACCCAGCGCGGCCAAATCGCGGTGAACGCCCATTGGCAGACCAATATTCCCGGCATTTATGCCATCGGTGACGTGATCGAAGGCCCGATGCTGGCCCACAAGGCCGAAGACGAAGGCGTCGCTGCCGCCGATCAGGTCGCGGGCAAGCATGGGCACGTGAACTACGGCGTGATCCCGGGCGTGATCTATACGCATCCCGAAGTGGCCAATGTCGGCGCAACCGAACAACAGCTGAAAGACGCGGGTCATGCCTACAAGGCGGGCAAGTTCAGCTTCATGGGCAATGGTCGGGCCAAGGCGAACTTTGCCGCAGACGGGTTCGTCAAGATCCTCGCCGACGCCGAAACCGACCGTATCCTCGGGGCGCATATCATCGGGCCAGCCGCGGGCGACCTGATCCACGAGATTTGCGTCGCGATGGAATTCGGTGCATCGGCCGAGGATATGGCGATGACCTGCCATGCGCACCCGACCTATTCCGAAGCCGTGCGTGAGGCGGCCCTAGCTTGTGGCATGGGCGCGATCCACGCCTGATTGTCAGAACTGCGCGAAAACCCGCCGCTTGTGCAGTGGGTTTTCGGCGAAAATCCGGAACCTTTGTCGGTGGCGCGCGTTGCCGGGCTGCGCACGCGCAGGCACGCGCTAGGTGTGGGCTGTTCCGCGCAACGACACTGACAGACAAAGGATCCCGATATGAACCGTCGCAGCACTCTCAAACTCATTGGCGGTGGCGCCGCATTGCTTTCGCTTGGCGCCTGCGCCGCGCCTGCGGGTGATGACATCGTCGATGTCGCCGCCGGCAATCCCGATTTCTCGACGCTGGTTGCGGCAGTGTCCGCGGCGGGTCTGGTTGACACGCTCAAGGGCCCCGGCCCCTTCACGGTCTTTGCACCGACCAACGCGGCCTTTGCAGCACTTCCTGCGGGCACGGTGGACAGCCTGCTGTTGCCGGAGAACCGCGACCAACTGGTCAGCATCCTGACCTACCACGTGGTGCCGGGCCAGATCACCGCGGGCGACGTGCTGGGCACGCGGCAACAGGTGACCACGGTTCAGGGCGGTACGCTGGACGTGAACGGTCTGGTGGGCAAGTTCGGCTCGGGCGTGCGGGTGAACAACGCCAACGTGATCCAGCCGGATATATTTGCCTCGAACGGGGTGATCCACGCCATCGACGCGGTGTTGTTGCCCTAAGGCGACGGTGCCCCTGCCATGGGCATCCTAGTGCTACCACATGGTCCGGGCGGCACGCTCGGGCCATTCCTTGTCATAGGCCTCGCCGCCTTCTTCGCCCTTGGAGACTTCGGCGAGGATCTGACCGGCCGTCGGCAGGCCCTCGGCGTCATCGCGGTTCCACAGACCGGCGCGGATGACCGCACGGGCGCATTGTGTGTACACTTCGGCGATCGAGATCACGATGACCGTCGCGGGGTGCCTGCCCTTTTGTTCAAACTGCTGGCGCAGATCCTCGTCCGCGGTCAACCGTGCGGTCCCGTTGACGCGCACCACCGTGTTTGATCCGGGCACCATGAACATCAGCGATACGCGCCCGTCGGCCACGATGTTGCGCAGGCTGTCGAGCCGTTGATTGCCACGCCAATCGGGCAAAGCCAGCGTGCGCATGTCGAGCGGTTTGACCACCGGGCCATCATCGCCGCGCGGGCTGCCATCGGTGCCCTCGGGCCCCACGGTGGTCAGCACGACAAAGCGCGAACGCATGATCCACTTGTGATACAGCGGCGTCAGGTGATCGGCCACTTTGCGCAGGGACGGCGCCCCCGGCGCCCGGGCCTCGCAGTCGTAGAGTTTTTGCCCGAGATCCCAACCGGCCTTGACCGCGACGCGTTCATGGCGCAACTCGAACAAGTGGTCGAGCGACAGTCTGACGCTCTGATGGCCGAAGCGGGGTTTGGTACACATGCAGTTCATTGAAACGAC
>JBCBCR010000319.1:0-2275 GCA_038530495.1 Pseudomonadota bacterium | reverse complement strand
CCCCCGAAAAACGACGCCGAATAGGCCAGCGCCAGCCCACGCGCCGCCTCGCCCCGGCGTCGTTTTTCGGGGGCTGCTTTTCGATCCTGATCGGACTTTCGGCGCTGATCCTGTTTGGCCCCTACCTGCGCGATCTGGGCGCGCTGTTCGGACAGCGCGATATCTTCATGGCTGCAGCACTGGGGGCGGTGCTGCTGATCGCGGCGCACCGGCGCAACATGGGGATTGCCGCGCTGCTGTTTGCGTTGGGCGCACTGATCGCGCTGGTCGGGCGGCAATCGCTGAAACAGATCGACCGATACACGTTCGGCGTCGACTATCTGTATCCGGGGTTCAACCTGATCGTTGTGATCGTGGGTATCTTCGCGATCTCTCAGGCGCTGTTCCTGCTGACGGGTAAGGACGCCGACCCGCCCGAAGCGCGCCTGAAAGGCGGGCTGTTGCGCGGCTTTGGCGAGCTGAAAAAGCACCCGCTGGTTGCTACGATCAGCGCAGGCTACGGCACGATCATGGGCGTGATCCCGGGTGTGGGCGAGTTCGTGGCGCAGTTCTTCAGCTATTCCACCGCACGGGCCATCTCGAAGGCACCGGGCAAGTTCGGCCGCGGCGCGCCCGACGGGCTGATCGCATCCGAGGCCAGCAACAACGCGGTACCTGCGGCGGCGATGGTGCCGCTCTTGGCACTAGGTGTGCCGGGCGAGGCGCTGACCGCGATGATGATGGTCGTGTTCTTTGACGCAGGGATCAAACCCGGCCCGGACATTTTCGAGAACAACGCTGATTTCCTGTTCTCGCTGTTCATCGCTCTGCTGATCATCAACGTGCTGGTCCTCGCAACGCTCATCGCCTCCACGAGGCTCCTCGCCCGGATCATCTATGTCCCGAACCGCCTGCTGGGCGCATTCATCCTGATCCTCGCCTTTGTCGGCGTGTTCTCGATCCGCAATTCGTTCACCGATTGCATGTTTGCCGCAGGCTTCGGTTTCCTCGGCTACATCCTGCGTCGCCTCGACTGGCCGCTGGTGCCCATCGTGCTGGGCCTCGTGCTGGGGCAGATCATGGTCGACAAGCTCACCGCCGGGTCCAGCCAGATCAAGACGGTGTACGATTTGATCGACCGACCCGTCGCCGGAACACTTTTTGTTGTGATCTTGGGCGTGATCGCCTTCACTGTCGTCACAAACATAAGAACCAAAAGGTTCGAACACTAAACATCACCAGGGAGACAACCATGAAAAAACTTTTGACCGCGTCCGCCTTTGCGCTGACCGCCCTTGCCGGACCAGCGCTGGCCGAATACCCCACGGGGCCTGTGCAGTTCATCGTGCCGTGGCCTCCCGGTGATTTCGAAGACATCCTGACCCGCATGATCGCCGCCGACATGGCCGAGGCGACGGGCCAGCCTGCGACGGTCGTCAACCGCCCCGGCGGCGGGGACGGGCCGTTCCCCGGCGCGCTTGAAGTGCTCGAGGCGCCCAATGACGGGTCGGTGATCGGGTCCTTCGTGATCGGTGTGCCCATCGTCGGCCCCAAGATCGGGATCGGCATCGAGGAAGACAGCTTTACCCCCATCGGGATCTTTCTGACCTATCCCTTCGTGCTCGCCGCTTCGGGCGACGCGCCCTATTCCAACATGGCCGAACTGGCCGCGCACGCGCAGGACAATGACGTGGTGCTGGGCCACTTTGGCGCGGGTCTGACGCCCACGGCGGTGTCGATGGCAGCGGCGGCCAAGATGGGGTTCGAATTCGCTGATGACAGCGCCTTTGACCTTCTCGACTGCAACACTCTGTCGTCGGGCGATGCGGACGTGATCAACACCACGCTGGCGCTGATCGAACCGTGCCTGGATGAGATCAACGTGCTGGGCAATATCGGCGCGGAACCCATTGCCAAGCTCGACGGCGTCGAGACCATCGCGGCGCAGTCGGGCGTAAATGACGTGGAGTTGTGGAACGGATTGTTCGTGACCAAAGGCACGCCGCAAGAGGTGATCGACACCATCGCCGCCGTGGCCGCAAAGACCATGGCCAGCGAGGCCGCGCAGACCCTGATGAAGGAAACCGGCGCCGCGGTGTACTGGCAGGGTCAGGACGAGGCGCAGGCCCGGATCGAAGCGGACCGCGCCAAGTCGGCCGAGATCAACGAGATCCTCGGGCGCTAGGCTCGGACAGGGGCGGTCTCGCGCCGCCCCTTTCCCACCGCAAGAGGTCGGACATGGCACGGCTGAAACTGGGGCTATTGCAGGTGAACCACGACCGGTCGGTCGAGGTCG
>JBCBCR010000318.1:0-2276 GCA_038530495.1 Pseudomonadota bacterium | reverse complement strand
CCTCGCCCAGCCGATTTGAGCGAATGACGGACCCGACATGACCGACGTCAGCTACCAGTCCCAATCCATCGAAGGCGAAGCGCGCCTGGGCGACTATTTCGCGCTGCTCAAGCCGCGTGTCATGTCGCTGGTCGTTTTCACGGCGCTTGTTGGGCTCCTGGCCGCTCCCGTTTCGGTCAATCCCGTGATCGCGTTCGCGTCGATCCTGTTTGTCGCCATCGGTGCCGGGGCGTCCGGTGCGCTGAATATGTGGTGGGACGCGGATATCGACGCGGTGATGCGCCGCACGTCCAAGCGCCCCATCCCCGCCGGCAAGGTTACCCCGGACGAGGCCAAGGCGCTGGGCATCGCCCTGTCCGGCATGTCGGTGATGATGCTGGCGCTTAGCGCGAACCTGCTTGCCGCTGGACTGCTGGCATTCACCATTTTCTTTTACGCGGTGATCTATTCGATGTGGCTCAAGCGGGCGACGCCGCAGAACATCGTGATCGGGGGCGCGGCGGGGGCATTCCCGCCGGTGATCGGCTGGGTGATCGCGACGGGCAGCATGTCGGTCGAGGCGTGGCTGATGTTTGCGCTGATCTTCATGTGGACGCCGCCGCACTTCTGGGCGCTGGCCTTGTTCATGAAGTCGGATTACGACGACGCGGGCGTCCCGATGCTGACAGTGACACATGGGCGTCGTGTGACGCGGACCCACATTCTGGCGTACACCGTGGTCCTGGCCGCACTGGCCGTCGGCACGGCCTTTACCTCGATTGGCGGTCCGGTCTACCTGATCACTGCGGTTGTGCTGAACGCGCTATTCCTGAAAGGTGCCGTCGACATCTGGCGCCGGGATGAGGTGCAGGCCGAAGCGGATGGTTACGCGGTGGAAAAGTCGTTCTTCAAGCTGTCGCTGTGGTATCTGTTCCTGCATTTCGGTGCGATCCTGATTGACGCCTTTCTGCCTGCGGCATGGGGGATCGTCTGATGGCCCTGAAGACCGAACATGAACTGCACACGCGTCGCAAGGGCCGCAATGTGGGTGTCGGTCTACTGCTGGGTGCCTTTGTCGCTCTGATCCTCGCCCTGACCGTGGCCAAGGTGACCAGCGGCGACTTTGAATTGCCCCGGATGGAGGAGGGTCAGTGATGCGCAGGCTCGAAGGTCCCACCAGGACGGTTGTGCAAACACTCAGCCTTGTTGTCGTGATGGGTGGCCTCGCCTGGGCATCGGTGCCGTTTTACGACTGGTTCTGCCGGGTCACCGGCTTCGGCGGCACGCCTAGCATAAGCGAAGTGGCCAGCGACGAAATCCTGGATCAGACCATCAAGGTCCGCTTCGACGCCTCGCTTGAACGGGGCATGCCGTGGCAATTCACCCCCACCGTGCGGGAGATGGAATTGCGCATCGGCGAAACCGGCCTCGCCTTTTACGAGGCATACAACCCGACCGACAAACCCGTGGCCGGGTCGGCCAGCTATAACGTGGCCCCCTATGCCGCGGGCGGCTTTTTCTCGAAAATCGACTGCTTCTGCTTTGAGGAGCAGGTACTGGCACCGGGCGAACGCGTGCAGATGCCGGTGACCTTCTATGTCGATCCGGAAATCGTCGAGGACCGCGATGGCAAATTCGTGCATACAATCACGCTGAGCTACACCTTTTACGAAATCGACCTGCCTGACGGCTATGCCGCTGTCACGCAGGAGACCGACACCAACCTGAACTGAGGGACTGAGGAACGATAACCATGGCCCACGCGAAAAATCACGATTACCACATTCTTGCGCCATCGACCTGGCCCCTGCTGGGTGCATTGGCGGGCTTTACCATGCTGTTTGGCGCGGTGTGCTGGATGTCGGGTGGCATGACCATCTTTTTCAAGTCCATCGAACTGAGCGGCCCGTGGCTGTTCCTGATCGGCTTCACCGCCGTTCTTTACGTCATGTTCGGCTGGTGGACGGACGTTGTGGCCGAAAGCCACGTGGGCGATCACACGCCGGTCGTGCGCATCGGGCTGCGCTACGGGTTCATCCTGTTCATCATGTCCGAGGTGATGTTCTTTGCCGCGTGGTTCTGGGCCTTTTTCAAGAACGCGATGTATCCGATGAGCGAATATGTCGGGACGGAATATATCCAGCCCGAGATTTATCACGTGGATGCCTTCCACCTGCCGCTGATCAACACGCTGATCCTGCTGTTGTCGGGTTGCACCGTGACGTGGGCGCACCACGCGCTGGTGCATGGCGGCAAACGTCAGGACGTGATCAACGGTTTGGCCCTGTCGGTCGTCC
>JBCBCR010000317.1:0-2285 GCA_038530495.1 Pseudomonadota bacterium | reverse complement strand
CCTTGCCCACCTTCAGGTCCTGGGTCATGGCGCCGTAGGTCTCGACCGAACCGATGCCGTAGATGCATGACACTGATGCGACGATGATCACGTCATCCCGCTCCAGCAGCGCCCGCGTGGCCGAGTGGCGCATGCGGTCGATCTGTTCGTTGATCTGGGATTCCTTCTCGATATACGTGTCCGACCGCGGGACGTAGGCTTCGGGCTGGTAGTAATCGTAGTAGCTGACGAAGTATTCGACGGCGTTGTCAGGGAAGAACCCCTTGAACTCGCCGTATAGCTGGGCGGCCAGCGTCTTGTTGGGGGCGAGAATGATCGCGGGGCGCTGGGTTTCCTCGATCACCTTGGCCATGGTGTAGGTTTTACCGGTGCCAGTGGCCCCCAGCAGCACCTGATCACGGTCGCCCGCCATCACGCCTGCGCTCAACTCGGCAATGGCGGTGGGCTGATCGCCGGCGGGCTTGAACTCGGTGTTCATCACCAGCTCTTTGCCGCCTTCAAGCTTGAGGCGGGTGCGGACGTCCTCTGCCGGGTTGGCAAGGTAGGTATCGGTGGAATCGGTGTGTGCGTAAGCCATGCACGTAATCTGGCGCAAAGGGGGCAGGGCGCAAGTGGGTGCGGCGCTTTGCTGTCAGGAACTGGCAGGAGCGTAGAGGCGCATCGGCGCCGCGACCCCTTTGAGCGTTTCGGTGCTGGCATGGCGTGATGGCAAACCGGCGATATCGGCGACCGTGTCCGACATCAGAACCGGTTCACCCAAACGGCCACAGAATGCTTCGACCCGGGCCGCGATGTTCACCGACTGGCCCAGCACGGTGAAATCGATCCGCTCGCGCGCGCCAACATTGCCATAAAGCACCTCGCCATAGTGTACCCCGGTGCCAAAGGGGACGGGCAGGTCCGCAGTCTTGGCGAGGTCGAGGGCGGCTTGGGCCGTGGTCAACGCCTGCCTGCAGGCCCGCACCTTGCCCGCTGGCGTGCCGTCCGATGGAAACAGGGCAAGGATGCCGTCCCCGAGGAATTTCAGGATCTCGCCGTTGTTTGCGTCGATGGCGTCGGACATGACCTCGAAATACCGGTTGGCGATGCTCAGAACGCTGTCGGGCGATTCCGCTGCATTCAACGCGGTCCAGCCGCGAATGTCGGAAAACAGGATCGCCGCCTCGGTTGTTTCGATGTCACCGCGCGTGATTTGCCCGTCCAGCACGCGGCGTCCCGTGCGCGGCCCCAGATAGCTGGTGGCAATCGCCGTGGCGAGATGGTGATGCGTCCATGCCTCGACCACCGGGCCCAGAACGTCTGCCACGGTGTCGAGCAATTCGATGTCGTCGTCGCTGAACGCCGTTCCATGCGCGACAAAGATCACGATGCCAAAGGACCCTGTGGCATACCACACGGGACGTCCGTACCAGTCAGTCGCGCCCCGCGCCTTGAGTTCGTGCATGATCAGGTGATCTTCGGGGCCGATGCTGTCGTCCAGCAGCCGTCGGTAGGGTGCTTCAGTCGTTACGATGATCTCCATCGGGCTGCCCATGTAATTGGATCGCTGCTCCATCCCGTGTCCGGCACTTTGAAGCGCAGGGTTGTCCGGGTCGTCGCTGTCCGGGTCCCAGATAAAGCTGAGCGCGGCGATGAGCGGATGGGTGGTGCGCATGCCGATGCGCAGGCGCATCAACGGGACACCCGCGGCGCGCAGCCGGGGGCCCAATCCGTCGGTCAAGCTCCGCAGCCCCTGCAGGCGTCCAGCGGTGACAATCCAACGCGTAAGCGATGCGGCATCGTGCATGACCCAAATATGGCGTCTCTTTCATCTGAGACAATTCGCAACTTGCGCGGCTTCGCCAATGCGCTCATATCTTTCCCGCACGACCGGGAGCCAGCCACATGCGCGCACGCATTTACCAACCCGCCAAAACCGCCATGTCCTCGGGCACGGCCAAAACCAAGCATTGGGTGCTCGAGTTTGCCCCGGCCTCTGCCCGGTCGGTGGACCCGTTGATGGGCTGGACATCGTCCGATGACACGCAGGCCCAGGTGCGCATGAGTTTCGACACCAAAGACGCCGCGCTGGACTATGCCAAGGAACACGGCATCGACGCGACAGTGCAGGCCCCAAATAAACGCAAGCCCAACATCCGACCCGGCGGATACGGCGAAAACTTTGCCACCAACCGACGCGGCGCGTGGACACACTGACCATCTCTCAGGTGTCCGCCACGGACGCCGATGTCAGCGCATTGCTGTTGCGCCACGAAGCGTTGATGCGGGCCGGTTCCCCCGAAGAA
>JBCBCR010000316.1:0-2329 GCA_038530495.1 Pseudomonadota bacterium | reverse complement strand
CAGCTCGATCGCCTGAGCATAGTCGCGGGCGCGCTCGTAGTCCGAAATGTCGTCGCGGTCACGGTTCTCGATATCGGCAAGGCGGAACGCCTCTTCGTCCGTCAGGTCGCGCACTTCGACCAGATAGCGGAATTGCGGATAGTTGTTGGCCCGAAGCCAGGACACGGCATAGTGCCGCCGCGCCCCGCAGATCACCTCGTATTGCTGCGCCTCGCCCTCAAGCCGCCGCACAATTGCGGGAAACTCCTGGCGGCCCTGGGCACGGATGCCGTCGATCAGGTCGCGGCAGTTCTCTTCGGTCAGCAGGGCATATTCGCGGTTGTGCCGTTCCCACATCCGGCAGGCGTCGGGATCGACCCAGTGCAGCACCTTTTCCTCGCGTTCCCCGGCCATCCGCTCCCCGATGGAGGTCGAGCGTTTCAGGAACCGCGCGCCCGCCCGCGGGGCCGGGGCCGCATCGGCGCTGTCGATCCCCGACAGGACGTCGTCGAACACCGCATCGTGCTTCTTTCCGGTCATAGCAGACCCTCCTTTCTGAGCCGCGCATGATGGCTGGGCCAGGTCATGCGGATCAACGTTTCCACCTCGTGCCCCACCGCATCCAGATGCGCGCGGCAGCGCTTGTGCGTGGCGCTGCGGGTCGCGGGGCCGGTGATCTCGTAGACGGTGCGGAGTGCTGCCGTCGCATTGTCAATCTCGGCGCTGTCCTTGAGCACAGCCTGCATCAGGTCATGGGGAAACACCGCCTGCATCATCCGGTGAATGGCCTGATGGGCTGATTTCGTCTCGTTCATCTTGGTGACGAGGATCTTCACAAAGGCATAGTCACGTTCACCGCCGGCGCGCGACAGCTCCTCCAGCGTGGCGGTCATCATCCGCAGAAAATGCGCGGTCGAGCCGAAATCGATGTTGTTGGGCGGGGCAGGGACCAGCAGCGCATCGGCGGCCCGCAGCACCGACAGGGAAATCATGCCCAGGGCCGGGGGCGGGTCCATCAGGATGATGTCGAACTGGTCCCGGATCGTGGCGATCCCTTCGCGCAGCCGGTCCAGAACGAATGTGCTGTCGCGCGCCATGCGGGCGGCGAATTCATATTCGCTGTCATAAAGGCCCAGATTGGCCGGGATCAGCGCGATATTGGGCCAGTACGTGGCCTGCAGCGCATAATGCAGGCTGGCGGGGCCACCATGGCGGAAAAAGGGATAGAGCGTGTCCTCTTCTTCCTCGACGTCCACATCCGGGTTCAGGCCAAAGATCGACGTGGTCGAGGCCTGGCTGTCGCAGTCGATGACGCAGACCCGGTAACCCCTGAGCGCGAAGTATTGCGCCAGATGACAGGTCAGGGTCGACTTGCCGACGCCGCCCTTGAAGCTTTGCACCGCCAGCACCAGTGCTTGCTCGCCCTCAGCCCGGGCGGGCAGGGTGCCAAAGACCTCGCGCATATGATTGACCTCGGCGAGGGAGTATCCTTGGCGGCGCCCTGTGACCGGATCTTTCAGCGGTTCGGGCAGACGTCCGTCGCCCTCGGCATCACGGATCAGCTTTTCGCTGCGGCCCACCATTTCTGCCGCGGTGCGTACGTTAAAGCGCAGTTCCAGCGTCTTGCGCGCGCCTTCTGAATACACCCGGTCGCGCAACCGCCCGATCACGGTTTCGGACCGGCTGGCCAGCGCCTCGAAATCAGCCATGGTGACGGGGGACAACACGGGTGCCATTCTGTGCCTCTGCTCTTGCCTTTTGAAAAGCAACATGACCCAGCGGGGGTGATGTCACAAGTGCGGTTTTTTGGCCGATTTCGTGAAAAAACGGGAATCGGTGTGCAGGGGGCAGCCTTGGATCATGCGCATCTTGGGTGAAGTTGTGCGGGACTCCCAATTTGTAATTTTTAACGCCGAATGAGCTTATGCTGCGCCGCAGCAAATTACACCTTCAGAATCCAACCAAAATACAAAAAACCAGGGATTCTTGATTCATAGGTTCCCTGTTCGCGAGATGTAACCCTATGACAAATAGTGCTTAAACTTCTTTAAGCTTACTTTTGGGGACGATTTGCCTTACAGATCGGGGCCCCATGCCCTACGTCCCGGGATGGCAGCGCTTACGCATCGGGTGCCTACAAAAGCTTACTTTTCGGGTGGGGTCTCAGGCGGCTTTGCACCCTGGAATTTCCCAATGCCAAAGGGAAACCGACACGCCACGAAACCTTACATATGGGGTGCCGGGCCGTGGCTTGCCCGACCGCATGATTCGGGACTAAATTACATCCGAGCAGAACGCATGTAAGCGACAAGACAAAGGGCAGGCATGGGGCGGAAACCGGCGGAGACGG
>JBCBCR010000315.1:0-2383 GCA_038530495.1 Pseudomonadota bacterium | reverse complement strand
GGGGGGAACGACGTTCCTGACTTACACGGGTGGCTCGGTTGCCGCGGGCAGCACGTGTACCATCGAGGTCCCGGTGATGGTGCCGCTTGCTACAGCAAGCGGGGACTATGTCAGCCAGTCGTCATCGTTGACCTTGTCGGGCCCAATCATCATCCCGCCCGCGATTGCCAACATTTCGGTTCAGTCGACGCAGATCGAACTGGCCAAGGAATTCACCGATGATCCGGTCGTCGCGGGCGGCAGTGCCAACCTGCGCTACACGATTTCCAACCTGTCGGCGACGGGCGCCCTGTCATCTGCGGCGTTCACCGACGATCTGAGCAGCCTGCCCACCGGGACGACCTTTGCCAGCACCACGAGTGATGGCTGCTCCGCAACCATTGGGGGTACAGGCACGTCTTCGATCAGCATCTCGAACGTGGCGCTGGCGGCGGGGGCCAGTTGTGTGATCGACCTTGCCATCAGCATTCCGGGCGCGGCGGCAACGGGCAGCTTTGTCAGCACGACATCGGGTTTGACCGGCACGATCGGCGGTCTGGCTGTCACCGGGACGGCGGCGTCGGACACACTGGTTATCAATGACGTGACGCTGACATTCGCCAAATCCTTTGCGCCGGCCACGGTCGCAGTTACCGAAACCTCGGTGCTGACCTACACGATCACGAACACGTCGGGTGCGGTGGCAGCCGCGCTGTCGTTCAACGACGATATCGGCACCGCAGTGCCGGGTGCGACACTGTCGAATTTCCAGACAACCTGTAGCGGGGCCAGCGGGTCGGGCAGCTCTTTGCTGTCCTTTACCGGAGGGAGCCTGCCCGGCGGGTCAAGCTGTACCGCGACCGTTGATGTCACGATCCCGTTGACGGGCACCGCAGGGGCGTTCACCAGCACCTCGAGCGTGCTGAGTTCCAACGGGATCGAACTGGCACCGGCGGCGGCGGCGGGTCTGACTGTGCTGGCGGGCGCGGACGTGTCCGTGACAAAGACAGACGGCGTCACCAGCGTGAATGCGGGCAACACCGTCACTTACACCATCGTGGCCAGCAATGCGGGTCCGGCGCCTGACCCATCGGTGAGCCTGACGGACACGTTTTCGTCCGATCTGGCCTGTACCTATACCTCGGTTGCGGCGGGCGGCGCCACGGGCAACACAGCTGCCGGGGCAGGGGACCTGTCCGAGAATTTGTCGATGCCAGCGGGCAGTTCGGTGACCTATACCGCGTCCTGCACCGTGTCGATCACGGCGGCAGCGGGCACCTTGTCGAACACGGCGACAGTGGCCGGTTCGCTGGTGGATCCGGACAGTTCGAACAACGCGGCCACCGACAACGACACGGTGATCGTGCCGGTGCCGGCGCCCGGCTTTACCAAGGCGTTTGGCCCGGCCACGGTCGCGCAGGGTGGCATGTCCACCGTGACGCTGACCATCGACAACAGCGCGGCAGGTTTTGCCGCAACTGGGCTGGACGTCACCGACAACCTGCCTGCGGGCATGTTGGTGGCGACGCCGTCGAACGGCAGCACCACCTGCGTCGGTGGCACAGTCAGCGCGATACCGGGCAGTGCAACGGCGAGCTATACGGGCGGAACAGTGGCTGCGAACGCGTCCTGTACCGTCAGCTTTGACGTGGTGGCTGACACAAGCGGCGCGCTGGTGAACACGACGGGCGCTCTGACGTCGCTTTTTGGCAACTCGGGGACGGCGGATGCAACGCTGACGGTCACGCCTGCGCCGGCACCGAGCTTTGCCAAATCCTTTGCGCCGGTGTCGGTCGAGGTGGGCGATGTCAGCACCATGACGCTGACCATCGACAACACTGCAGCACTTGTGAACGCCACCACCGGCAGCTTTAGCGACACGTTCCCGGCGGGCATGGTTCTGGCCAGCACGCCCAACGTCACGGCCAATTGCACCAGCGGCGCGTCGGTGCCCAGCACGCCGGTCACGACAAGCGGTTCCTTTGCGGTGAGCGGGATCACCATCGCGGCGGGCGAGGTCTGTACCTACACCGTCGATGTGCAGGCGACCACGGTGGGCGCGCTGAACAACACCACTGGTGCGTTGAGCACGAGCCTGGGGCCCAGCGGCACGGCGGCGGCCACGCTGACGTCGACCAGCGCGCCCGCGCCGAGCATCGCGGGCGCATTTGCGCCTGCGACGGTCGATCCCGGCGACGCCTCGACGCTGACATTCACGCTGACCAACGCCTCCACCTTTATCGAGGCGACGGGCGCCGCGTTCAGCGCGACACTGCCTGCCAACCTGGTGGTGGCGAGCCCCGCCAATGACAACACGACCTGTAGCGCGGGCACGGTGACCGCGTCGGGGTCGTCGATCAGCTTTGCGGGTGGCACGTTGCCGGTGAATGGCAGCTGTACGGTG
>JBCBCR010000314.1:0-2384 GCA_038530495.1 Pseudomonadota bacterium | reverse complement strand
TGTTTGCAATTCTTGTTCTAACATTGGTGGCGCGGGTCGCGTCAGCGGATGTGCATGACACCCGCTTTGTGTCGATTGACGGCGGTTACATCGACATGGCGGATTTCGCGGGGCAGCCGGTGCTGGTGGTCAATACAGCGTCGCGATGCGCATTCACGGATCAATACGAAGATCTGCAAGCGCTGTATGACCAGTATCGCGATGCGGGTTTGGTGGTTCTGGCTGTGCCGTCCAATGACTTTCGTCAGGAACTGGCGACCGGCGAAGAGGTACAGGCGTTTTGCGAGTTGACCTATGGCATCGACATGCCGATGGCGGACATCACCCGGGTCAAGGGCCGCGATGCGCATCCGTTCTACAAGGCTGTGCGGGAGCAGACGGGTTTCGTGCCCGCGTGGAATTTCAACAAGGTGTTGATCGGCCCGGACGGTGTGGTGGTGGAAACCTGGGGGTCGCGGTCATCGCCCACCTCGCCCAAGGTGACGCGGGTGGTCCGGGGCTTGCTGCCATCGTGATCATTTGCTGACGGCACAGTGGGGCGGACACAAAAACGCGCCGGCCGCACAGGGCAACCGGCGCATTTTGAAAACCAGGGTTCGTCTTAGATCGTGGGGACTTCGACGGTGGTCGTTGTCACGGTGCCATCGTCAGCAACGGCAACCACAACGGTCAGGATAATCACACCGGCAATCACTTGCGTCGCGGTGATGCTGCCCACCACAAGCGCGGTTTCTGCCTGTGCCGAAGCGCCAGTAGCGCCTGCGAAGGCGACGGTTGCTGCCATTGCGGCTGCGGTAAGAAGTTTTTTCATGTCAACGACCCTTTGCGTGGTCCTGTGCGTACGGCACGTTTCAATCGGGATTTTGGATATCACTTTGCCGTTGAATTCGCAACTGGAGGATATCCGGCATTGCTACTTTTTGAGAATGCGTGTGTCGATGTAGCCTATTTTTGCGCCAGCCCATTGCCGCGTCTGCCAGACAGTGCCGTCGCGCGTGTCGACCCAGTAGCGGTTCGTGATCCGCTGACCATTTGCACTGGTGCAGTTTTCACTAAGTGATTCAACGCGGTAGGTCAGTTCAACAATCTCGATAGACTGGATACCGCCACGTGTTCCGGTACAGACAAAGTCCTGCCGGATCACGCCGTCGGCGGCGGTCTGGATGTCCAGCCGCAGCGGCCAATTTCCGCCACCGCGCCCGGTGACAAACGCGATGGTCCCGCGCTTGTCCGACGACGTCATATCGTCGCCCAGACCGCGCGTGGCCACGATGACACCCGACCGCAGCACCAGCTGCGATCCGTCGCCGGTGGTCCACGTGTTGATCTTGCCCAGTCCGGGGACCGTCTTGGTGTGGAACGGGATCAGATAGGCCAGGCCATCACGCTCTTCGACCTTGGCTTCGAGCGAGGGCACGGTCAGCCCGTCCAGCAGGGCGCGCGTGACGTCGGGCAGTTCCGGTTCCGGCGTGAACAGGGTGTTGCGCAGCAATTCGCCCGTGCTGATGAACCGCGACGTTTGCGTGTTCAACTCATCGGTGCCGCCCGCACATCCTGCGACCAGCGCAAGGATCAGGGCGGATATCGACCAGCGTGCTGCCTGCATTGGTTTTACTCCCATACCCGTCCCCAATCCTCGCGCAGGGCGCGGGCGTCTGCATTGCGCAGTTGCGGATACAGCCGGTTCGGAACACTGAGCCGTGCGCCGCCATCCCGTTGGATCGGGCGGATCGGGAAGCTGGCCGTTTGCGTGCTGGGCTGACCCGAGAACCATTCCAGCGGGACGGTGATGCGGATCCCCTTGTCGAACGACCCTTCGCCGAACTCTTGCGAACTGACGTCCGTGAGGGTGAAGAAACCGCCGACGCTCCAACCGTTCTTGAAGGTGCGATCCACAGCGAATGTGGCACCGTAGTCCCCGGCCAGGTAACGACCGACATCAAGCTGGCCCACATAGCCTTTGCCAAAGTCGTAATAGGCAGAGACGTGTCCGGTAAAGACGTCGTAGTCCTGGAACCCGAACCGCTGGTCAAAGTCGCGCTGGCGGGCATAGTTGGCCTCGACCCCGAGGGCGAGGCGGCTGTCGGTAGGTTGCCACAGCATTTCCGCCGAAACGCCACCGAACATTTGTTCCAGGTAGCCCGCCGTCAGACGGGCATAGGTGTTCTTGCCCGCTTTCCATTGCCGGTTCACGTACAGGTTTTCGATAGTCAGGTCGCCGAATTGCGCATATTGCGGCGCGTTGGTCCGCACCGGCGGCAGGGCGGAATTCGATGTTGCGGTGCCGTCCACGTTTCCTGCCAGGCGGTGCCGCAACTGACCCGCAACCAGCCATCCGGGCGCGGGCCGGTATTCTGCATTCAGCGACAGGCCGACATCGACAC
>JBCBCR010000313.1:0-2404 GCA_038530495.1 Pseudomonadota bacterium | reverse complement strand
CCCCGCACCAACCGTGTCCTACGGCGCCAAACCCGCGTCGGGCGGCTCCGCGTCATCCGCACCCGCGGCGGCGGCGTCGGCCGCCGCGGCACCCGCGGCCGCCGCTGCCCCTGCCCCTGCCGTCAAACCGTCCAAACCGCTCGAAGGCGAGGCGGAGCTGGCCCAACGCAAAGGGTCGTGGAAATACGAAGGCGGCACCGCTGCGGCACCCAAAGCCGCGGCCAAAACGGCCCCTGCTCCCGCGCCAGCCCCGGCAGCTGCACCCGCGGCAGACGGTGACGGATCCAAACCGGCATTGCTCGACGGCCCGCGCGACGGTGGTCCGGACGATCTCAAACTGATCAAAGGTGTGGGTCCCGGGCTCGAAAAGGAACTTCACGGCAAGGGTGTTTACCACTTTGACCAGATCGCCGCGTGGACACCGGATGAGGTTGCCTGGGCAGACCAGCACCTTGTGCGCTTCAAGGGGCGTGTCAGCCGTGACAGCTGGGTCGACCAGGCCAAGATCCTCGCCGCCGGTGGCGAAACCGAATTTTCCAAGCGCTCCAGCAAGTAAGGTTCCAGATCACCCTTGAGCAAACCGCTTGATCCCAAACAGGCCCGGCAGGGCCGTATCGCGGCCCTCGTCATTGCGGGGGCCGCTTTGCTGTCGATCTTTGCGCCGGTGATCGTGCAGGCCCTCGGTCTGCCCGCCCGGTACGAAATTCTACTTTTGCTCTGTGCGCTGGCTGCGTTCATTTGGTCACTGGTGGTGGCCCTGCGCATCTGGCAAAACACCCGGGACTGATCATACGGCCCGCGCGCAGGGCCCGAGGCAAAGGACAACCCCATGCTGGCAGACGCCGATCGCATCTTTACCAATCTCTATGGCATGAACGACCGTACACTGGCGGGCGCGCAGGCGCGCGGACACTGGGACAAGACCGCCGACCTGATCAAAAAGGGGCGCGACTGGATCGTGCAGGAAATGAAGGACAGCGGCCTGCGCGGGCGCGGCGGCGCGGGCTTTCCCACCGGTCTCAAATGGTCCTTCATGCCCAAGGAAAGCGATGGCCGTCCCAGCTATCTGGTTGTAAACGCGGACGAATCGGAACCCGGCACCTGCAAGGACCGCGAGATCATGCGCCACGATCCGCACACGCTGATCGAGGGCTGCCTGATCGCCAGCTTCGCGATGAACGCGCACGCCTGCTACATCTACATTCGCGGCGAATACATCCGCGAGAAAGAGGCGCTGCAGGCCGCCATTGACGAGGCGTATGACGCGGGCCTCGTGGGCAAGAACGCCGCTGGGTCGGGTTGGGATTTCGACATCTACCTGCATCACGGGGCAGGGGCCTATATCTGCGGTGAGGAAACCGCGCTGCTTGAATCGCTCGAGGGCAAGAAGGGCATGCCGCGCATGAAACCGCCGTTCCCGGCGGGTGCGGGCCTCTATGGCTGCCCGACCACGGTGAACAACGTTGAATCCATCGCCGTCGTGCCCACGATCCTGCGGCGCGGCGCGTCCTGGTTCGCGGGCTTTGGTCGCCCCAACAACGCGGGCACCAAGCTGTTTGCCATCTCGGGTCACGTGAACAATCCGTGTGTCGTTGAAGAGGCGATGTCCATCAGTTTCGAGGAGCTGATCGAAAAGCACTGTGGCGGCATCCGCGGCGGTTGGGACAACCTCAAGGCGGTGATCCCCGGTGGCTCGTCCGTGCCCTGCGTGCGCGGCGAGAACATGAAAGACGCGATCATGGACTTCGACTATCTGCGGAATGATCTGCAGTCGGGTCTGGGCACCGCCGCCGTGATCGTGATGGACCAGTCGACCGACATCATCAAAGCCATCTGGCGCCTGTCGGCGTTCTACAAGCACGAAAGCTGTGGCCAGTGCACGCCCTGCCGCGAAGGCACCGGCTGGATGATGCGCGTGATGGACCGTCTGGTGCGCGGCGAGGCCGAAGTCGAAGAGATCGACATGCTGCTCGACGTCACCAAACAGGTCGAAGGCCACACCATCTGCGCCCTTGGCGACGCCGCCGCCTGGCCGATCCAGGGCCTGATCCGCAATTTCCGCGACGAGATCGAGGATCGGATCAAACACCAGCGGATCGCGGCGGAGTAGCACGAGGGTTATTGTTGATGCAAAATACCCCGCCTGCGCATCGCGGTGTATGTAATGTCTGCCTCAATGAGAATGGCTTGGCTTTTGCATCCAGCATGATCTGCACAAGGTGCGGGACAAACATCCTGCCCAACGGTGATCCGGTGAAGCCCCCAAAACCTGTTACACTGCGCATTGTCGCGGGCACAGGTGTGGGCTTGGTTGGACTGGTTCTCGCCAGCTGTCTTCTAGACTGGGCAACGCGCGAGTGGGTCACCCGTAGGCCCCGCGCGGAGGTCCACGACGGCCCCCGGC
>JBCBCR010000312.1:0-2421 GCA_038530495.1 Pseudomonadota bacterium | reverse complement strand
CCGACGCCCATGGCCGCGACCACGTGACCAAGATCGAACTGGCACTGGATGCCGACAACAACTTCACCGCGATCCGGACAGAGACGCATGCCAACATGGGTGCGTACCTGTCGACCTTCGCGCCGTCCGTGCCCACATGGCTGCACGGCACGCTGATGGCCGGGAACTACAAGACCCCGCTGATCTACGTGAACGTCAAGGCCGTGTTCACCAACACGGTGCCCGTTGACGCCTATCGCGGGGCCGGCCGCCCCGAGGCGACGTTAGCTGGAGCGCGTGGTGGACAAGGCGGCGCGCGAGCTGGGCGTCGATCCCATCGCGCTGCGGCGTCAGAACTTCATCACCGAGTTCCCCTATGCCACGCCCGTCGCCGTCGAATACGACACCGGCGACTATCACGGCACCATGGACAAGCTCGAAGAGATGAGCGACTTCGCAGGCTTCGCCGCGCGCCGCGCCGAGAGCGAGAAGAACGGCAAGCTGCGGGGCCTCGGCGTCAACTGCTACATCGAGGCCTGCGGCATCGCGCCTTCGAACCTCGTGGGGCAGCTTGGGGCCCGTGCGGGCCTCTATGAAAGCGCCACGGTCCGCGTGAACGCCACCGGCGGTCTGGTTGTGATGACCGGCAGCCACAGCCACGGGCAGGGGCACGAGACGTCCTTTGCCCAGGTGGTGGCCGAGATGATCGGCATCGACGAAGGCATGGTCGAGATCGTGCACGGCGACACCGCCAACACGCCGATGGGGATGGGCACCTACGGCTCCCGCTCCATCGCGGTGGGCGGATCGGCCATGGTGCGGGCGACCGAAAAGATCATCGCCAAGGCCAAGAAGATCGCCGCCCACCTGCTGGAGGCCGCCGAAGGCGACATCGAGCTGAAGGACGGCGCGTTCAGCGTGGCGGGCACGGACAAATCCGTGGCCTGGGGCGACGTGACCCTCGCGGCCTATGTGCCGCACAACTACCCGCTCGAGGACATCGAGCCGGGGTTGGAAGAGACCGCGTTCTACGATCCGGCCAACTTTACCTATCCCTCGGGCGCCTATGCCTGTGAGGTGGAGGTTGACCCGGATACCGGCAAGGTCAGCATCGAACGGTTCGCCGCCGCGGATGACTTTGGCAACATCATCAACCCGATGATTGTCACCGGCCAGGTCCACGGCGGTCTGGCCCAGGGCATCGGGCAGGCACTGCTCGAGAACTGCGCCTATGACGAAGAAGGCCAGCTGCTCAGCGCGTCCTACATGGACTACGCGATGCCGCGCGCCGACGATCTGCCGATGTTCGACGTGGACCATTCCAGCCAGACACCGTGCACCCACAACCCTCTTGGAGTGAAAGGCTGCGGTGAGGCCGGAGCCATCGGCTCGCCGCCTGCGGTGGTGAACGCGGTGGTCGATGCGCTGCAATCGGCGGGCAAGGATGTCACCCACATCGACATGCCGCTGACGCCCGACCGCGTCTGGGAGGCGATGAACGGCTAGGCTGAACGGGCAGGACCGGGGGGCTGTCTGCCCCCCGGACCCCCCGAAGGTATTTGGGGCCAGAAGAAGCACTGGTCCGCGAGAAAGGACAAGACGATGTATAACTTCGAGTTTGAAAAGCCGGGCAGTGTCGCCGATGCGGTCGCCGCTCTTGGTGGGGACGACGCACAGGCGCTGGGGGGTGGGCAGACATTGCTGCCAACAATGAAACAGCGGTTGGCAAGCCCGGGCAAACTGGTGAGCCTCAAGGGCATTGCCGAGATGCAGGGCGTGTGCACCAACGATGCGGGCGAAATCTGCATCGGCGGCGCGACGTCGCACGCGGTGGTCGCGGCGGAGGCGGGCGGGTATCCCGCGCTGGCCGACACTGCGGCGCATATTGGCGATCCGGCGGTGCGCAACCGCGGCACCATCGGCGGAAGCCTTGCCAACAATGACCCGTCCGCGTGCTATCCGGCGGCGGTGCTGGGGTCGGGCGCCACTGTCGTGACCAACGCGCGCGAGATTGCGGCGGATGACTTCTTTGAAGGGCTGTTTGAAACGGCGCTGGACGAGGGGGAGATCATCACCGAGGTCCGCTTTCCGGTGCCAGAAAAGGCGAACTACCAGAAGTTCGTGCAACCCGCCTCGCGCTTTGCGCTGGTGGGCGTATTCGTGGCCAAGTTCGCGGGCGGCGTGCGGGTGGCGGTGACAGGCGCGTCCGAGGACGGCGTGTTCCGCTGGACCGAGGCCGAGGCCGCGCTGAGTGGGAACTTCGCGCCCGAGGCCATCGACGGGCTTGTGGTGGACGCCAGCGGCATGATCAGCGACCTGCACGGCTCTGGCATGTACCGCGCGCATCTGATCGGCGTGATGACCAAGCGGGCGGTGGCTGCGGCTGCGTGACCTCATGGTGCTTTGAAATTGCGAAGGGCTGCCTTTTGGCGGCCCTTTTTG
>JBCBCR010000311.1:0-2422 GCA_038530495.1 Pseudomonadota bacterium | reverse complement strand
ATGGTGGTGACCTCTGCGCCGTCGGCTTCGACTGCGAGCATGGTGCAGGCTTTCACCGCAACGCCGTCCACGTGGACAACACAGGCCCCGCACTGCGAGGTGTCGCAGCCCACATGGGTGCCGGTCAATTTCAATGTGTCGCGCAAAAAGCTGGACAGCAGCGTGCGGCCCTCTGCGTCACCACTGGCCGACCGCCCGTTTACGGTGATCTGTACCTGGGTCATGATTACTCCTCCCTGAGTTATGTTGCCCGCAGTTAAGCATGGCCATGTGCGGGAGCGAAACAAAATTCTCGCGCCTGACGCGTACGACTTTTGGCTACATGCCGCCGTCGCGGTCTGCCCGGAAAATGACGCGACGCGCGCGTGGAAGCGAACGTTGGCGGGCGCCATAAAATTTCATTATTTCAATGGCTTTTCTTGAAGGCCCTTGGTCAACGGGAGCAACCAAACCTGCGTCTGCCTCGCGCTTTGCGCACCTTTAACGCGAATGCACTTTCTTGCCAGTCGCGACAAATGGCCCGCCCGTCTTTGCCGTGGGCGCGCGGCATGGACCCCTGCTCTGCGCCTGTGCACAGGGCGTCTCGACGCCTCTGCGCTTGCGCCTGTCGGGTCAGCGCCCTAAGTCTGGAAGCACGACAAGCGGAGACACACCATGCCGATGCAAGCCCACGAGATCGAAGCGTTGATCCGCGCCGAATTTCCCGAGGCGCAGGTCACGATCACGGACCTTGCGGGGGACGGCAACCACTATGCCGCCGAGGTGATCGACGCGTCCTTTGCGGGCATGAACCGGGTGCAGCAGCACCGGGCCGTGACCAAGGCGCTCAAGGGCAAAATGGACGGCAGCCACGGCGAACTGCATGCGCTGGCGCTGACGACGAAAGCGCCCTAATGCCTTGGTATAAAACCATAATATCTGCCTTTCAGCGGGGTCCACGACGGCCTCTTGCAACCCGCAGGCCACCGCAGGCCACGCGGCGCGAGGTGCCGTTGGGCATGGAGGCCACGGACCTGGGCCTGATTGACAGGGTCGCCCGCCAGAACGACGCGCTGGAACGCACAAGCGCACCACGCACGCACCAGCCCACCGGCAGCTTTGCCGCGGCTGCCAGCACCGATGTGGCCCCGATGCCCGAAGACGAAACCTATGCCGCGCGGTACCACCGCGCCTTCATGACAAAAAGAGACAAGCCATGAGCGACGCCAAGACGCAGATCGAAGAAATGAACAAAAACAACGACGTAGTCCTGTACATGAAAGGGACGAAGTCGATGCCGCAATGCGGGTTTTCGTCCCGCGTGGCCGGCGTCCTGAACTACATGGGCGTCGAATACGCCGATGTGAACGTGCTGGCCGACGAGGAAATCCGGCAGGGTATCAAGGACTTTTCCGACTGGCCCACCATCCCGCAGCTTTACATCAAGGGCGAGTTCGTGGGCGGCTGCGATATCATCACCGAGATGACATTGTCGGGCGAGCTCGACACCATGTTCGAGGAGAACGGCGTGAGCTTTGACAAGGATGCCGCCGACAAGATCCGCGAAGCCAACGGCTAGGCGTTAACGCACCGTGCGCTGGCCTGTGCCACGACTTTTGTTGAAAACGGGGCGGCTTTTGTACAAAACCGCCCCGCCAAATTCGGGCCAAATCCGCCCCAAAAGACCGTTTTGATGAAACAGGGCCCCGTTTTGTACAAAACGCCCCCTGCCCGCACCTTCACACCTCATTAACACACGCCACCGCGTTAACCTTTGCGCGCGCCCGTTAACGAACGCGCAACCTATTCTTCATCTTGCCAGAAAAACTCCCCCCGGAGGGCCGATCTGCCAAGCAGCCGCCGGTCTGGCATAGAGGCACCAGACCGAACCGCATCACAGCATCTCTTTGACCTTTTCGGCCACCGCTTCGGGCGTGATCCCGAACTCGCGGAACAGCACGTCCGCGGGCGCCGACGCGCCAAAGTCGTGCATGCCGACAAAGGCGCCCTTTTCGCGCTTGCCACGCTCGCCATAAAGCCAGCGGTCCCAGCCAAAGCGGATCGCCGCCTCGACCGCGACGCGGACGGGGCCTGCGGGCAGGACCTTACGGCGGTAGGCGTCGGGTTGGTCCTCGAAGATCTCCCAGCAGGGCATGGAGACGACGCGCGTGCCGATGCCTTCGGCCTGCAGGATGTCGCGGGCGGCCATAGCGATGGAGACCTCGGACCCGGTGGCGAGCAGAATGGCCTGACGCTTACCCTCGGCTTCAGCCAGCACGTAGGCGCCTTGCGAGGTCAGGTTCTTGGTCTTGTGTTCGGTCCGCACAGTGGGCAGGCCCTGGCGGGTCAGCGACAGGACCGATGGGGTCTCGGACTGCGACAGTGCGATTTCCCACGCCTCGGCGGTTTCCACCGCGTCGGCGGGGCGAAAGACCAGCGTGTT
>JBCBCR010000310.1:0-2450 GCA_038530495.1 Pseudomonadota bacterium | reverse complement strand
ACCACCGGCGCTGAGGCAGGCGATGGTGGTGCCGTGGTAGTCGCGGTCGCGGTAGAGGATCTTGTGCTTTTTGCCGCCGTAGCGCTTGTGCGCGATCTGGCGGACCATTTTGAAGGCTTTCTCGTTCGCTTCGGACCCGGAGTTCATGTAGTAGACGCGGGACATGCCGGGCATCTTTTCAATCAGCCGTTCGGCAAAGAGCGCGCCGGGCACGGAACCGGCGGAGCCGCCGAAGAAGTTCATCTTGAGGATCTGGTCGCGCACGGCATTGGCGATGCTCTCGCGGCCATAGCCCACGTTCACCGTCCACACACCGCCCGACACGGCGTCGATATGTTCGATGCCCTTCTGGTCCCAGACCCGGGTGCCGCGGCCTTCGACGATCATCTTGGGGTCGGCGCCGGTAAAGAACGGCTGGTGCTGGGTCAGGTGGTGCCAGACATGGGCGCGGTCGGCCTCGACCACGCGGGAAATGTCATTTTCGTTGAACGTGCCGTCCATGGGCCTGATCCTTTGGTCATGCGTGAAGTGGGGCGGAGTGCGGTCGGGCCGCGCTGCGCGTTCCCATAATCGCCTAGAATCTGGTCGCGCCAATAGGGCCAGATGCCAGCAGAATGTAGGACCAGTTTTGCACATCCTGCCCTGTTTTCAAGACATATTTGGGGCGCAAACCCTTTGATTTCAGGGCTTTGATTGGCGCGGTGTCCGATTCACGCCGTGGTTTCAATGGCAAAAAGACGCTGTGCGGCGCTGATTAATTATTGATCCCGCAGGCAATTTCGGCTCGGATCACGGCATTCGCGCGATGCGCGGGCGGCAAAGAGGCGGACCACCGCCCGCGCCAAACCTTGCGGGGACAGACCCCTTGCATGACCAAAACGGGAGTTGAATGAAGATGACACTGAAAACCAAGCTGATGAGTGCGGTGGCGGGCGTGGCCCTGCTGACCGGTGCTCAGGCCGCGATGGCCGACGACATCACCGTCGGGTATTTCCTTGAATGGCCGATGCCGTTCCAGTTCGCCAAGGTGAATGGCATCTATGACGAAGAGCTGGGCGTGACCGTGAACTGGCGCGCGTTCGACAGCGGCGTGGCCATGTCGGCAGCGATGGCGTCGGGCGACGTGCAGATCAGCGTGAGCCAGGGCCTGCCGCCCTTCGTGGTGGCGACATCCGGTGGGCAGGACCTGCAGATCGTGGACGTGGCCGTGTCCTATGCTGACAACGACAACTGCGTTGTGGCCGCGGCTCAGGAAATCGACAAGGAAAGCGCCGCTGAACTGGCGGGCAAAAAGGTTGCCGTGCCGCTGGGGACAGCCGCGCATTATGGCTATCTCAAGCAGATGGAGCATTTCGGCGTGGACCCCGCGTCGATGGAAATCGTCAACATGAACCCGCCGGAAGGTGCTGCTGCACTGGCACAGGGTGCGGTTGACATGGCCTGCGGCTGGGGCGGTTCGCTGCGCCGTATGAAAGAGCACGGCAACGTGCTGCTGACCGGCGACGAGAAGACCGAGCTGGGCATTCTGGTGTTTGACGTCACATCGGCGCCTGCGTCCTTCGTGGCCGAGAACAGCGAGCTGATGGCAGATTTCCTGCGCGTCACCGCCGAGGCCAATGCGATGTGGGCCGATGAGGCCAACCACGCCAAGATGCTGCCCGTGATCGCCAAGGACGCCGGTATGGATGAGGATGCGACGATGGAAACCATCTCGACCTTCACCTTCCCCACCGTGGCGGATCAGCTGGCCAGTGGCTGGCTGGGCGGCAACGCGCAGACGTTCATGAAAGGTGTGGCGGACGTGTTCGTCGAGGCAGGCTCCATCGATGGGGCGCTGGACACCTATGAGAACACGGTGAACACCGGGCCGCTTTCGGCCATCAACTAAGCCAATCGGGGCGCGCCACGCTGGCGCGCCCTTTTCCTTTGTGCGCTTCCCGACATGGCAGGACCCCTTATGGCTGGACTTTCGATCCAAAACATCTCGATGCGATTCGAGCTGCCGGATGGCGGACATGTGCAGGCGTTGCAGGACGTGTCGCTGGACCTGAAATCCGGCGAGTTGATGAGCGTGCTGGGCCCGTCGGGTTGCGGAAAGACGACGCTGCTGAATATCCTCGCGGGCTTTCTGGCGCCCACCTCGGGGCAGGTGGTGCTGAATGACACGCCGGTGGCGGGCCCCGGCCCGGAACGCGGCATGGTGTTCCAGCAGGGCGCGCTGTTCGAATGGATGAGCGTGCGGGACAACGTGGGCTTTGGCCCCAAGATGAAAGGCACGCCCAAGGGCGAGAGCCGTGACAAGGTCGACCATCTGTTGGACGTCGTCGGCCTGCAGGATTTCAAGGAAAAGATGGTGTACGAGCTGTCAGGCGGCATGCAGCAGCGCGTGGCGCTGGCGCGGTGTCTGGCCAACGAGCCGGACGTGATCCTGATGGACGAACCGCTGGGCG
>JBCBCR010000309.1:1100-2480 GCA_038530495.1 Pseudomonadota bacterium | reverse complement strand
GACCCGACCCGGTAGCTGACGGCTTCAGCGACGTGCGGTTTGCGCACCTGCTCGCCCCGGTCTGAGCCCTGATCCACGCGGCCAGTGCATCGAGGGTGCGCCGCGCCTCGGGCAGCGTATTGTGGAAGATGGGCCAGACATGGGGCAGATCCCGTTCTTCAACATAGGTGGTGGGCACACCCTGTTCGGCCAGACGTTCGACAATGCGGCGGCTGTCGTCCAGCAGGATCTCGGTGTCACCGGCAGTGATCCAGACCGGCGGCGCGCCGGTGAAATCGGCAAAAAGCGGGCTGATGGATGGATCGGTCGGGTCGGCTTCGCCGAGGTACATCCGCGCCATCTCCTCGGCCCGTTCGGCGGGCAGTTCCGCGTCCGCTTCGGCGTTGGTGCGGAAACTGGGCCCCGCGAAGGTCAGATCGGTCAGCGGCGAAAAGGCAAAGACGCAAGCCGGCAGCGGGGCGCCATCGCGGATCAGGCGCGCCAGCAAGGTCAGGGCCAGCGCACCACCCGCGCTGTCGCCACCGAGGATGATCGTTTGGGGGCCGTGGTCGCGAAGGCAGGCGTGATAGGCGGCCAGCGCGTGGTCCGCCGCGGCCGGATAGGGATGCTCGGGTGCCAGCGGATAGCGCGGCAGGATCGCACGGGCACCGGCGCGCTTGGCCAGGGCTGCAAGCATGGCCGCGTGGGTTTCCGGCGCGCCAAAGACAAAGCCACCGCCGTGAAAATACAGGATCGTGGTACGCGCGGGTGGTCCTGACCTTGCGTCGACATGCAGCGCTTCGCCGGCGCCAAAGGGACGCACGGCCCGGGCCATGCCCAAGGGCGCGTGAAAGAACAATCGGGATTTCATCAGGAAGCTGCGCCGGGCCTGTTGCGGCGACGCGCGGCGCAGATGCGGTTTTTCGGTCCACCGCAGATAGGTGTTCAGAACCGGGCGCAGCCAGCTCATGCCAGCCTGGCCTCGATGGCCTCCCAGATGCGGGCGGCGACGTTGACGCCGTCAAAGCGTTCAAGTTCCTGAATGCCGGTGGGCGAGGTCACGTTGATTTCGGTCAGATAATCGCCAATGACATCGATGCCGACAAAAACCTGGCCCTTGTCGCGCAAGAGCGGACCGATGGCGGCACAGATGTCCTGGTCGCGGGCGGTCAGCCCCACCTTTTCGGGACGACCGCCCACATGCATGTTGGACCGCGTTTCGCCCGCGGCGGGCACGCGGTTGATTGCGCCCACGGCCTCGCCATCCACAAGGATCACGCGTTTGTCGCCGTTGGAGACATCGGGCAGGAATTTCTGCACGATCAGCGGCTCGCGGCTGAAACCGGTGAACAGCTCATGCAACGAGGTCAGGTTGCGGTCGTTGACATCCAGCCGGAACAC
>JBCBCR010000309.1:0-1090 GCA_038530495.1 Pseudomonadota bacterium | reverse complement strand
ACCATTGCCATACAGGGGCTTCAGGATCACGTCGCCATGCCGCGCCTTGAACGCCTTGATGGTCTCCAGGTCACGCGCAATGGTCGTGGGCGGTGTCAGGTCGGGAAAGTCGAGAACCAGCAGCTTTTCGGGGTAATTGCGCACCCAGAACGGGTCGTTGACCACCAACGTGGTGCCGCGCAACCGGTCCAGCAGGTGGGTCGACGTGATGTAATGCATGTCAAAGGGCGGGTCCTGGCGCAGCCAGACCACGTCGAATTCGGCCAGATCCACCTCCCGCGCTGGCCCCATGTGCGCGTGGTCGCCCTGCACCCGCTGTACCCGCAGATCGTGACCACGGGCGGTGATGCGCCCCTCCTGGTAGGCCAGGTGATCCGGCGAATAGAAGAACAGTTCGTGGCCGCGGGCCTGCGCCTCTTCGGCAAGGCGAAAGCTGCTGTCGGCATTGATGTCGACGGCATCGATGGGGTCCATCTGAAAGGCGATCTTCATGGGGCATCTCCGGCGGGTGATCCCGCCTTAGATGACGCAGGCCCGCCGTCGGCGCAATGGGTATGGCCTGTGCAATTCCGCGCGGGCGCGTCGGACGCTATGCCGCAAACGCGTTTTCCAGGATCGAGATTTCGCCCCGCGCATCGACCAGGGCCACATCCAGACGGATATCCGTCAGGTTGCCCTGCGGCATGGTTCCAACGAATTCCTCGGCAGTGGCGTAAAGACGCGCAACCTGTGCAGGCGTCACATGCGACAGCGCCGTATCGAAGTCGCGGCTTTTCTTGACCTCGACAAGGATGACCGCGTCGCCATCGGCAAAAACCAGATCAATCTCGCCGCGCCGCCCGCGCCAGCGTTCGGCGATCAGACGGTGACCCCGCGCCGTATATGCGTCAGCCACGCACGCCTCGGCGGCCAGTCCGGCGTGATAGGACATGCGCCCGCGATCCGCCCGGTCCAGCGCCGCGCCAGTCCGCGCATGGAAGTCCCGTGAATGATATGCCATCGCCGCAGTTCCGTTCATTGCTTGTCGCGCGCCATGTCCAATGCGCGCTGATAGACGCGGCGCCGGGGAATGTTCAGCGTTTCGGCCACC
>JBCBCR010000308.1:0-2502 GCA_038530495.1 Pseudomonadota bacterium | reverse complement strand
ACCTGCGCGCCAAGCTGGCGGAGGCGGGCTGTGCGGATGCGGTTGAGACGATGCATGGGATCGGTATCCGGATGGGGCCGTGCTCTGGGGCGGCCTCCGCGTGACGGGACCTGTGCAGCGGATCGTCCGGAAATGGCGCCCACCGTTGTGGATGGTTGTTGGGGGCACGGTGTCGGTGGTGCTGTGGTTGCCGATCATCGGCATTCTGGTGATGCGGGAAATGGGGCCATCGACCGGCTGGGACGAGGCGTTGGTGTTATCAGCCGGCGGTGTGGCTCTGGCGGCGCTGGTGCTGGGTTGGATGCTCTGGCGGGTGTTGGTGCGCCCGATTACCGAACTGCGCGACCGCGCCGCCGGATTGCAGGCAGGGCGTGCTGATGCGCTGGATCCGCTGCCGCATTATGGCACGTCTGAAATGCGGGACCTGGGGCAAACGTTTCTGGATATGGGGCATACCATGCGCGGGCGCGAGGATGTGTTGCGGTCTTATGCGGATCACGCGACGCATGAGCTGCGCTCGCCCATCACGGTGGTGCAGGGGGCGGCGGAATTGCTGGCCTCTTCAGGGTTGCCTGACGACGAGCGGGCGCGGCTGATCGCCAAGATTGACGCGGCGGCGGAGCGTATGACGGCGCTTCTGGAGGCGCAGCGGACCCTTGCGCAAGCGCAAGAACCCGCAGCGCCGGGGTCGTGCAGGGTGTCTGAGGTGGCAGAGGGGATCGACGTCGTGCGTGACGGTGAGGTGGCTTTGCCGCCCGAGGTCTGCGCGATGGTGCTGAGCCACCTCGCCGACAATGCTCGCGCCCATGGGGCGGAGCGTGTGACCGTGACGGTGGAGAGCGATCGGATGATCGTCGGTGACGACGGGCCAGGGGTGTCGATCGGCAATCGGGATCGCATCTTCGAGCCGTTCTTCACCACGCGGCGGGATTCAGGTGGGACAGGGATGGGGTTGGCGATCGTGCGACGGCTGTTGCAGGCCCATGGGGCAACGATTGCGCTTTTGCCGTCAGAGCGTGGCGCGGTTTTCGAAATCTGTTTTTGAGTATTGTTTGAACCAAAGACGAGGGGCGGTGCGCTTACCCGTTCATGCCTTTCTTAGTGAGAAATGATGGGAGCTTCTTGGCGTTGCCGTCTTTTGCGGGTTCGGGCTCTGCCGCTGTTGCGTCCGGTGCTTCGTCCGGTTCGGCGGCGGCCATCGCCTTGATCCCGGCGACGCCGCTTTCGCCCAATGGCACGGTGGCGAAGGGCCCGCCGAGGCACATTTGTGCGGGGTCAGACGGGTCTGGCGTGGGGGCGTTTGCCTCAAGCTCTGCCGCCCAGTTTTCGGCGTTGTCCTTGGGCTTGTAGCCAAGGAACGTCGCGGCGGTGTTGTTCACCGGCACGCGGTCGTTGTTGGAAAATCCATAGATCACGGTGAAGCCGGTGGTTGTCGCCTTGACGGCGCAATCGACCAGATGGCGCAAGTCGTCAAAGCTCAGCCAGGTGCGCAGCGCGCGGGCGTTTTGCGGGGTTTCGGTGCAGGACGCGATGCGCAGGTGCACGCTCTCCATCCCGCGTTTGGTCCAGTAGAGCTTGCCCAGGTCTTCGGCGAAACACTTGGCGAGACCGTAAAAGGTGTCGGGGGCGTGCTCGGCCTCTGGTCCGGCGCCGGCGGCGTTTTCCACCATGCCCACCGCGTGGATCGATGAGGCATAGATGATGCGGCGCACGCCCGCGCGGTGGCCGGCCTCCCAGACATTGTAGCAGCTGAGGTAATTGGGGCCGAGCAACTCCTCGAACGGACGTTCATCGGCGATCGAGGCGAAGTGGACCGCCATGTCGGCGCCTTCCATCAGCGGCAGCGTTTCATCGAGGTTGGACACATCGGCCTGGACGAAGGTTTCGTTGGGCAGCAGATCGGCGGGCGCATCGGCGATGTCGACGCTGAGCAATGTGTCAGCGCGGCTGGCGAGGGTCTGGCGGATTTGCATGCCCAGCGACCCGCAGGCCCCGGTGAGGACGATTTTCTTTGCGAGTTTGGTCATGGTGTCCGCCTTTCTTCTGATCGCTGCACCGTCGCCCTGCAGGCTGCGCGGGTCAAGAGCGGGCAGGGTGCCGGATGGGGAAGGCCGCGCGGATTTTTGCGTCCTGGTCGGCGGAAAGATACTGAGGGGTGTGGTCGCGCAGGATCGTGTCGACGCGGGTCTTGGCGCGGTCAAACGCGGTTTGCGCGCCGTTCTGCGCCCAGGTGCGCGGCTCATCCCGGTCGGCCAATGCGGGATAGAAATAATCCCGCTCCATCGCGCGGTAGGTGTGGTCAGAGCCGAGGAAATGCCCGTCGCCGGTGATGGCCGCGACCATGGCGTCATAGCCCAGCGTGTCGTCGCTGACTTCGATGCCGCGCAGGGCGCGGTAGGTCATCGAATGCATCTCGTCATCGAGCACAAAGCCCTCGAACGACGCGCCCAGCAGCGCGGCCGTCATGCCGGAGCTTTCGTAGATGAGGTTGCCGCCCGCGAG
>JBCBCR010000307.1:0-2518 GCA_038530495.1 Pseudomonadota bacterium | reverse complement strand
CACCCCCACCCCGCCACCCTCTCTGCTTTACGTTGCCTGTTGTTCAGACGTGTCCTATTCCGATCTTGGAAGAAGACGAGGTTGACGGCGAGACCGTCAACACGACCGTGGCCACCCTGCGCCCGGTGCCCGGCGGTGAGATCGTCAGCGAGGATGGCGTGGAATATACCGTCTTTGACGGTGGCGAAGGCCGCGATCTGGCGTCCGAATTCGCGGCTGGCGATCTGCGCATGGTTCCGGTCAACGCCAACGAGCGGGTGCAGGAAATCACCAAGTGGCTGGACACCAACCCCTTTGGTCTGGGGGTCGAACACGAGTGGACCGGCGACCAGCAGGATCAGGAGGAATCCGGTGCCTTCCTGAGCCAGGCGTTTTCGGCGGCGCTGTTTTTGATGTTCATCATCCTGCTGGCGCAGTTCAACAGCTTTTACAACGCGGTGCTGGTGCTGCTCGCGGTGGTGCTGAGCACCACGGGCGTGCTGTGGGGGATGCTGATCATGGATCAGACATTCTCGATCATCATGACGGGCACGGGGATCGTGGCGCTGGCGGGCATCGTTGTGAACAACAACATCGTGCTGATCGACACCTATCAGGAGTATGAAAAGTACATGCCCCGGATCGAGGCGATTGTGCGCACCGCACAGGACCGGATCCGGCCCGTGCTGCTGACCACGATCACCACGATGGCGGGCCTTGCGCCGATGATGTTCGGGCTGAGCCTTGATTTCGGCAGTGGCGGCTACACCGTCGACAGCCCCACCGCGCTGTGGTGGAAGCAGCTGGCGACGGCGGTTGTCTTTGGCCTGGGGATCGCGACGGTGCTGACGCTGATGGTGACGCCGTCGATGCTGGCCCTGCGGGTGTGGATCGTGACCTATGCGCTGTGGCTGAGCCAGCTTCTGGCCAAGTTTAGCCTCGGTCGCGCCAGCAAGTCGGCCCGCGACTGGGCGCTGTCGCGGCAGGCGGAGCGGTTGGAGAGCACGGACATCATCTGGGACGATGGTGACGGGGTCGATGACCGGGCACCGGTGAAGCCGCTGGTGGCGGCGCCTCTGAAAGCCGCTGAATAAGACTGCGCGGGTCGGTCTCCGGGTCGGAGACCGGCCGGACATCTGTCCGGGTTAGCAGGTCGCGCGCTTACTCCTGATCGGCGAGCTGGCGGTGCCACAGCTGGGCGTAGCGGCCATCGCGTGTCAGCAGGTCATCGTGGGTGCCCTGCTCGACGATCTCGCCCTTTTCCAGCACCACGATCAGGTCCGCCTCGGCGATGGTCGACAGGCGGTGCGCGATGGTCAGCACGGTGCGTCCCTGCCCGGCCTCGCGCAGCGCGGATTTGATTTCCTGTTCAGTGTCGGTGTCGAGGGCGCTGGTCGCTTCGTCCAGCAGCAAGATCGGCGGGTCCTTGAGCAGGGTCCGGGCGATGCCCACGCGCTGTTTCTCGCCGCCTGACAGCTTTAGCCCGCGTTCGCCCACGGGTGTGTCGTAGCCTTCGGGCAGGCCAAGGATGAAGTCGTGGATTTGCGCGGCCTGTGCGGCGGCGATCACCTCGGCTTCGGTGGCGTCATCCTTGCCGTAGGCGATGTTGTAGCGGATCGTGTCGTTGAAGAGCACGGTGTCCTGCGGCACCACGCCGATGGCGGCGTGCAGGCTGTCTTGGGTGACGGTGCGCACGTCCTGCCCGTCGATGCGCAAGGCGCCCTGCCCCACATCGTAGAACCGGAACAGCAGGCGCCCGATGGTCGATTTGCCCGACCCGGTGGAGCCAACGATGGCCACGGTCTGGCCCGGTTCGGCCACCAGCGACACGCCGCGCAGGATCGGGCGCGCCGGATCATAGGCAAAGTGCACGCTGTCAAGCTCGACCCGGCCATGGGACACGGCGAGTGTTCTCGCATCCGGCGCATCGGTGACATCTGCGGGCTGTTCGAGCAGGTCGAACATCTCGCCCATGTCCACCAGCGCCTGCCGGATCTCGCGGTAGACCGTGCCGAGGAAATTGAGCGGCATGGTGATCTGGATCATGTAGGCGTTGACCATCACGAAATCGCCCACGGTCAGGGTGCCGTTCTGCACGCCCACCGCCGCCAGCACCATGACGCCCACAAGCCCCGAGGTGATGATCAGCGACTGACCAAAGTTGAGGAAGGCCAGAGAGTAGCTGGTTTTCAGCGCGGCGGCCTCGTAACCGGCCATCGCGCTGTCATAGCGCGCGGCCTCGCGCGCCTCGGCGCCGAAATACTTGACGGTTTCGAAGTTCAGCAGGCTGTCGATCGCCTTTTGATTGGCGTCGGTGTCCTGATCGTTCATGATCTTGCGCTGTTTCACGCGCCATTCGGTGATGCGGAAGGTGAACCAGACGTAAAGCCCGATGGTGGCCCCGACGATCGCCAGATACCAGGCGTCAAACAACACGGCGAGCACCGAAGCGATCAGCAAGAGCTCCAGCATCAGCGGCCCGATGGAAAAGATCAGGAAGCGCAGCAGGAATTCGACGCCTTTGATCCCGCGTTCGATG
>JBCBCR010000306.1:0-2539 GCA_038530495.1 Pseudomonadota bacterium | reverse complement strand
GCACGGCGTCATATCCGGCAGCCCCAGCCTCGGCCTTGGCAATCAGGCTGAGCAATTCGCCAACACCGCGCCGGGGGCCAAGCACAGCGGGTCGCGGCGCAAACAGGCTGCGGCCCTCGCGACCGGAAAACAGGCTGGACGACGCGCGCGTCGGTTCAGCGCGCAACTGGACCAATGGCGCATGTGCGCCAACAAGCGGCGCGCGGGGAGCAAGTGGGATCAGGTCCGCCTGCACAGGTGTCCACGACAGCACCGCACAGACCAGCCCAAGCCAGATCGCTCCAAACACACGCATTGCAACTCCGTTCTGAAATCATCGCGTGATACGGAGTATGCCGGTCAGGGGTTTGACATTCCCTTGCCGTGGCGCCGCGGGGCGGGGGCGAAATAGCTAAACTTCAACCGATCTCAGATAGCCAAAGCGGCGTAGATTTCGTCCTTGAGAGCCATGCGCCGCTTGCGCAACGCCACAAGGTGTTCGTCCGAAACCGCCTCAACCCGCGTCTCGGCCCGGTGCACATTCCGGTTTACGGCGTGGTAGGCATCCGTCAGCTTTGCAAAATGCGCATCTGTCTGGCGCAAGGTCGAAATCTGCTGGGCATGCTCGGGAAAGTCCTGCGCGAGTTCGT
Organism: Pseudomonadota bacterium; assembly: GCA_038530495.1. Lineage (GTDB taxonomy): Bacteria > Pseudomonadota > Alphaproteobacteria > Rhodobacterales > Rhodobacteraceae > Tateyamaria. The sequence goes on along the minus strand of JBCBCR010000306.1, from coordinate 1,910 downwards.
GCGGCGTGTGTGACATGTTCGGGGCTCCTTTGGATCAGCTTTTGCGGGATTCCGGGTGCAGCGAGGACGCAAGGATGTGGTCCGACGCATGCACCACCGTTTCGGCATGCTGGACCAGCGCGGGATCGGGCGCAGTGGCGACGGACACATCCTTGTCCGGATAGTCGAGACTGGCCAGAAAATGCTTCATGCAGTTGATGCGCGCGCGTTTCTTGTCATTGGACTTGATGACGGTCCACGGCGCATCGGCGGTGTCGGTGTAAAAGAACATCGCCTCCTTGGCCTCGGTATAATCGTCCCATTTGTCCAGGCTGGCCCGGTCGATCGGGGACAGTTTCCACTGCTTTAGAGGATCAGTTTCGCGCGCAGCAAACCTGCGCCGCTGTTCGTCTTGGGTGACCGAGAACCAGTATTTGAACAGCCGGATGCCCGACCGGGTCAGCATCCGCTCGAACTCGGGCGTCTGGCGCATGAATTCGAGGTATTCGTTGGGCGCGCAAAAGGACATCACGCGCTCTACGCCCGCGCGGTTGTACCACGACCGGTCATAGAGAACGATCTCACCTGCCGTCGGCAGATGCTTGACGTATCGCTGAAAGAACCACTGGCCGCGTTCTTCGTCCGTCGGTTTGTTCAGGGCGACGACCCGTGCGGCACGCGGGTTCAGATGCTCCATGAACCGCTTGATCGTGCCGCCCTTGCCCGCGGCGTCACGTCCTTCGAACAGAAGAACCATCTTTTGCCGGGTTTCCTGCACCCACAATTGCACCTTGAGCAACTCGACCTGAAGGGCGGCTTTTTCCGCCTCGTACTCTGCGCGCGAAAGGCGGTCGGCATAGGGATAGGATTTGAGGTCAAAGGCCTGTGCCGCCGATGGGCCCGCCTTGCCGTTCTGCACCAGAGTTTCTGGCATGGATCACGTCTCCTTTGTCGGGTTCACGGACAAAGAAGACATGATGTGGCTGACGTGTCCTTGACCTACGTCAAGAAGCGCGGGTGACCCCGGGTCACCCGTCCTTGCGGATCACGGCGTTTTCGGGGTCGTAGGGGCTGTCCTGCACAATCTCGGCATCCCAAAGCTGGTCGAACATCCTGACCTTCAGCTTTTGCCCCGGCACCGCCAGTTCCGGCGTGACATAGCCCATGCCGATCGATTTGCCGAAGACCACCGAATAGCCGCCCGAGGTCAGGCGCCCCACCCGCGTGTCGTCGTGATACAGCGCCTCGCGCCCCCACGGATCGGCGTCCGACGGGCCGTCGATGAGCAGGGTCACGCATTTGCTGCGCACGCCGGTGGCGACCATCTTGTCCTTGCCGTGGAAGTTCTTCGACAAGTCGACAAAGCGCGGCAGGTCCGCCTCAAGCGGGGTCGCATCACGGCCAAGTTCGGTGCCAAACGCGCGGTAGGACTTCTCCTGTCGCAGCCAGTTCTGGGCGCGCGCGCCCACCAGCTTCATCCCGTGCTTTTCACCTGCGGCCATCAGCTGATCCCACAGGTAATTCTGCATCTCCATCGGGTGGTGCAGTTCCCAGCCCAACTCGCCGGTATAGGCGACGCGGATCGCGGACACTGGGCACATCCCCAGCTCGATGTTGCGCATCGAAAGCCATGGGAAGCGTTTGTTCGACAGCGCGGTCGCCGGGTCTGGATCCTTGATCATCTCGCGCAGAACGTCGCGCGATTTCGGGCCAGCGATGGCAAAGACACCGTATTGGCTGGTCACGTCCGAAATCATGACAGGCTGGCCCGTGTCGGCATAGAAATCCTCGGCGGCCTTGATCAGGTAATCCTGGTCATACGCCGTCCAGGCCCCTGCCGAGACAAGGTAGTAATTGTTCTCGGCCAGTCGCACGATCGTGTATTCCGTGCGGGTCGTGCCCGCCGCGGTCAGCGCATAGGTCAGGTTGAT
>JBCBCR010000305.1:0-2552 GCA_038530495.1 Pseudomonadota bacterium | reverse complement strand
CGTGGGCGTGATCCTGTGCGGCGGCAATATCGACACCGCGTGGATGCAAGAGGTGCTGGCGGGCGGGACGCCGCAGGTGGCCTGAGCCGTATCCGGATCGGGTTTCAGCGTATGTGTAGGGTGCGCATTTATTGCGCACCGCCCGTCTAGTGCGGGGTCATGTCATCGGGCTGGACGCCAAAGCCGGGCGTGATCTTGAGGCCCTCGGGCGGCAGTTCACGGTCATAGACGACGAGGCCCAGCCCGTATTCCACCGCGTCTTCGGCGGCGAGGCGCAGCGCCTCTTCGTCGATGGCGGCGGGGCCGTCCTTAAGCTCGCCCGCCTTGACCACCTTGATCTCGAGCCAGCCCATTTCCTGCGCGCCGCCCACGGCGGCCTCCTGGCCTTCGACCTGGTTGCCGGCGGTGGCAAAGAGCATGAGCGCGTGGGGCGAGCCTGCGGGCACGGGGATGTCGTCACTGATCCCGGCCACGGCTTCGGCGAAATACATGAAAAGTTTGGCGTCGTCGCTCATTAGTCCAATTTCCGTTAATGAATACCCTGGCCCTGACTATCGGCGGGCAGGTGCTGTGCGTCAACAGAATGATTGGGGCAACGGCGGGGACCATTTTTCGACGAAAAATGGGGGTGTGCGGCAAAGCGCGGCGCCTGGGGTCAGACGCCGCGCTGCGTTTTGGATCGGCCCTCCGGGGGGGAGTTTATCTGGCAAGATGAAGGTGCCGCCGGAGGGCCTTGGGGGTTAGTTCACCGATTTGGCGTCGACCACGTCAGTCTCGATCGCCTTGGTCGAGGCAATCTCGATCCGGCGGGGTTTGAGCGCCTCGGGCACCTCGCGCACCAGGTCGATGTGCAGCATGCCATCGGCATGCGACGCGCCGGTGACCACCACGTGATCGGCCAGATGGAAGCGGCGCTCGAACGCGCGGGTGGCGATGCCGCGGTGCAGGTAGGTCTTCTTGTCTTCGTCGGCCTTGCGGGCCGCAATGACCAGCGCCTTGTCCTTGACCTCGACGCTCAGATCCGCGTCGGAAAACCCGGCCACGGCCACCGAAATCCGGTAGGTGTCGTCATCGGTTTTCTCGATATTGTAGGGCGGATAGCTGTTGGAGCCGGTGTCGGTGGCCAGCACCCGGTCCATCATGTCGGCGATCTGGTCAAAGCCGACGGTTGCGCGGTAGAGCGGTGCAAAATCATATGTACGCATCGTGATCCTCATCGTTTGAGCGATTACATGTGCCGACCTTCCGTGCATGGACAGGCCAGCGGATTGCTATGTGTCGGACCCCTGTTGGGCATCCGATGATCGTCACATGGGGATGGGTTTTCGGCAGTTCAAGGGGGCTGTCAGCCGCCGGGCTGTACGAATTTCGCGCCGATGCCGCTGCGGTTGCCGCCACTGCCGACACGCAGGCGGCGTACCTGCGCGCGGGGCGGTGCCACCTGCATGTTCATCTGGCGTTTCAGTTCGGTCACGCGAGTGGGCAGGGTCATGGCAAAGGCGCGGTGTGCGCCTGCCACCTTGGACATCGACGAGATCACGCCGACGATCTGGCCGCGCCCGTTGGCATGCGAAAACACCGGTGCGCCCGAAGAGCCAAAGGTGACGTCGCAATCCAGCACCAGCAGATCGCCTTGCCGGTCCAGAAGCTGGCACTGCTTTTGCCGCGACTGCACCTGCGACCGACCGCGGCCATAGCTGACCACGCTGACGGGGCCGGGCGTGACCGCTTCGGCGCTGAGATAAAACGGGGCGACCTCGAAGGTCGAGATCGGTTCGGCCAGCCGGATGAGCGCCACGTCATGTGTCACGTTGCGCTGGTCAATCGGCGCAAGCGGCCGGTAGTCCGCGTGGGCCGCGGCGGCGGCGGCACGGCGGGTGGCTTGCGGTGTGCCGTTGCGCAGTCCGGCGTGGAACCGGATGCTGTCGGCGGGCCAGAGCTGGTCCGTGCCGGGGCGGTAGAGGCAATGCGCCGCCGTGAGCACCAGATCGCGGGCAATCAGCGTGCCGGAACACTGCCCGCTCCGCCCGAAATCGATCCGGCCCACGGCCTTGTAACTGGCGGCGGCATATTCGGTGTCGAGCGCGCGCAATTGTGTGGTCTGCGCTGCTGCGGCCCCGGTGCACAGGGCCAGTGCTATGGCCAGCAGTGCCCTCATGGTTTGACGAACTTTGCGCCGGTGTCGTGGGTTTGCCCCACGCGCTGCCAGTCGCGGTCCGGCGTGGCGGCCATCACCGCGAGCAACCGGTCCAGCGGCGCGTCGACCGGCGTGCCCAGCGATACGGCCTGATCTTCGACCTGGCCCTTGGCGGTGACCACCGACACGATGTCCACGCGCCCCGGCCCCATGACAAAGATCGGCGCGCCAGAACTGCCCAGCTCGACCGAGCACGAGGTCACCAGCACCCCGTCCTGCAGGCCGATGACGCGGCAGAAATCCTGCAGCGCCGGGGCTTCCTCGCGGCCCTGCCCATAGCTGACCACCGCAATCGCCGCGCCGCGCCGTGGCCGCGTGGCGATGCTGAACGGGGTGATGCGCCCGTCGCGGATCG
>JBCBCR010000304.1:0-2564 GCA_038530495.1 Pseudomonadota bacterium | reverse complement strand
AACGGCGTGCTGCACATCCTCGACGGGGTGCGCGTCGCCCGCAGCGCCCGCGCCGCGGTGCGCATCGCCGTGGATCTCGCCCGTGACGGCATCATCCCCCAGCAAGAGGCGCTGATGCGCATCGCCCCGGGCACGCTCAATGAACTCTTGCACCGCCAGGTCGACGCCAACGCCCCGCGCGACGTCGTCGGCACCGGCATCGCCGCCAGCCCGGGCGCTGCCACGGGCAAGCTGGTCTTTTCCTCCGCCGAGGCGCAGGCCAGCGCCGCCCGCAAGGAGGATTGCATCCTCGTGCGCCGCGAAACCGCCCCCGAGGACGTGCGCGGCATGCACGCGGCCCGCGCCGTGATCACCGAACGCGGCGGCACCACCAGCCACGCCGCCGTGATCGGGCGCGGCATCGGCCTTCCTTGCGTGGTGGGGGTCGAGGACATGACCTTCAACACCCGGGCCAAGCAGCTGATCGCCGCCGATGGCCGCACCTTGGGCGAAGGCGACGTGGTCACCGTCGACGGGACCCGCGGCACTGTGATCAAGGGCGCCACGCCCATGCGCGAGGCCGCCCTCGATGACGCCTTCCAGACCCTGATGGACTGGGCCGACACCGCCCGCGACATCGGCATCCGCGCCAACGCCGACACGCCCGCCGACGCCCAAACCGCCCGCAACTTCGACGCAGGCGGCATCGGTCTGTGCCGCACCGAACACATGTTCTTTGAACCCGGCCGCCTGACGGTCATGCGCGAGATGATCTTTGCCGAAAGCGGGCCGGACCGCGCCGCCGCCCTCGAACGGCTGCTGCCCATGCAGCGCGCGGATTTTCGCGACATCTTCCGCATCATGCAGGGCAAACCGGTCACGATCCGCCTCTTTGACCCGCCCCTGCACGAATTCCTGCCCACCGACCGCGCAGGCCAGCGCGCGCTTGCCGATGCGCTCGACCTGCCGGTGTCCGACGTGACCCGTCGCATCGACGCGATGATGGAATACAACCCCATGCTGGGCCTACGCGGCGTGCGCCTCGGCGTCACCGTGCCCGAAATCTACGAAATGCAGGCCCGCGCGATCTTCGAGGCCGCGATTGCCGAATCCGCGGACGGCACGCAAGTGATCCCCGAGATCATGATCCCGCTGGTCAGCGCCAAGCGCGAGGTCGAACTGGTCCGCGCCCGCGTCGACGGCGTCGCCGCCGCCGTCATGGCCGAACAGCAGGCGCGGCTCGACTACCGCCTCGGCGTGATGGTCGAAACACCGCGCGCCGCCCTGCGCGCGGGCGAGATCGCGCCCCATGTCAGCTTTCTCAGCTTCGGCACCAACGACCTGACACAAATGACCTACGGGCTCAGCCGCGATGACGCGGGCCGCTTCATGTCCGACTACGTGCGCCAGGGGGTGTTCGTCGAGGATCCGTTCCACTCGCTCGACGTCGACGGGGTGGGCGAGCTCTTGCAAATCGGCATCGACCGGGGCCGCGCGGCGTCACCCGATCTGACCCTGTCGATCTGCGGCGAACACGGTGCGGACCCCGAATCAATTGCCTTCAGCCGTTCCAGCGGTTTTGACTATGTGTCCTGCTCTCCGTTCCGCGTACCGGTGGCACGTTTGGCCGCAGCCCAATTGGCCATCTTCGACAAAACCGGGTAGATCACGCGCGCGCTACCCCTTCATCTTGTGTCACAGGCCCGCGGCATAACGTCTTGAACCCGCTTCGGCTTTTGTCGCAAACGCTCAAAAACTGGACGTTTAATAAATTTATCACTAAGTGACCGCCTCGAAGGTGAGACTTGGGGGCACTATGTTGCGTTCTGTTTTGGGGATTGTGTTGTCTTTTGCCATGGCGCAGGGGGCAGCGGCCAACGATAACGCGCGCCAGATGACCGACGACCTGCGCGCAGTGGAAAAAGCGGGGCTCGAGCGTGTGCCACAGGCGCGCCTGCAGGACCTGCTCACAGCACCATCACCGACTGGCGCCTCAGCCAAGGTGGAATTTTCCCGCGCGTGGGTTGATGCCCAGCCCAAGGCCACCGGCGACGCCCACTGGCGTTGCCTCAGCGAAGCGCTCTATTTCGAAGCCCGTGGTGAAACCGTGCGCGGCCAGTTCGCGGTGGCCGAGGTCATCATGAACCGCGTTCAAAGCGCGCGCTTTCCCGGCTCGGTCTGTGGCGTGATCAATCAGGGCACCGGACGCAAGTACCAGTGCCAGTTCACCTACACCTGCGACGGCAACCCCGAGCGGATCAACGAACCGCAAGCCTGGGATCGCGTGTCCAAGGTCGCCCGGGCCGCCCTCGACGGCATGGCCCCCGAACTGACCAAGGGCGCCACGCACTACCACACCACCGCCGTCCGCCCCCGCTGGAGCCGGGTCTACACCCACACCGCCTCCATCGGTGTGCACCGCTTCTACCGCCACACGTTCCGCACCGCGTCGAACTGATCGGTAAGCGCACCGCCCGACGTTTACGTCAGGCCGCGCCGACCCGCCCGAGTCAAACCAAAGGTTTGCCTGCGTCCCAACGCGCGGGGCGCTGCATCGCGCCGCGCTCTGGCCCCACAACAAACCC
>JBCBCR010000303.1:0-2574 GCA_038530495.1 Pseudomonadota bacterium | reverse complement strand
AACTCGCCGTTGCGGGGCGGCATGTCGTCAAGGAACATCAGCAGAGGCTGCACACCGCCGCCCACTTCGATCAGCGTCACAGTATAGCTTTTGGCCCCATCGGTGACCACGAAGTTGCTGTCGACCAGCGGTGTGTCGTCTTCGTGCCCGAGATCGGCCGGTGCGGGTTGATATGTCAGCGCAGCACCCACAAGACGCTGCACCATGCGCGCCGCGCGGCGACGCATCGTTTCTGAACCATCTGCCCCATCCAGACGCAAAACACTTTGTGGGCCGTCCACACGCACGGCGTCCCCGCGCCACGACCACGCAGCACCCACCGTCAACGATTGCAACGGTGCGGCCTCAAGACCGTCCACTTCTGTTTGCGACCAGGATATGACAAACGTGCCACGAAAGCCCGTTTCCATTGCCTGTATGCCTGCCTTGCTCTTTTTTTTATTTAGAAAACGTTAACAAATGAGATTCCAGCTGTGAAGCCAAAATTCACAACGGAATCCAGAGTGTTGCATCCTTACCTTAAAGCAACCTTTGAACACGCGAACGCGCCGGTGGCCGTGACCACAGGCGCGCTGCAATTTCATGCCGGAACCGGCGGATCAGGGTTTGAACGTCAAAAAGCCGAAACGCGCGGGCTGCGTGGCCCCGGTGTGGTCCGCGCAATAGACCAGCAACTTGCCACCGACCGACGACGACCGGCAGAAGCGGTTGTCGCCTGCGGGCGTGATCACGGTCGCATAGTTCAGGTAGTAGTAGCTGTTGCCGTTGATCGTGATCTCGTACCGTTTGTAGGTGTTGTTGTAGGTCGACGACCAGTTTGTCGATCCCTTGTACTTGGTCCCGTTCGACAGCACCGTGCCATAGGCGAGGGGAGACTTGCCGAAGGCGACGAATTGCCCGCCCTCGACCCCGCCCGCGGAATCGCGGTCGGCATCGTCTGGTTCCAACGTCTGCCCCGTGGCGACGGTGTTGACATCGGACGCATCGTCCAGTGAGCCGCCCGCGCTGTCATCCTGTGCCAGAGCAAGGCTTGCCCCGAGCATGAGTGCGATGGTTGCGGTGATAATATCCTTGAACATGGTATTGATCCTTTCGGTGTAAGTCGTTTGCTTGAAAATCAGGGTTTGTAGGTCACGAAGCCAAAGCGCGACGTGGCGGGTTGGCCGCTATGCGTGTAGCAATAGACCAGCAGCTTGCCGCTGACCGAGGACGACTTGCAAAAGCGGTTGTCCATCGGCGTGATCACGGTGACATAGTTCAGGTAGTAGTAGTTCTGACCCGTCATCGTGATTTCGTACCGGTTGTAGGTCGAATTGAAGGTGGACGACCAGTTGCCATAGCCCTTTTGCTTGGCCCCGTTGAACCAGACCGTTCCGAACGCCAGCGGCGATTTCAGCGGTTTGACCGGTTGCAGGACCAGTTGCCCCACATAACCAACGTCGATCCGCGGCTTTGTGATGCCCTTGCCCGTCACGGGTGTACCGGTGCTTTTCAGCTTGGCCTCGATCGTCGCCACGCTGTCCCCGGATTTCCAGCCGCGATGCAGTGCAAAGGCCCCTGCAACATGCGGTGTTGCCATCGAGGTGCCGTTGAACGTCACCGTGCCACCGCCCGCACGCGCCGAATTGATCGACGAGCCAGGCGCCAGCAGGTCCACCATGGCGGCGGAATTGGAGAAGCTGGACAGCGTGTCGGACTTGGTGGTCGATCCCACCGTTACGGCCGTCGACACACAGCCGGGAAAGCTGACGCCATCCGAAAAGCCGTCGTTGCCCGACGCAATCACCGTGGCGACACCAAGCGCCCGAAGCTGGTCGATGACCGGCTTGCGGCCGTCTCCGTCACAGGCGGTGGTCGATTTGCCGCCGCCGATGCTCATGTTGGCCGAGGCAATCTTGATCGTACCGGCCTGGGCCAGCGCACGCACCCGGGTCAGCCCCTTGATCTGGTCCGACGTGTAGGACAGCACACAGGGTGCGGCGCGCGGTGCGCAGGTCGCGGCCGAGTTGAATCGGGAAAACACCTGGACCGCGACAACCTGCGCGCCCGGCGCGACACCGGTCACGCCCCCGCCGTTGCCGGCGGCGATGCCGGCGACATGTGTGCCGTGCCCGCATCCCGAGATCGAGGACGAGCAGTCGTTGCCCGATCCGTTCGCGGTGGATGCCGCAGCGCCCCCGGGGCACAGCGACTGTGACCCGCCATTGGCCGACGATGTGGTGGAATAACAGGCCTGGCTGACGATCTTGCCCGCAAAGGCCGCGTGGCTCAGGTCGACGCCGGTGTCCAGCACGGCCACCGCGTGACCGCTGCCGGTCTGTCCACGCCCGTGGGCGGTGTCGGCTTCGATCAGGGGGATCGACTGCGCGAGAATGGGTGCCGCGAGTTCATCTTCTTGCACCACCGCCACGTTTTCGTTGTCCTGCAGCGCACGCAACTGTTCGGCTGTCACCTCCAACACGCTGAGCGGCAGTCCCTCGATCGCCTCTGCATAGGCAAGCTCGCCCCCGAGAGAACGGGTCAATCGCGACTGCGCGGCCTGGAATGCCTGGGCCTCGGCCTGATCGACGCTTC
>JBCBCR010000302.1:0-2589 GCA_038530495.1 Pseudomonadota bacterium | reverse complement strand
CGCGGGCTTTTTCTTCAGGAGCGCCGTCGATTTCATCATAGGCTTTGAAGTCACCGAAATATTTGGTGATCGCAGCCGTCAGCGTCGTCTTGCCGTGGTCAACGTGACCAATCGTGCCGATGTTCACGTGCGGCTTCGTGCGTTCAAACTTTTCCTTTGCCATCTTCCCAGACGCCCTTTTTGCTGTGCGGGCCATTACTGGCCCCGTTTACTTCGCGGGGCGTTTATTGTGATTGGAACGGGAAATCAAGCGGTATGGCGGCACGCACACGCCATTGCGAAAACGACGGCCGAACGGGTGCTGTCAGCCCGCCGGAACCGGATCGACGGCAGGCGCCTGCAGCGGTTCCGAGATATCGGGCACCGCGGCCTCCGTCCCCTCGAACCAGCCTTCCTCTTTCATCTGGGCCACAAGGTAGCGTTCGATCGACTTGGCGGCATTCTGGCTCAGCTGTTTCAACTGCTCTTCGGCTGACAGCGTGTAGCCAGATCCGATCAACGTGCCCGATCCAATGCTTTCCAGCACAGTGATCTGTTTGGGTTCTTCGTTGAGCTTGCCGCCCGCCGCATCGTCCCACACCGTCAGCTTCAGGATCAGCGCGGATTTCGGGCTCAGCACAAGCGGCACACCCGGCACGGCCAGCACATACCCTTCAACCGACACGCCGAAATGGTAGCGCTTGCTGCCGTTGTAACGGTCGAACCGCTCGGCAATGGCCGCGCGAACCGCGTCGGTCAGTTCATCTTCGGTCGCATCGCGGCTGAACGGGCCTTTTTGCGCCTTGGGGGCGACAACGACATTGTGCGTCAGGCTGAAGTTGCCAAGCGGCACCGGCGGTTCATTCAGATCGGCCGCACCGGAACACGCCGCCAAACCCAGAACCAGCATCAAAACAGCGGTCAAACGCATCATTGCCTATCGTTCTCCTGTTCGCACTGGCACGTGCATATCGCACGGTTTTCGTGCGTGCAATCAACGCCAACAGTCCCAAAAAAGAAAAGCCCCGCCGCGTGGCAGGGCTGCTCTTGTCGTGTCTGACGGCGTCAGTGCAGTTTCGCGTCAACCTCGGCAATCGCGGCGTCGATCAGCTTGTTGCCGTCGGCGGCGGTCATCTGCTTGGCGATCACGTCCTGTGCGGCCTGCACGGCCACCACGGCGGCCATGTCGCGTACTTCCTTGACCGCGCTCGCCTCGGCCGAGGCAATCTGATCCTCGGCGGCGGCCAGACGGCGCGCGATCGAGGTTTTCAGGTCCGCACGCGCCTGTTCAGCGGCGGCTTCGGCATCGGTCTTGGCCTGCGCCACGATGGCGTCGGCCTGTTCCTGCACTTCTTTCTGCTTGCGCTCGTACGAGGCCAGCAGGCTCTGCGCCTCTTCACGCAGTGCGCGGGCCTCGTCGATGTCCGACTGGATGCCTTGCGCCCGGTCGTCGAGCATCTTGGTGATCATGCCCGGGACCTTGAAGTAGAACAGGACCGCGATGAACAGGATGAACGCGATGGACACGATCAGGTCGGTGTTGCTCAGCTTCCAGAACTCCGCGGAAAACGGGTTCTTGGACGCGGCAAGCGCCGGGTTGGCCATCAGGGCTGCGAGGGATGCAATGGGGATAAAACGCATGGGTTATCCTTTCATCCGGGCGGTGACCGCGGCGGTGATCGCCTTGGCGTCAGCCTTGCCACCCATCATTGCAACGATGTCGGCAGCGGTATCCTTGGCCACGTCCTTGACTGCCTGCTGCGCGCCTTCGCGAATGTCGGCGATTGCCTTTTCGCTTTCAGCGGCCTTGGCGGCAATCTCGGCATCGGCTTTTGCAATCGCGGTGTCGAGGTCCGCCTGAATGGCAGCCCGCGTTTCACCGGCAATCCGCTGCGCCTCGGCGCGGGCATCGGCCAGCGCCTTGTCATAGGCAGCCTCGGCCTCCTGCGCCTTGACCTTCAGATCCTGGGCAGCGGCGATGTCATTTGTAATGGTGCCCTGCCGCTCCGCCAGAATGCCAGCGATCCGTGGCAGCGCCACGCGGGACAGGACGAAATAGATCACCACGAGCGTGACAAGCAGCCAGAAGATCTGGTTGCTGAAATACTCGGGATTGAGCTGCGGCATGCCCGGGCCGTTTCCGGCAGCCTCTGCAGCGGCGGTGTTGTCTGCCATATCTCTGCTTCCCCTGAAAGTGCCCGTGACGGGCGTTTACCTTACATGCGGGCAGCGTGACAATGCACGCCGCCCGCCGCGTAAGGATGCTGTTCAGGTCAGCTTAGACTGCGAACATCAGCAGCAGAGCAACGAGGAACGAGAAGATCCCCAGCGCTTCTGCAAACGCGATGCCGATGAAGAGAGTAGCGGTCTGGCCAGCAGCGGCCGACGGGTTGCGCAGCGCGCCAGCAAGGAAGTTGCCAGCCACGTGGCCCACACCGATTGCGGCTGCGCCGGAACCGATTGCTGCCAGGCCTGCGCCGATGTGTGCGAGTTCACCTTCCATGAGAATTCTCCTTACGATTGGAAGTTGGATGTATTGCGGGGCACGCCCCGCGATGCATTAGTGATGCGGGTGCAGCGCGTCCTTCAGGTACACGCATGTGAGGATCG
>JBCBCR010000301.1:0-2611 GCA_038530495.1 Pseudomonadota bacterium | reverse complement strand
CCGACGTGCCAGGTCGTAAATGGTGGATCGAACATCGCCGCCATCGCTGACGGCGTCGCTGCCATGTTTTCGACGTTGCGCTGATTGGCAAAGTCAATCAGCCGGGCGGCCTCGTGAATGGCGCTGACCCCTTGTGGCAGCAGGGACGAATGCACCTCGAACCCGATCACATGGGTGTCAAAGCCCTGCCCGCCCTTGTGTCCCGTTACCGCCTTCATCATCGAAGGCTCGCCCACGATCACGGGGCCACCCTTGGGGATCACACCCGCCATCGCGTCAATCAGGGGCGGCGCTCCGGCACAGCCGATTTCTTCGTCATAGCTCAGCGCGATTTGCAGTGGCTTTCCGGCGTGATGTGCTTCGACCAGTGCCCAGATCGCCAACGCGTCAAACCCTTTCATGTCGCATGTGCCCCGCCCGAAATATTTTCCGTCGCGGGCCACCACGTCAAAGGGGTCGGTGTCCCAGTCCTGACCGTCAATCGGCACCACATCTGTGTGCCCCGATAGCACAACCGCGCCCTCAACCTCGGGCCCAACATGCGCAAACAACGCGGCCTTTGGTTCATCGGGTTTCAAATGCCTGTGGCAGGTTATGTTGTGGCTCGTGAGGTATTCATCCACCCAGTCGATCAACGGCAGGTTCGTGTCCCGGCTGACGGTCGGAAAGCGAACAAGCTGCGTCATCAACTCCAGCGGAGTCAGGCGGGCGGTCATATCGCTTCTCCGAAAAAGATCAGGGTGCAATCCTCGTCCTTCACGTGGAATTCGCGCTGGCCATAATCTTGGTCGAATGGCGCACGCACGCGCCCCGGCGCCAAAGTGTCAAGCTGTGGCTTCATCTGCGCATAGACCTCATCAACGTTCTCGACATCGATATAGAACGATGTTTCGCGTTCGGGATGGGTCAGGTCAACCGATCCATCCACTTGAACGAGCCGCACCGCCACGTCGTCGCGGCGAAGAAAGGCGTAGTCCTCGGCCTCAAACCCGACTGTGAACCTGAGGGTATCTCGAAAAAATGCGATTTGACGGGCAAGCGACGTGCAGGGAACAAACGGCGTGATCTGGGTCAGGCGCACCGGCACTCAGTACCCGCTGTCCGTGGTTAGCACATAGTGCCCGGTTTCGACCTCGTTATAGGCGGACGGTTCGGGGTCGTAGCCCACAGGATGAATTGGTGACGGGATCGGTTTGAAGTTGAGATCCTTTTCCGACTTGCGCTGACGCGGGTCGGCGATTGGCACCGCCTTCATCAGCGCCTGCGTGTAGGGGTGCTGGGGGTTCTCGAACACCCGCGCACGCGGACCCATTTCAACGATGCGACCCAGATACATCACGCCCACATTGTGGCTGACCCGTTCGACGACTGCCATGTCGTGACTGATAAACAGGTAGCTGACCCCCAGATCGGCCTGCAGTTCCATCATCAGGTTCAGCACTTGTGCCTGCACCGACACGTCGAGCGCGCTGACCGCCTCATCGGCGATGATCAGCTTGGGTTCCAAAGCAAGCGCGCGAGCAATGGCGACGCGCTGGCGCTGACCGCCGGAAAGCTCGTGCGGATAGCGTCGCATAAAGCTGCGCGGCAGCTCGACCCGGTCAAAAAGCATCGCAACCCGGTCCGTGACTGCGCTGCCGGTGAGTGTGCCGAAGTTGTGGATCGGTTCGGCCACTTGATCGGCCAACTGCATCTGCGGATTGAGCGACGCGAACGGGTCCTGAAAGATCATCTGCATATCGCGCCGCGCGTTGCGCAGGTCGCGGTCGTTGAGGCTCATGATATCAAGACCATCCAGCCGGATTTCACCGGCCATTGGCTCGACCAGCCGCAGGATCGAGCGGCCCGCAGACGACTTGCCACATCCGCTTTCGCCGACAAGGCTCAGGGTCTGACCCCTGTTCAAGGTGAAAGAGATATCCTCGACCGCATGCACATTCGCCACCGTCCGGCGAAAGAACCCACCCTTGACCGCAAAACGCGTGGTCAGGTTCCTGACCTCAAGTAGTGTCTCACGTGTGCCCGGGATCGGCTCAATGGCGCCCTGTTCCCGGCCAAGCAATTTCATCGGCTCGGGCGCTGCCTTGCCGCGCATCTCGCCCAGCTTGGGCACCGCGGCCAGCAGCGCCTTGGTATAAGGGTGCTGCGGCGCTTCGAAAATGGCCTCGACCGGACCCTCTTCGACCTTGTTGCCGCGGTACATGACCACAACGCGATCCGCCATTTGCGCAACCACTGCCATGTCGTGGGTGATGAACATCACCGCCGTTCCGGTTTCGCGCTTTAACCGGTCCATCAGGGCGAGGATTTCCGCTTGGATCGTCACATCAAGCGCGGTTGTCGGCTCATCCGCGATCAGCAGTCGCGGCTCGCAGGCCAGAGCCATGGCGATCACCACGCGTTGCCGCATCCCGCCGGAAAGTTCGTGCGGATACTGCTTGAGGCGTCGCTCCGGCTCGGGGATACGCACTTGCCGCAACAGCTCAAGCGCCCTCGCCGTTGCCTCGGACTTGGACAGTCCTTTGTGAAGGCGCAACCCCTCGGTCAGTTGTCTGCCAACGGTGAACACCGGGTTCAGCGCAGTCATCGGCTCCTGAAAGATCATCCCGAT
>JBCBCR010000300.1:0-2647 GCA_038530495.1 Pseudomonadota bacterium | reverse complement strand
GACCAATCTGCGGGTGCAGATTGTTGTGGGTGGCGTGTCGATCAACCCGCAGATCCAGCGACTGTCGAAGGGGGCTGACATACTAGTGGCCACCCCGGGGCGTTTGCTGGACCTCGTGGAACGCAAGGCGATACACCTCGGCCCCACAGGTTTTCTGGTGCTGGATGAGGCAGACCAGATGCTGGATCTGGGTTTTGTCCATGCGCTGCGCAAGATCGCGGCGCTGATGGGTGAGGATCGGCAGACCATGCTGTTTTCCGCGACCATGCCCAAGCAGATGAACGAGATCGCGCAGGCGTTTTTGCGCAGCCCGGTGCGCGTCGAGGTCTCGCCGCCCGGAAAGGCGGCGGACAAGATCACCCAATCGGTACACTTCATCGCCAAGGCCGAGAAGGCCGCGTTGCTGGCCGAGCTGCTCGATGCGCATCGCGAGAACCGCGCGCTGGTGTTCACGCGCACCAAGCACGGGGCAGACCGGCTGTCGCGCGGGCTGGAACGCAAGGGATTTGCGGTGGCCGCCATTCACGGTGACAAGCGGCAGGGCCAGCGCGAGCGAGCGCTGGCGGCGTTCAAGGCGCGCGAGATCCGGGTGCTGGTGGCCACGGACGTGGCGGCGCGGGGGCTGGATATTCCGGACGTGCGCTATGTCTACAACTACGAGCTGCCAAATGTGCCGGAAGCCTATGTGCACCGGATCGGACGCACCGCGCGCGCGGGCAAGGACGGGCTGGCCGTGGCGTTTTGTGCACCTGACGAGATGGCGCAGCTGAAAGACATCCAGAAGGTGATGAAGCTGACCATTCCGGTGGCGTCGGGCCGGGCATGGGAAGCGTTGCCCGATCCGGCCGATGCACCGCCCAAGGGGCGGCGGCGTGGCGGGCGGCCGGGCGGTGGTGCGAAACCGGGTGGTGCGCCTGGGGGCAAGCCCGGCGGGCGTCCAGGGGGACGGCGGCGCAGAAAGCCGAAGGCCAAGCCAAGCTGAACCACCCGGGGCGCTGCCCCGGACCCCGAGGTATTTTTTGCCAGAAGAAGTCAGGGCTTGGCGTCAGTTGGAGGCCTTTTCCTGTGCCTTCATGTCATTCCAGAGCGCGTCCATTTCGTCGAGACTGCTGTCCTCGGGGCGTTTGCCGCGGGCGGCGAGGGCGGTTTCGATACCGGCAAAACGGCGGGTGAATTTCGCGTTGGTACGGCGCAGCGCTTCTTCGGGGTCGACGTTCAGGTGGCGGGCGAGGTTGGCCATCACGAACAGCAGATCACCCATCTCGGCGGCGATTTCGTCTTGGGTCAGGCTCTCCTTGGCCTCGACCAGTTCGGCGGCCTCTTCGCGCAGCTTGTCCAGCACCTGGGTTGTCTCGGGCCAGTCAAAGCCCACGCGGGCGGCGCGGTTTTGCAGTTTGACCGTGCGCAGGAGGGCCGGCAAGTGCAGTGTTACCCCGTCGAGTGTGCCAGCTTGCGCTTTGGTTTGACGCTCGGCGGCCTTGATCGCTTCCCAGTCGCGGGTTTGCTGTTCTGCGGATTTGTCGCGGCTTTCGTCGCCAAAGACGTGGGGGTGGCGGGCGACCATCTTGTCCGAGATTGCGCGCACGACGGATTGGAAAGTAAAGTGTCCGGCCTCTTCGCCCATCGCGGTGTGATAGACCGTTTGCAACAGCAGATCGCCGAGCTCGCCCTCTAGCTCGGGCCAGTCGGCGCGTTCGATGGCATCGGCGACCTCATAAGCCTCTTCGATCGTGTAGGGGGCGATGGTGGCGAAGGTTTGTTCGATGTCCCACGGGCATCCTGTTTCGGGATCACGCAGGCGGCGCATGATGTGCAGCAGCCGTTCGATACCTGCGTTACGGTCGTGGATCAGCTCGTCCCCCATGGCAGCCCCCATTGCAGCTTTGGCCTGTTTGCGCTTTGGTTGGGTTGTGACCCATCCCGGGCAGAGGAGTCCAGCCGTGGCCATCATCAACCGCATTGGCGATCTGGGGCCGCAGATGGCCGCTTGGCGCCAGCATCTGCACACCATTCCAGAGCTTGGGTTCGACTGTCCCAAGACAGCTGCGTTCATCACGGAACGGTTGCGGGAGATCGGCGTGGACGAGATCCATGACGGGATTGCGCAGACCGGGATTGTTGCGCTTATCAACGGGCAGGGCGATGGGCCCACCATTGGATTGCGCGCGGATTTTGATGCGCTGCCGATCGCGGAGGAGACCGGGGTCGATTACGTATCGACACATCCGGGCAAGATGCACGCCTGTGGACATGACGGACACACAGCGATGTTGCTGGGCGCCGCGCAATACCTCGCTGAGACACGCAATTTTTCCGGTCGCGTTGCGCTGATCTTTCAGCCTGCCGAAGAGGCGGGCGGTGGCGGTGAGGTCATGGTGCAGGAAGGGATCATGGACCGGTTCGACATCGGTCAGGTCTATGCCATTCATAATGCACCGGGTCAGCCCGAGGGGACGATCGCCACGGCGGAAGGACCGGTGATGGCTGCGGCGGACGTGTTTCATATCCGGATCACCGGGCAGGGCGGCCATGGGGCCGAGCCGCAAAATGCAATCGACCCCGTCGTGGCGGCCTGTGGCATCGTGCAGGCGATCCAGACGATTTCCAGCCGCAACCACGACACGCGCAAGCAACTGGTGATCTCGAC
>JBCBCR010000299.1:0-2684 GCA_038530495.1 Pseudomonadota bacterium | reverse complement strand
CGCAATTGCCGCGCAGCATAATCCAGAAATGTGATGAAGCTTATTATTCGGCCAATTGCGACTGGCGGAAATAGGAATCACCGCGGGTTTTGTCGCCGAGTCCCCAATAAACCTCGGCCAGATGGCGCGCGGCGCGGGGGGACGGTGTGGCTTCGCACAGGGCCTTGGCCTCATCGAGGCGGCGCAGTTTGATCAGCGCGCTCACACGCAGATCGAATGGGGCGTCGCAGCGTGGCCGGAGCCAGTCATAGAGATCGAGCAGCGCCAATGTGCGTTCGTGCTGGCCATAATCATAAAGCGATTGCGCCAGGTGCAGCACGGCACGGGCCTGGGGATCGTCGGCGCGCATGATCAGCTTTCTTGCAGCAGGCGCAAATGCGCGCTGTGCAGCAGGAAGCGGTTGACCTCGTTCAGGCCGGCGATGACATCGGGGTCGCCTGTGGCGACGATGTCGTCTTCGCGGGCGAGCACGAGTTGCGCCAGATCCAGCTGCATTTTGGCCGCTTGCAGGCGGCGCGTGTTGGCCTGTGGATCGGTGCCGTAGGCTGGCGCCCCGCGCGGCCCTTGCGTGCTTTTGGCATAGGACAAGACCGGCGGCGGCAGCCGTTCAAGCTTGAGCATCGTGTCCAGCGCTTCGCGCGGGACAAGGCCCAGCCGCAGTGCCGGGACGTCAAGCGGTTCCGAGCGGTCGCTGACCAGATCCGGGCTGAGGTCATTCATTGGCGGGTCTCGCGAACAGCAGTTTTTCGGTGTCCGCGCCGCGGGCGATCACGATGTGATCGGGTTCAATCGCCGCGACTTTCCAGGCGCCGGAAAAGATGCTGCCGGTGGCCATGGTTTCGCCAGTCTTGAGGATGATTTCCTTGGGTTCCGACAGGCGCACGATGGCGACGGGCGGCATTTGCGGCAGCTCTTCGGTGCTTTCGAGTTGAACCACCATCGGGTTCGCAAAGGACACAGTGTCATACCATTGCGTAAAGGCGGACCATTGCTGCGCCTTTTGCGGGGTCAGACGACCAGTGACCTTGCGTATGCCGTCGGGCGTTTCGGTTACGGAAAGCGCGTCGGCCAGCCCCATTTCTTCGAGCTTGGCCATGAACGTGGGCATGTCGACGCCGCTGACTGTTTCCTCGTCGGTCTGGAACGCGGCCGGGTTCGGTTGCAGCATGATGCGCGCGGAAAAGAACGTGTCCCACACCAACAGGCCGATGGTCACCGACCCCAGCAGGGCCATGGTGGTGGTCAGCCGCCGCATGAACCGTTCCACCGGGCTCAGCGTGGGGGTGCTCCGTTGCGGTTTTTGCAGGTGCAGGGTGACGCCGTCTGCGATTGAGAGGGTCAGGGGCAGCTTGCGATGGCGCGACGTGTCGCCCGCGGCAATCGTTGATCCGTCCAGGGTGACATCGCCGCCCACAGCGTGAATCGTGGCCAACGGTCCGATCAGGGAATAGGACACCGCAATATCGGCGTGATGATCCGCCACCTCGGGGTCGAGCAAGACAAAGTCGCAACCATCGCCCGCTCCGATGCGGATCGCGTCGCGGCGCAGTTGCGCGTTGCACGCATCGTGCATGCCCCCCGTCACCGACAAGGCCAGCGGCGGCGCGCTCTTGTAAGGCCGGATGCGCAAGACAAACGCGCGCGCCAGATCCGTGAGTGCCTGGGCTTGGGAGGAGAGGGGGGCAAACATGGCGGGTTATTGGGTCTGAAGCATGGCTTTGGTGTCTTTGCCGACGCCTTCGACGACCTTCCAGGCGATGGCGGTCTTGGCGGTGGCGACATACAGATCCTTGAGCGTGGTCATGACCTGTTCGGTGCGCGGGTCGGCGGCAGCTTCGCCTGCGTTGGGGTCCTGGCCCAGCAGCTCGGCAGAAGTGGCGTCGCTTTTCTCGATCGAGCCGAACGCATCCACCTTGGCGTCTGACGAATCCTTGAACTGGATGTCGGTGATAAAGTCGAGCGCCACCTCGCGCCCGTCAGCGATATCCTGGCGGTACATCTCGAGCCGGTTGGCGGACGAGCTGACCGAGTCGAGGATCACGGTCTCGGATCCTGCGGCGTCCACAACGGCGCCAGCGGGGGCGATGGCAAACTCTCCCATGACGCGGCCTTAATACAGCAGGATGGCGTTGGGGGCGGGAATGTATTCTTCCCCCTTGGCCAGTGCGTCGGTCTTGTTCTTCATATCCGTCATGATCTGCTGACGGATAAACGCGTCGACGACCGGGTTGCTGCTGAACGTGGCGCCGCCTGTGGTCGGGGTGTCGGTGGGTTCTGTGGTGGGATCGGTTTCGTCCATGATCTGGATCTCCTGCGGTTTGCGAGTTGTCTCATACCTAGTGGACCGCCGCCCCGCATGAACTCAGGCGCGTTGCGTATTGTGTTTCGGGCTGCGTAAAAAACTAGGTAGGCGTTACCGACTGCGATGGACGCCCGAAGCTGGCACGAAACAGCATCTGCCACATCATCCGGAGAGCCGTTATGCCACATCCCCGTCTGTTGCGCGCCACTGCTGTCGCCCTGAGCCTGTTGGCTGTGCCCGCGGGGGCCATCGATCAGGACCCGGACACGCGCACATATTATATAGTCAGCGCGCCGCTGACCAAGGTGCTGTCGCTGATCACCACCGACACCGGCGTCGACATTGATTTCGATCCCGACCGGGTGCCCTATGTCACCTCAAC
>JBCBCR010000298.1:0-2685 GCA_038530495.1 Pseudomonadota bacterium | reverse complement strand
GCGGTGAGGTTGGTTTGGCAGTCATGACGATCATTCCGCTGCCACATGTTCGGCAGGCACGGCGCGCACGACTTGAGGTTCATGGATGCGGGCATCCGCGGCCTCGGCAATCAGCGCGGCAACGCGCTGTGCATCGGGGATGCAGCGCAGCGCCGGTTCGGTCTGGGCAAACCGCCAGGGGCGGGCGTGGGGCCAAAGCACAAGATAGCTCAGCTTGGTGCGGGTCTTGGTCTGGAACGCGATGGTGCCAACCCCGGATTTGCGCAGATCCAGCGCGGCACCGGTGATTTCGCGAAACGGCAGGTTGATGTTCAGGGTCAGAGCCGCACCAACACGCATAGCGATGCGGGCCGTCGTGACCGTGTAATACGTGCTGCGCGCCTGGACGTAGGCGATCAGCACCAGAAGCGCGCAGACCCCAAGGCCCAGCGCCACGAACGGCACAGCCGCACTGAGCGCCTGGGAGGTCGGCAGCACGTCGATCACGGTCAGCACGCGCCACACCGCAAGGATCCCGAAATAGCCCATGATCCAGTTCGCATTCAGCGCCTCGCGGGCCAACGCCCAAGTGTCTGGACGGCCTTGCCACAGGATCTCTTCGCCCGGGGGCAAATATTCCGGCAAACCCGGGATCGGCTCGATCGTGATGTCGGCGTTCGGTTTGGTTGTGAGATCGTCATTCGGCATGGCGCACATCCTTATGATCGGGTCCTTGGTTTCGGGATGTGCAAGGCGACCGACCGGCCGCCTTGCGGTTCAGGCTTAGCTGATCTGCGGTTCAAACCGGTCGCGGTCGGCGTAGAGAAGGCCGCCACCGTAGTAGGCCACGATCTTTTCTTCTTCGAGCAGGGTGATCTGCTTGTCCGCGGCGATGGTCGGCACGGCGGCAAAATGCTTGCCATAGATCGAGCGAACCACCACGCGGTTGCCGTGCACCTTGCTCATGGTCATGGGCACCAGCCGGTTGCCCGAGCCCCATTTGGGATCAAGCGTGTACTCGATATAGCGGATCAGCTGTTCCGGCGCGTCGATCCACAGATCTGCAACCTTTCCCACAACTTCGCCGTCACCGGACACCACCGGCAGGCCAATGGGATTCACGCCCGCGGCAACGGTAAACCCGTCCGAGGCCGACATCGGCACGATCTTGGGGTGCCCGTGGCCGTCCAGTTCGGGCGCATCCTTGCGCGGGGCCCAGGAGGCCGGGCCGACACCGTCAATCATCGGATCACCGGTCGGCTCAAACGGATAGCCGTTAATCGGCGAGGTCTGGCGCAACGCGATATCGCTGCGTTCGGGGTTCTGGCCCGATGGCACCGTCAGCGTGCCGCGCCCGTCGCGCAGGATGAACGTCTTGTCCGACGGCACCGGGTATGGCCCCTGGTTGGCGGCTTCGGTCCCGTCGTCGTTCTCCAGCGGATAGCCTTCGCGCATATTCTCGCGCTGGATGTAGATGATGAGCGCCGCAAAGAAGATGTAGAACAGCCAGATCGCCAGCGAAGCCAGATCGAAATTGGCAAAGAATGAACCAGACATGAGCGGTTTCCTTTCCTGGTCAGGTCATGTGGGGAAGTCCGCCAGGCCGAGGCGGGCATCCTTTGGGGTGAGAGGACCTGATTGGCGCACGAGCGGTCCCAGTAGGATGAGAGTGACAAAGAGAAGGCCAATCTCAGCGTGATAAACGAAGGTGTATCCGGTGGCGGGTGTGGCGAGCGCGTCGCCGAGGGCACCGCTTTGGGCGAGCCCTCCGATCCAGTCGCGCAGCGTGCCGCCCAAGGCGATGGCAAGGCCCGCGGCGGTGGCCTGTGCGGCCCCCCACGCGCCCAGCGCCAGCCCGCGACCCGCGAGCCCGCGGTCAGGCATGGACATAGCTGCGGTCAGGGTGGCCACGGCGAAAAGGCCGCTGCCAAACCCGATCAGCGCAGCCCCGATGTAGAACAAAAGGTTGGCCGCCAGCGGCGCGGCAAAGATCACAAGCGTAAAGGCCCAGACGCCGGCCAAAATGCCGCCGCCGGCCAGCCGGTAGCTGTTTGATCCCATGCCAAGCCGCCGCCCGGCCCAGCCAAATCCCACCAGCGCGCCCAGTGCCCACAGCGCGGTCAGCAGCGTTGTGGCCGATACAGACAGGCCCAGAACTTCGCCGCCATAGGGTTCCAGCAGCACGTCCTGCATGTTGAACGCCACAGTGCCAAAGAACACGACAGCCAGCAGCCGCCCCGCCTCACCCCCGCGCGTGTAACTGGCCCAGGCATCACGGAACAGCGGACGCGGAGCGTCGCGCTCGGCGCGGGTCATCGGGCGCACGGCCTCTTGCTTCCAGAGCGCGATCAGGTTCAGCACGATGCCAACCACCGCCGCGCCCTGCACCACCCGGACCAGCCGTTCATCGGAATAATCCGCCAACAGACCGCCCACGATCAACGCCGACACGCCCATACCGACAAGGAACATGACATAAAGCAGCGCCACGACCCGGGGCCGCGTTTCATCCGTCGCCCGGTCAGATGCCAGTGCCAGCCCCGCGGTCTGCGTCATGTGCAGGCCAAGGCCCGTCATCAGGAACGCCAATGCGGCCAGCACCTCTCCGTCAAAGGGGATGTCGTGCACGACGTCACCCCCCAGCACCAAAAGCGCAAAGGGCATTACCGCCAGCCCGCCGAACTGCCACAGCGAGCCGAACCAGAT
>JBCBCR010000297.1:0-2725 GCA_038530495.1 Pseudomonadota bacterium | reverse complement strand
GCCCCTGCCGTGACCAGCCCACCGGTGGATCCCATAGCTGTCGCAAGTTTCGACATCGGCCTTATCTTCCCCCATACGCCACGCGCGCTGCCGCAGCGATTGCGCTTGCATACCAGCCAAGGGTAAGACGGTCAAAACACCACGAAATCACGTTCTGTCGAAAATTCGGCGGGGTTGTAAGGGGGCCACGTGTCGAAACGATCCATTTGTGTCTATTGCGGGTCGCGGCCCGGAGCCCGGCCCACCTACATGGCGGCTGCCGACGCGCTGGGGCGCGGGATTGCCGCGCGTGACTGGCGGCTGGTTTATGGCGCGGGCGATGTGGGGCTGATGGGCGCCGTGGCGCGGGCGGTGCAGGACGCGGGTGGCGAGACCTTTGGCGTGATCCCCGAACACCTTGTGCAGATGGAGGTCGGCAAGGTGGATCTGACTGCATATGTCGTCACCGAGACCATGCACGAGCGCAAGAAGGTGATGATCATGAACGCCGATGCGGTGGTGATGCTGCCGGGCGGGGCCGGATCGCTGGACGAGTTTTTCGAAGCGCTCACGTGGCGGCAGTTGGGCCTGCACGGCAAGCCCATCGTGCTGGTGAACACCGACGGCTACTGGGACCCGCTGCGCGCCATGATGGATCACGTGGTGGAGCAGGGTTTTGCCGATGCGTCGCTGCTGAATTTCGTGCAGTGGGCCGATGATGCGGAGGCCGCGCTGGACCTGCTGGGGTGATCAGTAGGCGTTGAGCAGCTTGCGCGCGTTGCCATTGGCATCTGCCGTGGTGCAATTCGACGGCGATTCACCGGGCAGTTGGTCCACCTGTTGCATCGCCGCAAGGCGCGCACAGGCGCGGTCGATATGGGCTATCAGTGCGGCGGCGTGCGTCTTGTCGAGCTGCCAGTGGCGGCCCGCCTCGATATAGCCGTAGGCCGCATCGTAGAGATCACCGATGGGACGTGCGGCGGCGGCCATGTCGTCGGCTGTGGGCGACGGACGGTCGAGGAGCCCGCGGTACCGCGCCTGGACGGCCTTGTATTCCGCCGTGTCCGCGCAGCCCGTGGCGGGGGCCGCGCTGCAACTGTCGATCACGGACGAGGCAAGGATCACCGACGCGTCGCGGTAAGTCGCGAAATAGCGTTGCGCCACCGGGATCAGGAAGCGGATGCGCAGGATATTGCGGAAGATCTCGGACGGGCTGAGCCCTGCGAGATTGCGCGCGCGGGTGCGGATTTGCAGGTTGTCGAGCGCCTGCTTGGTGGCCGAAAAGAGCGACAGGGCGACCTGATAGCTTTGGGTTTCGAAGTTGAAGCCAGTGTTTGTGGCCGACAGGCCATCGGTGGCATCCGGCTGGAATGCGGAGGCATCACAGTTGAGCGCGCTGACCTGCCCGGGCGCGGCGGTATCGGTGCGGACGCATTTGGTCGCCGCCTCCTTGAGCAGTGCGAGCCGGCCATACATCTGGCTGATGCGTTCGGAGCTGACCCGCGCCTCGGTCGCGGTGCTGGCGGTTTCGGCGATGAGCGGCGCGAGCAGCGCCATCGACAGCACGTAGCGCGACACCCGTTGTTCGGGACCTTGGGCAAAGATGGCATAGCTGTCAGCGGCATAGCCGAGATTGCCGCCGGGATAGCCCGCCTCGCGTTCGATGGCCGTGCAGGCGGAAAGACACAGGAGCACAAGCCCCAGAGCCCGGTATGTCATGTGATGTCCCCCAGCTGCGCGTGTCGCGCGAATTGGCGGCAGCGTGCCGGAGAAGGGGCGTGGATGTCAAACCCTTATGCAGGAACGAAAAAGCGCCCGGAAAGGTCCGGGCGCTGTGGTGGTCTGCCTGTCACCGTCCAGTGCGACCGTGATCCTGATCACATCCGCGAGGCGACGTTTTCCCAGTTCACCAGGTTGTCGAGGAAATTCGACAGGTAGTCGGGACGCTTGTTGCGGAAGTCGATGTAGTAGGAGTGTTCCCACACGTCGCAGCCCAAAAGCGCGGTCTGGCCAAAGCACAGCGGGTTCACGCCGTTTTCGGTCTTGGTCACCTTGAGGCTGCCGTCTGCATCCTTGACCAGCCATGCCCAGCCCGAGCCGAACTGGCCTGCGCCTGCGGCCTTGAACTGGTCCTTGAACGCGTCAACCGAGCCGAAGCTTTCGGTCAGGGCCTTTTCCAACTCACCGGGCATGGCGCTGGCGCCGGGGCCCATCATTTCCCAGAATTGGTTGTGGTTCCAAAGCTGCGAGATGTTGTTGAAGATGCCGTTTTGCGCCACGGCGCCGCTGTCGTAGGTGCCGACGATGATCTCTTCGAGCGATTTGTCGGCCCATTCGGTGTCTTCGATGGCCTTGTTGCCATTCACCACATAGGCGTTGTGGTGCAGGTCGTGGTGGTATTCCAGCGTTTCCTTGGACATGCCGTTGGCAGCCAGCGCGTCGTGGGCATAGGGAAGGTCGGGAAGTTCAAAAGCCATGTCGGGCCCCCATTCGGTCAAAATTCATGCGGTGCCTGACAGATTGTGCTGCGTTCCGCAAGATCAAGGGGCTGTGGTGCGCAAGCTACCGCTTTTCACAGGTACCGCGGCCTTTGATGTCGTTGTCAAAGCCCCTGATCGTGCCAGAAACGCGCACCGTCATCTTTTCGGTGTCGAGGTCGGCCCAATAGCCCACCGTCGCATTGGACGGGGTGGCGGGAATGTTGGTGACGCGCCAACGATAGCGCAGCACTGTTTCACTGCGCGAT
>JBCBCR010000296.1:0-2765 GCA_038530495.1 Pseudomonadota bacterium | reverse complement strand
TTCGATCTCGCGTGGCCACGGGGCTGGCGGTGCCGGTGGTCGGGCTGGGCGCGTCGGCGGGGGTGTATTACCCGGCGGTGGGTGAGCTCTTGGGGACCGAGATGATCCTGCCCGCGGATGCCGGGGTGGCCAATGCCATCGGGGCCGTGGTGGGGCAGATCACGGTGCGCAAGCGCGGCACGGTCACCGCGCAGGGCGAGGGGCGGTTCCGGGTGCATTTGGACAGCGGTCCCGAGGACTTTGCCGAAGAGGCCCCGGCGCGGGTGCGGCTGCGTGAGGTCCTGGAGGCTGAAGCGCAGGCAGAGGTGCTGCAGGGCGGGGCCGATGAGGCGCAGGTGAGTGCCACGTGGGACATCCGGCGGGCGCAGGTGGAAAACCGCGAAGTGTTTGTCGAAGGGACGCTGGTGGTTGAGGCATCGGGGCGGCCGCGGGTGGCATTGTAAATACCACTAAGGCGAGAACTGATTCTGCACTATGCTGCCCCAAACCATAGGGGGACGGATATGGCACAGATCACCAAGGCAACCGCGGGGAGCTTTGGCCCGCGGCGCAGTCGGTTGGAATTTGACATCGAGATTGAGGTGGACAATGACGCGGCCAACCCAAAGAAAATCACGTTCCACGTCAGCGACAACAAGCATTGTGTTGCCTCGTACATGGAGGACGGCCTGCCCACCGCTGCTGTCCAGAACACGCTGGTGAATGCCCCCTTGGACACGTTTCAGAACGCGTTTTACAAGTTTGTACGGGAATATGCCGCGAAAATGGTTGGCAAGACCTATGACACCTTCAACCCATCAGCGGCTGAGTTCCGCATTTGCGTCAACGAGATGGCGTTTGAAAGCGATTACGACAGTATCAAGCACAACGAGATTCACTGCTATCCGGTGTACGTGAACCCGACCTTGACCCCGACCACCGTCAATATGAACCGCCAGCAACTGGAAGACTTCAAAGCGGTGACGGTCGTTCTGTTTTCCCTTTCAGGTGAACGACCGGGCACCAAGAAAGCGCAAGCCGAGAAAGCATGGGACCGAAACCGCGCGTTCTTTGCCGGTTTGGCAGGCGCCAAGAACCAGTTGCTGTCGGTCGGGCAGATCAACATTCTCGATGCGCGACTGAACAAAAAGAAAAGCGTGTTGCACGGTATCAAGTCACGGGCCCGCCACGCGGATCGCGTGGCCGACGAAAAACAGGACGCTGTCGACGCTGCCGTCGCGGCTGGTGCGGGCGCGGGGGCCGCGCCCTACCGGTCGAACGGCTAGTTATTCGGCGGCGCGTTTGGGCAGGACCCAGCCTGCGCGCGGGAAGTGGCAGGTGTAGCCGTTGGGGAAGCGTTCGAGGTAGTCCTGGTGTTCCGGCTCGGCTTCCCAGAAGTCGCCCACGGGTTCCACTTCGGTCACCACCTTGCCGGGCCAGAGGCCCGAGGCCTCGACATCGGCGATGGTGTCCAGTGCCACCTGTTTCTGCGCGTCGTCGACATAGTAGATCGCCGAGCGGTAGCTGAGGCCGCGGTCGTTGCCCTGCCGGTTCAGCGTGGTGGGGTCGTGGATCTGGAAGAAGAACTCGAGGATATCGCGGTAGGTGATGACCGTGGGGTCATAGATCACCTCGATCCCTTCGGCGTGGGTGCCGTGGTTGCGATAGGTCGCGTTGGGCACGTCGCCGCCGGTATAGCCGACGCGGGTCGAGATCACGCCGGGGCGTTTGCGGATCAGGTCCTGCATGCCCCAAAAGCATCCGCCTGCGAGTACTGCGCGTTCCTGGGTCATGTCACGTCCTCCACTTGGTCGAGATAATCGGCGTAGCCTTCGGCTTCCATGTCGTCACGGTGCACAAAGCGCAAGCTGGCCGAGTTGATGCAATAGCGCAGGCCGCCGCGGTCGCGGGGACCGTCGGGGAACACGTGGCCCAGGTGGCTGTCGCCATGAAGGCTGCGCACTTCGGTGCGGACCATGCCGTGGGTCGTGTCATGGTGTTCGGTCACGTGGGTGTCGTTGATCGGTTTGGTGAAGGACGGCCAGCCGCAGCCCGATTCGTACTTGTCCGCCGAGGCAAAGAGCGGCTCGCCCGAGACGATGTCGACGTAGATCCCTGGCGCCTTGTTGTTCAAGAGCTTGCCGGTGCCGGGCCGTTCCGTGCCGCTTTGCTGGGTCACGTAGAACTCTTCCGGTGACAGGGTGGCGATCACGTCGGGGTTCTTGGTGTAGGTTGTCATCACATGCTCCCGATTGTCAGTGTTTGGCACAGGATATGGTGCAAACGCCGCGTTGAAGAAGGGGCTGCGTCAAAATTGTGATGGCAACGAAAAAGCCAGGCGCAAACGCCTGGCCCGTCGGTTCCGGTCTGTCGGTGCGGTTTAGGGCAGGACAGTCGTCGTTGTGATGGCCGAACCGTCGTCGGCGATGGCGATCACGATGGTCGCGATCACGATGCCGGTCACCAGCGTGGTGGTGGAAATCACGGTGCCCACGGCCAGCGTTTCGGCCTGTGCGCTTGCCATGTCGGCGGATGCAACAAGCGCCAGGGCCAGTGCAGCGGATTTGATTGCATTCTTCATTTCAATGACCTCACAAAGACAAGCGGACGCGCAGACGCCAGCGAATTCATTTCAGGCTTACCATCTGCAAGGATCGCTTGCAACGTCCGAGTGGCTAGCGGCTATTTTTTAAGGATCCGTGTATCGAGGTAGCCAATTTTTGCGCCAGCGTATTGCCGGGCCTGCCACACCGTGCCGTCGCGCACGTCCACCCAGTAGTGGTTGA
>JBCBCR010000295.1:0-2820 GCA_038530495.1 Pseudomonadota bacterium | reverse complement strand
GCATTTGGAATACTTGCCCGGTGGGCTCTCGCCCCTGCGCGGTCGGACGAGGTCATGTCGTCGCCTGCCCCGCGCAGCGCCAGAAGCACACCCGAGCGGAGGGAAAACTGGGTGCCGTCCACGCTGGTCCATGTGTCCACGGTCCCGATGCCCGGCACGCGGCGCGAATAGAGCGGGATCACGTAGGCCAGACCGTCACGTGATTCGACGCGCACCTCGAGCGACGGGGTGGTCAGCCCATCAAGCAGCGCGCGGGTCACGTTGGGCAGTTCCGGCGGGTTGCGCCGGTTCTGGACCACGTTGCGCAGTTGCTGGAATTGCTCGAGGAGGCGTTTGCTTTGCGAATCGATGCGGTCCGAGCCGCCCGAGCAGCCCGCCACAAGTGCAACCGCCAGAAGGGCGGCGGTAATCCGGCGGTTCAGCATCGATGTCATTCCCATACCCGGCCCCAGCTTTCGCGGATGGCGCGGGCGTCTGCATCGCGCAATTGGTCATAAAGCCGTCCCGGCACCCGCAAGCGCGCGCCACCGTCCCGTTGGACCGGCGTGATGGTGATGGTCTGGCTGCGTTTTTGCGGCTGACCGGTCAGCCACTGTGTCGGGATGGTGACGCGGATGCCCTTGTCGAACGAGCCTTCGCCGAAGTCTTCGGCGCTGACATCGGTCAGGGTGAAGAACCCGCCGAGGCTCCAGCCGTTGCGGAAGGTGCGGTCGACCGAGAAGGTCGCGCCGACATCGCCTGCGAGGTAGCGGCCCACGTCGATCTGGCCAAAATAGCCGCGGCCAAAGTCGTAATAGGCCGAGAGGTGGCCGGTGGCGACGGTGTAGTCCTGAAACCCAAAGCCGCCGTCGAAGTCGCGCTGGGCGACATAGTTGGCCTCGAGCCCGAGGGCAAAGCGGCTGTCGGCGGGTTGCCACAGAACCTCGGCGGAGACGCCACCGAACATCTGTTCGAGGTAGCCTGCGGTGACGCGCGCATAGACGTTGCGGCCCGCTTTCCACTGTTTGGAGACAAACAGTTCCTCGATCGCGGTTTCGCCTTGCTGGGCGTAGAGCACGCCGTTGGTGCGAACGGGCGGCAGCGCGGAGGGCGAGGTCAGCGAATCCTCGATATTGCCGACGAGGCGGTGCCGCAGGTCGCCTGCGATCAGCCAGCCGGGCCCGGGGCGGAACTCGGCCGAGGCCGAGATGCCGAAATCGGCGCGCACCGGCTGGTTCACGTCAAAGAAGGACGGGCGCAGGTACGGCCCGATGGTCCAGCTGAAGCGCGGGAAGCGTTCGTCGGGCACAAAGCCGCCGTCGGCGGGACGGCCCGCGGGCGCGTCTTCGACCGTGCTGCGGGACAGCAGAAGGTCGGCGGCACCGGGTTGGAATTCCAGCTGTTCGAGGTCGGCGCGGCTGAGCGTGACGCGGGTCGCGGGCAGGTCGCCTGCCATGACGATGATGTCGAAGGTTTCGACCGATGCGGGCACGGTGCCTGCGAGGCGCCGCGCGGTGCGGCCCACCGCGATGGCGTTGTTGGTGTAGTTCAGCGAGGTCACGCGCGCCTCGACCCGGGTGGCGGACAGGAAGGTCAGCCGTTCCAGCCGCACGCCGTCATTGCGCAGGCCTTCATCGGCGATCCCACCCAGTGATTGCGCCACCTGGCTGCGCGCGGCGGCCCAGTCGGTGCCATAGGTTTCGGGGGCCGCATCGCGCGACGGGCGCACGATGACGGGCAGGGGACCTGCGATGGTGAAGGGGCGCGGCGGTTCCTTTGGGTTGGCGGTGATCTGGAAGTTCACGCCAAGCTCGCTGCCGTACATGTAGTAACCGCCGACGCGGACAAAGCGGGTCCATTGGTATTCGGCGCCGAAGTTCAGCCGGGATTTGCGGTCGAACACGCCGCGGCTGGTTTCGGGGCGGTAGGCGTCGGAGGAGTATTCCAGCTTGAATCCGAGCTTGTCGTTGTATTGCCATTCGACGCCCCAGAACGGGGCCGCGTCGCCGCGGAACCACTGGTCATAGGACACTTCGCCGCCGGTGTCGCCTTCGTTGAAGCTGGGGCGGTTGCCGCCCAAGGGTGCGCCGATGGCACCAAGACCGGCGAGACGGCCCCAGCCGAGACCGGCGGAGACCTTGAAATTGCCGGGCAGCAGGAAGGGGCGGTCGAAATTCTTGGTCGCGACCACGTATTCGGCGGCGTAGATACCGGTGCCTGCAAAATCCTGCAGACCGACCGAGACGGCGGGCAGGCGGCGGCCTTCGCGCAGGAGCAGGAAGCGGGCGTCAAAGCTGCGGTCGCGGTAGGTTTCAAAGCCGCCCGAGTTCCAGTCCTGAATGCCGATATAGCGGAACGTGCCCGAGATACGGGGCGAGAACTGGAACGTGGCCGAACTGCGGGTCTGGCCACCGAAATGGGACACCGACAGGGCCAGGGTGCCGTCCGGCAGCGCCTCGCCGCTGGGCAGGTCGATGATGCCGGGCACGCCATAAAAGCTGAGTGTGACGGGCGCGTCTTGCGCCGCGGCAGGTGCGGACAGGCAAAGCGGCAGCGTTGCAAGCGCGGACGCAATCGGCGCTTTCAACGATTTCAGAACCTGCAGCACCTGTGAATCTCCCCCGTCAGCCCAACACGTTAGAGCATGCGGCGCGCAGCGCGACAATAGCGGCGGAGGGCGATAAAAGGAGCTGGGGCCGAGAGCGCGGCATTCAGGATACAGGTTTGACCCGGTCCGTGTTCTTGTTGGCTGCCTCGGCAACAGGGGCGACCGTGGCCGGTGGCGCCACGACGCTGGCCTGAAACCCGTCGACCCAGCGCAGCACGACCTCGCGCGCGGCG
>JBCBCR010000294.1:0-2886 GCA_038530495.1 Pseudomonadota bacterium | reverse complement strand
TCAAAGGATGACGGGATCTTGACCGCAAAAGCACCCTGTTCGGTCTCGACCTCACCGGCGGCGATCAACTGGTTGTTGTTCTGCACCACGGTGATCAACTCGCCCGCGGTGACGTTGTAGGCCTCTAGTCGCAGCGGATCGATGACCACCTCGACCATCTCGTCGCGGTTGCCGACAAGGCTGGCCTCCAGCACCGCATCCAGGCCTTCCAGATCGTCCTGCAGATCGCGGGCGACGCGGGCGATGGTACGCTCGGGCACGGGGCCCGACAGATTCACGATGATGATCGGGAATTCCGAGAAATTGAACTCTTCCAGCGTGTACTGCTCGTAGCCGTCGGGAAACTCGGCCTCGGCCTTGTCCATCGCGTCGCGCACGTCGGCCATGACCTTGGTCTTGTCCCAGCCGAACTCGAATTCCAGCACCACGTTGGCATAGCCCTCGGCCGCGGTCGACGTCATCTTGTCAAGACCGTCAAGGTCGCTCAGCTCGGTTTCCATCGGCTTGATCAGCAGCTCTTCGCTGTCCACCGCCGAAATGCCCGGGTACGGCAACGAGATGATCAGGGTCGGGATTTCAATGTCCGGCTCACCCTCCTTGGGCAGCGAGATATAGGTGATCGAGCCCACCACGATGGACAGGATGATAAAGGCCATAACCATCCGCGCACGCGAGGCGGCCCAGTCGACGATACCAGTCATTGGGTCTGCTCCTGATAGGTGGGCGCGACCTCGACACCCGCCGTTACAAACTCTTGTCCCACAACGATCACGTTGGCCTGCGTCGGCAGGCCGGTCACCCAGACCCCGCGCACCGTGTCGCGCAGGACCGTGATCGGCACAAATTCAACGATGTTGCCGTCGCCCACCAGCCGCATGCCAATCTCGCCATCGGCATCCAGCGTCAGCGCGCTGGCCGGCAGCAGATGCGCCCGCGCGCCTGCGGCGTCGATCGCGATGTCGCTGGTCTGCCCGTCGCGGATCGCCAGATCGGCGTTGGGCACTTCGATCTCGACCCGAAAGGTGCGCGTGGTCGGATCCGCCGCACGGCTCAGAAAGGTCACCCGACCCACCAGTTCATCGCCGCCCGCCGCCAGCCGCGCACCGGCCATGGCCCCCACGGTGACCCGGTTCACATCCGTCTCGGGCACAAAGCCCACCAGCTTGATCGGATCAAGCTGAATGACCGTGGCGCACAGCGCACCGGGCTGCAGCAGGCTGCCCAGCTCGGCGGTGTCGCTTTCCAGCACACCGGCAAAGGGCGCGTGGATATCCAGCCGCGACAGTTCCTTTTCCGCCGAAGCAACCGCCGCCAGCGCGCTTTCGATCGCCGCATCGGCCGATTGCAACCCGGTCTCGGCCGCCGTCACCCCGGTGCGCGCGGCCTCCAGCCCGGCTTCGGCCGCCGCCACAGCCGCTTCGGCGTTTTTCACCCGCGTCTCTGACGCGAAACCATCCTCGCTCAATCGGCGCGCGGCGTTCTGGTTGACCAGCGCCTCGTCCAGCCGGGCCTGCGCCTCAAGCACACGCGACCGCGCCTCGGGCACCCGCGCTTCGGCTTCGGTCTTGCGCGACCGCGCCTCTGCCGCCCGCGCCCGCATTTCGGCCAGCGTCGATCCGCGCGTGCCGGGATCAAGCTGACACAACAGCTGCCCCTCGTCGACAAAGGACCCCTTGCGCAGGGGCGGGGAAATCACGGTCGACGTCGTTTCGGCCCGCACCTCCACGGACCGCGCCGCTTCGGTCTGACCGCGCAGCACCACGGCGCTGTCGATCTCTTGGGCGGTCGACCGCCGCGCCACAACCTTGATCAGATCAGCCCGCTCCGACACCACACGCGGCGCCTCATCAGCCTCGGCCGAGGCCTCTTCGGCCACATCGGCAGCCGCATCAGACCCGGTCTGCTCGGCAATAAAGGCCAGCGTGCGCTCGCGCTCGATCACCCACAAATACAACGCAGCCGCCACGAAAACGGCAAGGAGGACAGAGATCACGCGCATGGGACAGCTTTCTTATCGGACGGATCAGCTTGATATAGTGTGAATTACGACTGAACTAACCAGTTTAGATTAATCTTTTTGGGAAAATTCCGCAATGCGGCGTGAATGCTGCAGCGCGCGCAGGGGTGTGGGCGGTTTTGCACAGATATTGGGCGGTTTGTTTGCGCCGCCGTGCGATGACAGAAAACCTGCGCTATGTCAGTTGGTTATAGCTCGCAGCTAACCCAAAACCAGCATCTCGCACATGGCCAGATGCCGCGCCGCTTGCGCCCGCGCCTGCCGCGCCATGCGCGTTTCGCGCGCCAAGGCCCCCGTGCGCAACAACGACCAGTGCAGCCCCAACGCCCCGCGCCGCGCCTGTCCGATGGCCCGCTTGTCCGCGTCGCTGATGTCCACCGGCATCACTGCCGCCACCAAATCTCCGAAAGCCGCCGCACGCGCCCGGGCATAGGACGCATCCCGCCCCATCAGGCTGTCGTAATCCTCCTGCGCAGCATAGCGGCCCTGGCAGGTGACAAAGTTATCGACAAGATCAGGCCCGGCATGGACCTGCGGCGCCGCCACCCCCGCGAAAAGGACGGCAAACACCAGATATTTTGCGCACATGACATCAGTGTTGCGCGCAAAACCTTACCGGTCAATGAATTTGTATACCGTTGTACGCAGCCCGGGCTTACCCCAGGCTCACGCTCGCCGCACTCTCGGGCAGTTCCTCGTCGAACAGACGCTGGTAGAACTCCGCCACAGTCTGCCGCTCCAGCTCGTCGCACTTGTTCAGGAACGACAGCCGGAACGCATAGCCCACGTTGCGGAAAATTTCGGCATTCTGGGCCCAGGCGATCACCGTCCGCGGGCTCATCACCGTGCTCAGATCGCCGTTCATGAAC
>JBCBCR010000293.1:0-2936 GCA_038530495.1 Pseudomonadota bacterium | reverse complement strand
CTGCCGGGTTCATGTCCGACGGCTACACCCGTGCGACCGGCAAAGTGTCGATGATGATCGCCCAGAACGGCCCCGGCATCACCAACTTCGTGACCGCCGTGAAGACCGCCTACTGGAACCACACGCCGCTGCTGCTGGTGACCCCGCAGGCCGCCAACAAGACCATCGGTCAGGGCGGCTTCCAGGAAGTCGAGCAGATGAAGCTGTTCGAAGACATGGTCGCCTATCAGGAAGAGGTCCGCGACCCGTCCCGCGTGGCTGAGGTCCTGACCCGCGTGATCAGCCAAGCCAAGCGTCTGTGCGGCCCGGCCCAGCTGAACATCCCGCGCGATTTCTGGACCCAAGTGGTCGATATCGACATCCCTGAGCCGATTGAGTTCGAAGCTTCCTCTGGTGGCGAAAACTCCGTCGCCGATGCCGCCAAGCTGCTGTCCGAAGCCAAGAACCCGGTGATCCTGAACGGTGCGGGCGTTGTCCTGTCCGAAGGTGGCATCGACGCGTCCAAGGCGCTGGCCGAAGCCCTGACTGCACCGGTCTGCGTGGGCTACCAGCATAATGACGCCTTCCCCGGTTCCCATCCGCTCTTCGCGGGTCCGCTGGGTTACAACGGGTCCAAGGCCGGGATGGAGCTGATCAAAGAAGCCGACGTCGTGCTGGCCCTCGGCACCCGCCTCAACCCGTTCTCAACCCTGCCGGGCTACGGCATGGAATACTGGCCTGCGGATGCGAAAATCATTCAGGTCGACATCAACCCCAACCGCATCGGTCTGACCAAGAAAGTCAGCGTCGGCATCGTCGGTGACGCGGCCAAGGTCGCCAAGGGCATCCTGGCGAACCTCGCGGACAACGCAGGTGATGAAGGCCGCGAGGCCCGCAAGAACAAGATCGCCGAGACGAAATCCAAGTGGGCGCAGCAGCTGTCCTCAATGGATCACGAGGACGACGATCCCGGCACCACCTGGAACGAACGCGCCCGCGCCGACAAGCCCGACTGGATGTCCCCGCGCATGGCCTGGCGCGCAATCCAGAGCGCTCTGCCGCGTGAAGCGATCATCTCCTCCGACATCGGCAACAACTGCGCCATCGGCAACGCCTACCCGGACTTTGATGAAGGCCGGAAGTATCTGGCCCCCGGCCTCTTTGGTCCGTGCGGCTACGGCCTGCCCTCCATCGTCGGCGCCAAGATCGGCCAGCCGGACGTGCCGGTCGTGGGCTTTGCGGGTGACGGCGCCTTCGGCATCGCGGTGAACGAGCTGACGGCGATTGGTCGCGGCGAATGGCCTGCGATCACCCAGATCGTGTTCCGCAACTACCAGTGGGGCGCGGAAAAGCGGAACTCGACCCTGTGGTTCGACGACAACTTTGTCGGCACCGAACTGGACGAAGAAGTATCCTATGCCGGTATCGCACAGGCCTGCGGCCTGGAAGGCGTCGTCGCG
This sequence comes from Pseudomonadota bacterium, assembly GCA_038530495.1. Classification (GTDB taxonomy): domain Bacteria; phylum Pseudomonadota; class Alphaproteobacteria; order Rhodobacterales; family Rhodobacteraceae; genus Tateyamaria. The sequence continues at coordinate 1,497 of JBCBCR010000293.1, read as the reverse complement.
CGCACCATGGATGAACTGACCGCCGCGTTGAACAAGGCGATCAAGGATCAGATGGAGAACGGCAAGACCACGCTGATCGAGGCGATGATCAACCAGGAACTGGGCGAACCGTTCCGTCGTGATGCGATGAAGAAGCCGGTTTCGGTTGCAGGCATCGACGCGTCGGACATGGTCCCCCAGCAGCCTGCGCAAGCTGCCGAATAATTGTGGCGCAGATTGCCCATTACCGCGGCGGCCGTCCTTTGGGCGGCCGCCTGCCTTTGCCGGGTCCAATGGGACCGGGGCACCGCGCATGAGCGCGATCCTGACCGATATCCGCCAACGCGCAGCCGCGCTCGGCAAGCATATCGTCCTGAGCGAGGGGGACGATCCCCGCATCGTCGCGGCTGCCTTCGCGGCGCACGACCAAGGCCTCGCACGTATTTCTCTGGTTGGGGACGCAGGCGTACAGGCGCAATTCGACGCCCTCGGCCTGTCGTCGGACGGAATTGATATCCACGACCCCGACACGTCACCGCTGACCGCAGAGCTGACCGAGCTTCTGGTCACGCTGCGCGCCCACAAGGGCATGACACCCGAAAAGGCGACGGTTGCTGTCCGCGACCGCCTGGTTTTCGCGGCCCTCATGGTCCGCGCCGGCAAGGCCGATGGCACGGTGGGCGGCGCGGTCGCTACAACCTCGGACACGGTGCGCGCAGCGCTCCAGATCATCGGCAAGGCCCCGCAGGCAAGGCTGGTGTCCAGTTTCTTCCTCATGGCCATGCCCGAAGGGCACCCCTCGGGGCGCTCTGCCATGGTGTATTCCGACTGCGGGCTGGTGATTGACCCAAACGCCGATGAATTGGCAGCGATCGCAATCGATGCCTCCGCCTCTTTCAAGGCTCTGACCCAGACCGATCCGCAAGTGGCGATGCTGTCGTTTTCCACGATGGGCAGCGCGCGCCATCCCAATGTGACCAAGGTCACTGACGCCCTTGCGCTGGCCAAAGCTGGCGCACCCGACCTCGCCATTGACGGAGAGCTTCAGTTCGACGCGGCCCTTGTGCCATCCGTGGGTGCCTCCAAAGCCCCCGGATCGCCGGTGGCCGGGCAGGCAAATGTCATGGTCTTTCCCAATCTCGACGCGGGCAACATCGCCTACAAGATCACCCAGCGTCTCGGCGGTGCTGAGGCTATCGGTCCGGTGCTCCAAGGGCTCGCACGGCCCGCCAACGACCTCAGCCGCGGTTGCGTTGCCGAAGACGTGGTCAACATCATCGCGATCACCGCGTTGCAGGCAGCAACGGCATGACCACGACCTGCGACATGACCTCTCGGCGCGCTATCGCTGCGTCAATTGCCTTTGACTCGGGCGTCGGGAGTATTGATACACAATTGATCCAGCAGAACGGAGACTTTGGCCATGGCCCGCACACAGCCCCACGTTGATACATCGCCCAAAGTCTCGGACGAGATCCGCAAGACGACCTGCTACATGTGCGCCTGCCGGTGCGGCAT
>JBCBCR010000292.1:0-2960 GCA_038530495.1 Pseudomonadota bacterium | reverse complement strand
GGCTCACCGTGTTTTCAGCGACCGCACTCGTGCTGCCCACGGATACCTGGGTCACCTGGCTCGGCGCGGTCGGGTGCGTCGCGGCGATCGCGCTTTTGGGCGTGTTCTTTCGCTGGCCCAGTATCTGGATCGGTCGCATCCGCTTGCGTTTGCCCAGTTGGCGCCTTTGCAGCGGCATTCTCGGCTGGGCACTCGTTGATACCGTTGCAGCGGCGGGCGTGCTCTATGTCATGTTGCCGTTTGGCACGATCCCGTTTGTCAGCTTTTTTCCACTGTTCCTCATGGCTATGGGCGCCGCGCTGATTTCGAACACACCGGGCGGCCTTGGCCCGTTCGAACTTGTCCTGCTGACCGCGCTTGCCACAATTCCGGTGGAAACCGTGATAACGGCCGTGCTTGCATACCGAGTGGTCTATTATGCTCTCCCGGCAGTTCTTGCCGCGTTGGCGCTCTTGCGGCCATTTCGCGTTTCCCGCACAATGCCTGCCAAACCGATCACATCCTGGCCCGAGGCACCGCGCAGCGAGGTCGGCGTGGTACGCCAAAACGGAGGTGCCGTTCTGGGTTTCGGCGCCGCACGGCTGGCGCTTTGGTCCAGTGGTCAAACCCTGACGATGCTGGCCGATCCGGTGCGTGGCAAGCCACGGCGCGCGCTTGACACTTTGGCGCGCATCGCCCGCACCCGTGGCAAGCTCCCGCTGGCCTACAAAGTCAGTGCACCAGTAGCCCTCGCCGCGCGGCAAGCGGGCTGGCAGGTTCTGCACCTCGCAGATGACGCGATGATCCGCTTGGCGGAATACACGCTCGACACGCCCGCGCGGCGCACCTTGCGACGCAAGCTGCGGGCCGCGAAGAAGGCGGATATTCGCCTGATGAGCGATGGCCCGTTGAACCACGCGCAAATGGCCCGCGTGGACGCCGCATGGCAAAACACGCACGGGCAGGCGCGTGGCGGCACCATGGGACGGTACTGCCCGGAATACCTTGTCGATCAATGGGTTGGAACCGCATGGCAAGGCGATCGTTGCATCGCCTTCATCACGGCCCATATGACCGCGCGCGAATGGTGCCTGGACTTGATGCGCCACGAGGCTGACATCCCCGACGGCACAATGCACGCCTTGGTGACCGAAGCGATCGAAGCGGCCCGCACCGCAGGCGCAATCCGCTTTTGCCTTGCCGCAACGCCTGCTTGCCCCGACCCCGGTTCCGCCTTTTGGCGTTGGGCCGCCACAAAAATGGTCACGCTTTCGGGGGGACCGGGCCTGCGGCAGTTCAAATCCAGCTTTGGCCCGGTCTGGGAACCACGCTATGTCGCGGCACCTTCAGCGATTTCGCTTTTTATCGGTCTTGCCGATCTGGTGCGTGCCATCCACCGCCCGCAACGCATCAGTGCGATCAAATCAAACGCACCTCATATTGTAGATGAGAATTATGAACTGGCCTCACAACGTGCCGCGTGACATCTGAGAAGGATCGTACACGACGAGGTTGCCCCATGTCCGATCCCCTCAGCACCCTTTTGGCCGAACGCGGCACGCTCCTTGCGGATGGTGCAACGGGCACCAACCTGTTTGCCATGGGCCTCAGTTCCGGTGACGCGCCAGAACTTTGGAATGAGGACGCACCCGAAAAAATCACGGCACTCTATCAGGGCGCGGTCGATGCGGGCAGCGACCTGTTCCTCACGAACTCCTTCGGCGCAAACGCGTCACGCCTCGCGCTGCACGACGCAGGTCACCGGGCCCACGACCTTAGCCGCATCGCGGCCGAGATTGGCCGTGAGGTCGCCGACCGGGCCTCACGCAAGGTGTTGGTGGCCGGTTCCGTCGGTCCGACAGGCGAGATCATGGAACCCGTGGGGGCGCTCAGCCATGCCCGGGCTGTCGAGATGTTCCACGAAACAGCAGCCGGGCTGAAAGAAGGCGGCGCCGACATTGGGTGGCTCGAAACGATCTCCGCCCCCGAAGAATTCACGGCGGCTGCAGAAGGGTTCGCACGCGCCGGCTTGCCATGGGTCGGCACCATGAGCTTTGACACCGCAGGCCGCACAATGATGGGTGTGACCAGCACAGCGATGGTCGAACTTGTCAGCCAGCTCGACTTTGCGCCGGTCGCTTTCGGGGCCAATTGCGGCACCGGTGCTTCGGATATGCTGCGCACGGTCCTTGGTTTTTCTGCCACAAACACCGCGCTGCCCATTATCGCCAAGGGCAACGCTGGCATTCCGAAATTCCACAACGGACACATTCACTATGATGGCACGCCGGAACTGATGGGGCGGTACGCGCAACTCGCCCGCAACTGCGGCGCACAAATCATTGGCGGCTGCTGCGGCACAACGCCTGAACACCTCCGCCACATGCGCGCGGCCTTGGACGACGCGCAGCAAGGACCTGCGCCCACTCTCGACGCCATTGTCGACGCTCTGGGTCCCTTCACCTCGGCCTCTGATGGCACAGGTGACGCGCCAACCCCGACCCGCCGACGCAACCGCCGCCGGTCCGCCGCCTGACAGACGTCACTTGAACAGATCCAGCTGCGCTGAAAGCGCCTTAGGCGCGACGGGCGGCTGGAACAGATCACAGCGCATGGGCTGCAGCTTTGTTTTCAACCGCAACCGCTTGACCGCCAATTCAAACCGATGCGCCACCATCTCGGCATAAACACCCGTCCCTCGCATACGATGCCCCCAGCGCGCATCGTAATCGCGGCCGCCGTGCATCTCGCGCAGCTTGGACATCACGCGCACAGCCCGGTCCGGATAGTGTGCGGCCAGCCACTCCTGCCACAGAGCAGAAACCTCGCGCGGCAGGCGCAACATGATCCAACTGGCGGATCGCGCACCTGCGCGCTTGCCTGCGGCAAGTATCGCTTCCATCTCCGGATCGGTGAGCCCGGGCACCATGGGCGACGCCATGATGCGCACTGGAATGCCCGCGGCACTCAGCCGTTCAATC
>JBCBCR010000291.1:0-3003 GCA_038530495.1 Pseudomonadota bacterium | reverse complement strand
GTATATCAATCCGGGCGACCGTGCCTTGCGATTTTCCGCACGTTCTCGACCCGGATGAAATGAACCAATGCCTGCTTTCGCAGCAGTTCCAATTCACCCGGTTGAAAATCTTCGTTCCGCAGCGCGCCGAGGCGCGTGGACCGCGTGAGGAAGGCCGAAAATCGCAAGGCACGGTCGCCCGGATTGATATACAGATTGATCTGTTCAAACGCCTCTGAAAACCGTTCCGCCGCGAGGCGTTGGCGCACGATGTCGACGTCGAGATCGGGTGCAGCCATGATTAGCGTCCCCGTTTTCAGCGCCAGCTTGGGGTGCGTGCCGCGGGCGCGCGCCTCGATAACCAGCTCGCGCAGGGCATTTGTGGCGACCGCATTGCCCCGGGAGTGGGCAATGATGTCAATCTGTGCGACCTCCGGCATCTCTGCCAGCATGCGCAAGAATTCCTTGGTATGGAAAATCGCGAACTCGCCCGAGTCGCGATCGCGGAAATATCCCAGCGGCCCACCCCCGGCCCCGGCAGGCCACGTAAAGGCAATTGGCACACTCTGACGCCCGCTGTAATGCCAGATATTGGCCAATGTGGTCAGGCCGTCTTCGAAATCATTGTTGAAACCGTGCACATAGACCAGCAGCCGGTCGTTGCCGGTTTGTTGGATATACGCGGCGATGTCCGTCTGAAACTGGGCGGTTTGTGCGGCGTAGGCCTCCCAAACCTCTGGCAGGTGCCGCAACTGGCCATCCTCGCGGGCATAGGGCAAAGGCGTTGCCTGAAACCGCACCACCTCGGCCACGTCAGCCACAGCAAGACGCGCCACACGGTCGTTGGAATCGGCCCGCGTCCGCGCAAGCAGCGTCGACCAATCGAGATCGCTGCCGAACTGCACGCTGGCATGTCCAAATGCCATCGAATCCGACCGAAGCGCGCCATAGCCCGCGCCTTCAACAGCGCGGTCGGTGACAAAGAAAATGCGTGGATCAGTCGAGCGCAGGCTCGGGTGCACCTGCTCTTCGGGATAGTTCAGACCGGTGCGAAACAGGTTCGGCGTAGGCGGCAAGAACATGCCCAATTCGCAGCCGGCCAGCACAATTGCCAGCAAGAACATCACCGGGGCGCGCAGCTTCATGATCGGGCAACCACTTTTGTCATCAGCCAGAGCCTAGAAAATGCGCCGCAATATGCAAGGATCGCGTGTATGCAGCAGCGGTCACAATCCGCCCATTGCCCTTGCCTCGCGGCGCGGCTACATCCCGCACATTGCAGTTCAGGAAGGGGCACATCATGGCGGCCTATCAATATGTCTATCACATGTCGGGCGTGTCCAAGACCTATCCCGGCGGCAAAAAGTGTTTCGAAAACATCCACCTGAACTTTCTGCCCGGCGTGAAAATCGGCGTGGTCGGCGTCAATGGCGCCGGTAAGTCCACGCTGATGAAGATCATGGCCGGGCTCGACACCGAATTCAGCGGCGAGGCCTGGGCCGCCGAAGGCGCGAAGGTCGGCTATCTGCCGCAGGAACCCAAGCTCGACCCCGCCCTGACCGTGCGTGAAAACGTGATGCTCGCCGTGGCGGACAAAAAGGCGATCCTCGATCGCTATAACGAGTTGGCCATGAACTACTCGGACGAAACAGCCGATGAGATGGCGCAATTGCAAGACCAGATCGACGCGGAAAACCTGTGGGATCTCGACAGCCAGATCGACGTGTCGATGGAGGCGCTTCGTTGCCCGCCGGATGATGCAGACGTCAGCACGCTTTCTGGCGGTGAAGCGCGGCGCGTGGCGCTGTGTAAGCTGCTGCTTGAAGCCCCGGACATGCTGCTGCTCGACGAACCGACAAACCACCTTGATGCGGAAACCATCGCGTGGCTGCAGCAACACCTGATTGATTACAAGGGCACGATCCTGATCGTGACCCACGATCGGTATTTCCTCGATGACATCACCGGTTGGATCCTCGAGTTGGACCGCGGGCGCGGTATTCCCTACGAGGGGAACTATTCCGCATGGCTGGAGCAAAAGGCCAAGCGGCTGGAGCAGGAAGCACGCGAAGACAAGAGCCGCCAAAAGACGCTGGAGCGCGAACTGGAATGGATGCGGCAGGGGGCCAAGGCGCGGCAGGCCAAGTCCAAGGCCCGGATCAACGCCTATAACGAGCTAGCAGAGCAGTCCGAGCGCGAAAAGCTGACCCGCGCCCAGATCGTGATCCCAAACGGACCGCGGCTCGGGTCGAAGGTCATCGAGGTTTCCGGCCTGCACAAGGCGATGGGCGACAAGCTTTTGGTCGAAGGGTTGGATTTTGCGCTGCCGCCCGGCGGGATTGTCGGCGTGATCGGCCCGAACGGTGCGGGCAAGTCCACATTGTTCAAGATGCTGACCGGGCAGGAACAGCCCGACTCCGGCAGTATCGAGTTAGGCGACACGGTCGAGCTGAGCTATGTCGACCAGTCGCGCGATGACCTCGCCGATGGCGAAACCGTGTGGGAAGCCATCAGCGGCGGCGCCGAGATCATCGAATTGGGCGACGCGCAGGTGAACTCGCGCGCATATTGCTCATCGTTCAATTTTAAAGGCGGCGACCAGCAGAAAAAGGTGTCGCTGCTGTCGGGGGGTGAGCGCAATCGCGTGCACATGGCACGGCTGTTGAAGGAAGGCGGCAACGTGCTGTTGCTCGACGAGCCAACCAACGATCTCGATGTTGAGACGCTGCGTGCACTTGAAGACGCGCTGGTGGATTTTGCAGGCTGCGCCGTGGTGATCAGCCACGACCGGTTCTTCCTTGACCGCATCTGCACGCACATCCTCGCCTTTGAGGGCGATGCGCATGTGGAGTGGTTCGAAGGGAACTTCGAAGACTACGAAGAAGACAAAAAACGCCGGTTGGGGCCGGATGCGCTGGAACCCAAGCGCCTGAAATATAAGAAATTTGTGCGCTGATGTAGGGTGCGCCTATACGGCGCACCGCACGTCTAACTGTGCGCGGCCGATGAGCACCCTACGCGGCT
>JBCBCR010000290.1:0-3016 GCA_038530495.1 Pseudomonadota bacterium | reverse complement strand
ATTATTGCCGATCTGCCCGGTATAGCCCGAGGCAAAGCGGTGCCAGCAAGCAAATTCAGCAGGCAACAGCATTTTCACCTGCCAGATTCGATATTCTTTCAAACGATTACCGGCGATTGGGGAGAGGCGGCTGGCGATGAGGGCTTTATCGAGCGAGACATGACGCTCAAGCCCGATATGAGCACGGCAAGCGCCGCGCCCTGGACCGGTGACTGGACGCTGCAGGTGATCCACGACGCCTATGACCGCGCGGGCGACCCGGTGCCGTTTTCCCCGCGCAACGTGCTGAAACGGGTTGTGGGCCTCTACGAGGCGCAAGGCTGGAAACCCGTCGTGGCGCCGGAAATGGAGTTCTTCCTGATCGCGCGCAACCTTGACCCCGCGCAGGAAATCCAGCCGATGACCGGCCGGTCGGGCCGCCCGGCGGCCGCGCGGCAGGCCTATTCCATGACGGCGGTGGACGAGTTCGGCCCGGTGATCGACGACATCTATGATTTCGCCGAAGCCCAGGGGTTCGAGATCGACGGCATCACGCAGGAAGGCGGCGCAGGCCAGCTTGAGATCAACCTGCGCCACGGCAACCCGGTGAAGCTCGCCGACGAAGTGTTCTACTTCAAACGGCTGATCCGCGAGGCGGCGCTGCGGCACGACTGCTTTGCCACCTTCATGGCCAAACCCATCGCGAACGAGCCCGGTTCGGCCATGCATATCCACCACTCGGTACTGGATGCTGATACAGGCCGGAACATCTTTGTCGGCCCGCAAGAGGGCGACACGGACGCGTTTTTCCACTTTATCGGCGGCTTGCAGAACTACATGCCCGCAGCCCTCGCCGTGATGGCGCCGTTCGTGAATTCCTACCGGCGCTACGTCAAGGATCACGCAGCACCCATCAACCTCGAATGGGGCCGCGACAACCGCACCACGGGCATCCGCATCCCGCTGTCGAGCCCGGCCGCCCGCCGGGTCGAAAACCGCATCGCGGGCATGGATTGCAACCCCTATCTGGGCATCGCGGCCTCGCTCGCCTGCGGCTACCTCGGGATGATCGAAGACCACCGCCCCTCACCGCAGTTCCGCGGTGACGCCTACGAGGGCGATGGCGACATCCCGCGTGTCCTCGGCTCGGCGCTTGATCTCTTTGACGAAGCGGATGCCCTGCACGAGGTCCTGGGCCCAGAGTTCGCCCGCGTCTATTCCATCGTCAAACGCGCCGAATATGACGAGTTCTTGCAGGTGATTTCCCCGTGGGAGCGGGAGCATCTGCTGCTGAACGTGTGATGCGGGTGGCAAAACGGCCCTTCGGGGAGAGTTTACTTTGCAAGATGAAGGGACAGGTCGTGCGCGGTGACAAAGCGGCCCTTCGGGGACGGTTTATTTGGCGAAATGAAGCAGGGGATGGGCGTTGAACCTTCTATATGCCAATGACCGGGCGGGGGAATATCCGCGCAGCTGGTATGCCGCGACATCTGATCTGCCGCCGCAGCGGGCCGCGCTGTCGGGTGACGTGTGCGCGGATGTCTGCGTGGTCGGCGCGGGCTATACCGGGTTGTCGGCGGCGCTGCATCTGGCGCAAGCCGGGCGGTCGGTGGTGGTGGTCGAGGCGCAGCGCGTGGGCTTTGGCGCATCGGGGCGCAATGGTGGGCAACTGGGGGCCGGGCAGCGGGTCGAACAGCCCGCGCTTGAGGACATGGTGGGCCGAGACGACGCGCGCACGCTGTGGGACATGGGGCGCGCGGCGGTGGCGCTGGTCAAGGATCTGGTGGCCGCCCACGACATCGACTGCTACCTAAAACCTGGTCTCGCCTGGACCGCTGAGACCATGGGCGAGGTGGACGACTTGCACCGCTATGCCGACCACATGGCGCGCCACTACGACTATCCGCTTGAGGTGCTGGACGGGCCTGCGTTCAACGCCCTCTGCCCCTCGCCCGCCTACAAGGGTGGTATCCTCGATCACGAACCGGGGCATTTGCACCCGCTGCACTATGCGCTGGGGTTGGCGCAGGCAGCAGAGACCGCGGGCGCACGGATTTTCGAAGCCAGCCCGGTGACGTCCATCGACAGCGGAGTCCACACCGCATCAGGCACCGTGCGCGCTGATCACATCGTACTGGCCTGCAACGGCTATCTGGGCAATCTCGCCCCGCAGGTCGCCGCCCGCGTCATGCCCATCAACAACTTCATCGCCGCCACCGCACCGCTCGACAATCCCGACCGCGTGCTGACCCGCGACATCGCCGTGGCCGACGGGCGGTTTGTCATCAACTACTTCCGGCTCAGCCACGATGGCCGCTTGCTCTTTGGCGGCGGCGAAAGCTATGGCTATCGCTTTCCCCGCGACATCGCCGCCACCGTGCGCAAACCGATGTCCCAGATCTTTCCGCATCTCGCGGATGTGCCCATCGATTATGCCTGGGGCGGCACGCTGGCCATTACCATGAAACGGCTGCCTTATCTGGCGCGCGTCGGGCCAAATGTGCTCAGCGCGTCGGGCTATTCCGGGCACGGGGTCGGCACGGCGACGCAGGCCGGGCAGTTGATGGCGCAGGCGATCATGGGACACTCAGACGGGTTCGACACCATGGCGGCGCTGCCCACCACGCCCTTTCCCGGCGGCACCCGCCTGCGCAGCCCGCTCCTCGCACTGGCGATGACGTGGTACGCCCTGCGGGATCGCCTCGGGCTGTAGAGGCCGCGCACAGCGTAAACATCCGCCCAAGACGTCACAAAACCGTTTCCTTTTCGCGCTATCCGATTTAAGCAAAGCGAAAGCCGTACATAAGGAAACCGAAATATGTCCCTGCCCGACATGCACAGCGCCGAACCCATCCCTGCCGAGGCCCGGGCCGAGATTGACCGCCTGCTGACCTCGGGCGACCTCTTTCGCTACACCGCCGCCAGTGACGCGCCGGTGTCGCTGCTTGAGGCCGAGTTTGCGCAGATGATGGGCACCAAATACGCGCTCGCGGTGTCGTCCTGTTCGGCGGCCCTGTTCCTGTCGCTCAAGGCGCTG
>JBCBCR010000289.1:0-3016 GCA_038530495.1 Pseudomonadota bacterium | reverse complement strand
TTCCATTTGAGTATCTCCTTACGATTGGAAGTTTCCGTAGGGCGGGGTTCAGCCCGCCTGCGAATTAGTGATGCGGGTGCAGCGCGTCCTTGAGGTACACGCATGTGAGGATCGTGAAGACGTAGGCCTGGATGGCCGACACCAGCACTTCGAGCCCGTAGATCGCCATAACGCCAATGATGGCGACGGGCGCGATGGCCGCGACCTGAGCAAAGCCAGCGAACACCTTCAGAACGGCGTGACCGGCCATCATGTTGCCCGCCAGACGAATGGAGTGGCTGACCGGGCGCACGAAGTACGAGATGATTTCGATCACGGCGAGGATTGGACGCAGCGGCAGGGGCGCGCTCGACACCCAGAAGAGGCTCAGGAACGACGCGCCGTTTTTGACAAAACCCAGAACGGTCACGGCGATGAAAACGCCAAAGCCAAGAATCGCGGTTACTGCAATGTGCGACGTCGTCGTGAACGACATCGGGATCAGGCCAAGGAAGTTGGCGCACAGGATGAACATGAACAGAGTCATGATGTACGGGAAATACTTAATCCCGTCTTTGCCGGTAACATCCTCGACCATCTTGTAGACAAACCCATACAGCAGCTCGGCAATCGACTGGCCGCGCCCGGGCACAACCGCCCGCTTGGACGTGGTCATGACCATCAGGCCGATCACTGCGAGAACCGCCAGAAACAGCCAAAGCGTCACGTTGGTCAGACCAAACATGGTCACCTCGCCGCCAAACAGCGATTTGACCTCAAACTGGTCCATCGGCTTGAAGCTCAGACCACCGCCCGCTTTTGCATCATCTGCCATCCAGCTCTCTCCGTCACTCTGGCCCCGTCGGGCCGCTGTCGTCTTCGGCTTGCGCCGCTTCCCGTTCCCTCTGAACTTCCTTCGCGCTGCGCATCATCGTCTGGATGCCGGCCGCGAGGCCCAGAAAGATAAAAATGATCATCAGCCACGGTGTTGTCCCCAACAGGGCGTCGAGCCCGTAGCCGATGCCAAACCCGATCCCGAGACCGGCCACCAGTTCGATCACCATGCGCCAGGCCAATTGCGCCTGAGAATGAGGATCGGGTGTGCTGGCTTTGGGGGCTTGGCTGTCCTTTGCCGCGTCGATTTTGGCCTGCAAGGCCTGCAATCTGTCGCTGGTCTCTGGATCGGTCACGCAACCCGCGTCCTGCATTTGACTTGGTGTGTGGGATATGTCGCCACCGCCGCCGAGTCAACGCAGGCACGCCACCTGCGACCATGACGTCAATGCATTGTTTTCATTCGTAAAATTTTGCGCGCCCATGACCATGCATGTCGCAGGCCAAACCGCCAATAGGCAAAATCACCGCCTTTGGTTTATTCAACCATTTGGTTGATTTTCTGCAGATCGCAGCGGTTCGGTCCGGGTCAAAAGGAAATGGCGCACCGCCTTGACCGCCTTGCGCCGCCCCGATGAACCACTCCACAGCAGGTAGAATGCGCCGCGGGAAATGTAGTGTTCTGACACCCGCACCAGCCGCCCCGCGGCAACGTCATTCCGGGTCACATCACTTGACGCCAGAAACACGCCCGCCCTGTGCAGCGCCGCCTCAATGGCAAGCGCCCCGCGCAACCGGTACTCTTCGGGCGCAAGCCACGGACACGCCCATCCCGCAGCATCGGCCCACTCGGGCCAAAAATCGTCTCGCCGATCTCGCAATCGCGGCAGAACGGCCAAATGCTCGGGCCTCAGATGATCCTCGGGCACCACGCCGGGCGCCGCGTACGGATAAATCGGCGCCGCGCTCAACAAATCCGCAGGTCCTTCCGGCATTCCCTTGCGCGCAAAGCGGATGGCAAGGTCGGCCTCGAACCGCTCAAGGTCCGCCAGATCGGTCGACCCCACCAACCGCAGATCAACCTCGGGCAGCACCCGCTGCATCTCCGCCAACATCGGTGCGATCACCTTTGCTGCAAACAGCGGCTCACTGTTGATCACCACGCGCCCCGCAGGCGCGCTTGCCAGACCCTCGGTTGCATCACTGATCACATCCAGCGCAGGCGATATCCGGTGCAGATATGCGCGCCCGTCCGCGGTCAACTGCACCCCGCGCGACACATCGCGAAACAGCGATACGCCCAATCGCTGCTCCAACCCGCGCACATGGCGGCTGATGGCCGAATGGCCCACGCCCAACTCTTCTGCCGCACGAGAAAAGCTTTCGTGTCGACCCGCCGCCTCGAAGGTGCGCAGGGCGTTGAGCGGTGGCAAAGCGCGCATGGCGACCCCAACCTGTGACTATACTGCACATATCATGTCGCAAATCTGCGTTTGTGCAAAGCCCGCTCTGACCCGATAATCGGATCAAATCTGTAAGAAATTGAGCATGTCATGTTCGCAAAGCCTGTCCAGGTGCCTTGGCGCCTCCTGATCACTTATGTGAAAATATTGCACATAAGCCAAAAATCAGCGTCAAAACCCGGCCCACTGCCACCGCTAACCGACCATATCGCGCGCGACATTGGTCTCTCGCCGCGCGACCGCGCCCGCCTCACCCATCAATGGCCGTCCATCAGCACGCGCCACCCCTTTCTCTGACATACCTTCCGTAATCCCGGGCATCCGCGTATGACGGGGCATGACCGACCCGCTCGACATGACCTTTCAGGCCCTCGCCGATCCCACGCGCCGGGCCATCCTGACCATGCTGCTCGAGGATGACATGGCCGTCACCGACGTGGCCGAACCGTTCGAGATGTCGCTCGCCGCGATCTCGAAACACCTGACGATCCTCACACGCGCGGGCCTGATCCAGCAGGAAAAGCGGGGCCGCGTAAAATGGTGCAAGCTCGACCCCGATGCCATGCGCGCCGCCTCGGTCTGGATGCAAAGCTTTGGACAGTTCGAACCGGTCAACCTTGACGCCTTCGAACGCTTCCTCGCACGCGAACTGCCCGACAGCGCGTAACGTGGGTCGGCGGGCGGGCGCCTTTTGGCCCGGCACGGGGCAAAACAGTCCCGCCCGGCGGCCTCACCCTTCG
>JBCBCR010000288.1:1645-3067 GCA_038530495.1 Pseudomonadota bacterium | reverse complement strand
CACGACCTCACCGCCGACATCCCACAGATCGAGATCATCGCCATGCCGCCTTTGCCATCACGCAAGGCGTCCAAGATGCTGCTCAACGCCGCCCGCCGCGACCCGGATGCCCCCTGCATCCAGTTCCGCCATGACGACGACGACGCCTGCGCCGTCGATTTCATCGCCAAGATGCGGCAGGCCGTGGCCGACTGCGCGCCGCTGGTGGCCAAACACGCATGCGTCGGCCTCGACTGGAACAAGGGGTACGTGGCCGAACTGGGCCCCGCAGGCATCAGCGCCACCAAAACCTACCGCGCCTTCTACGTCTCGGCCCTCGGCGTACACATCGCGGGCGGGTCCACCACCACGATCCACAACTTCATGCACGAACGCATCCCGCGCTTCATGCCCTGCGTCACCTTCCCCGATGCCGACATGTTCGTGCGCTCGCACAACGGCTACAACGACAGCCGCCAGAAAAAGGTCCGCGCGATCGCCGTCGACCCGCTCACCCCGGATCAGGAACAGCTCTTCCACACCCGCTTTGCCATCGACTCCGATGCCGTGCGCCGCACCTTCTCAGCGGCGTGACACCCGCTCGCGATAGAGCGTAAAGATCCCCATCGCCACCACGATCCCCGCACCCGCCAGCACCAACGCATCGGGCCAGTCGCCAAAAACCAGCCACCCCAGCACCAGCGCAAACACAAGACCGGTATAGCGAAACGGCGCCACGAACCCGATCTCGCCCACCCGCATCACCTGCACCGAAAACCAGTAGGCCGCGATGATCAGCACCGCCGCCCCGCCGATCAACAGCCCCAGCCGCGGCGTCAGCGGCACCCACGGCTCGGTCGCCGACATCGCACCGAAACTCACCGTGACCGCAAGTGCGGCCAACAGCGTGACGGTCATCGTGGGCACTCCCGGCGACAGGCTGCGCGTGGCCAGATCGCGCACCGTGACACACAGCACCGTGGCCAGCGCATAAAGCGACCAGATCGTGAACCCCTCGGCCCCGGGTTGCACGATCAGCAACATGCCGGCAAACCCGATCCCAATCGCCACCATCCGCCGCCACCCCAACGGCTCGCCCAGCACCAGCCACGCCCCAACCGCCACGGTCAGCGGCAGCGCCTGCAGGATCGCCGTGGCATTGGCAATCGGCATATTCAAAAGCGCGGTGATAAAGAAATAGGCCGCGCCCACCTCCGCCACACAGCGCACCGCGATCCGGCCCCAGTCCCGCCGCGCCACGTCAAAGCTGATCCGCCCCAACCAACGGGCAAAGATCACGATCAACCCTACCGACACCAGCCCGCGCAAAAACAGCATCTGCCCCAGCGGCACCGCTCCGCCCGTCAGCTTGATCAGCACGTCATTGGTAGTATAGGCCGCCATCGACGCCATCATCAGAACCGCACCGGTGGTGTTCGCGGT
>JBCBCR010000288.1:0-1635 GCA_038530495.1 Pseudomonadota bacterium | reverse complement strand
CGCGGTGGCAGCAAAAGTCGTATCACGGGACGCCATACCGCCTCCTTGCCCCACCCCGCGCAGCGGCGCAAGCCACAGGCCGCGCCACCCGCGTCACCGAACTGGATCCCACGCGCCCCATCGCCAAACCCGCCCCGCGACCACCAACACCACACCGATCCCCCCCACCCCTTCTCTGTTTCCAAAGAATCCTCCCCGAAGGGCCGGCCCGCCACACGCCGCTCGGCCCGCCGCAACGCGCACCCTCTCAAACACGCAGCCCACCACCACATCCCCAAGCCCAACAGCCGCAGCAGCGCACAGCCCCCGCCGCACGCGTCCTTCTCTGTTTCAAAAAATCCTCCCCGAAGGGCCGACCCGCCACACGCCGCTCGGCCCGCCCCCGCGCATGCGGCCCGGCAAAGCGTCCCGCACCAACACGGCTTCGGTCTTGTCGCTGCCGCGCGCAAAACACGCCGAAGCGAAATCGCAACCGGTCCCGATTGCGGCATGGAAACGACGCCATCGCGGCGCAAAACCAAGGCGATTTCCTAACCGGTCCTTAACGCGTCCCGCCAAAGGTTAACGCCGCGCAAAGGTTAACAACATGTGACCGCGCCCCAAGGCGCCGTTTTGTACAAAACACCCCCCGTTTTCATCAAAACCCGCGAAGAGGCCCGAAAAGGGCCCGATGAGCACGCCCGGTTTTGTACAAAACCCGAGCCCAATTCATCAAAACCGCCCGCAAACCCCACCGCACGGTCCATTAACAAAAAGACCCCCGGCGTTTCCGCCGGGGGTCCTGTTCTGGGATGCGGGTCCGCTTACTCGCGGCTCTCTTCGGTCGGATCGATGATCGTGTCGAACACGTCGCCACCGACCATGTCGTCCGCTGCGGGTGCGGCGAGCGCCGCAGCCTTTTCCGCTTCTTCCCGGCGCGCCTCGATCACGACATTGTCGCGGTCCGATGCGATCTTGCGCACGGCCTGCGTGGCCCCACCGGTGCCCGCAGGGATCAGGCGCCCGACGATCACGTTCTCTTTCAGGCCGACCAGCTTGTCCTTCTTGCCCTGCACCGATGCCTCGGTCAGAACGCGGGTCGTTTCCTGGAAGGACGCGGCCGAGATGAACGACCGTGTCTGCAACGAAGCCTTTGTAATCCCAAGCAGAATTGGCCCACCCTGTGCCGGGCGACCGCCCTTGGAGAGCGCCTTTTCATTGGCCGCGTCGAACTCCTGCTTGTCCACGTGCTCTCCCTTGAGCAGCGTGGTATCGCCCGAGTCCTCGATCTCCCACTTCTGGAGCATCTGACGCACGATCACTTCGATATGCTTGTCGTTGATCTTCACGCCCTGCAGTCGGTAGACCTCCTGCACCTCGTTGATCATGTAGTCGGCCAGCGCCTCCACACCCATGATGGCAAGGATGTCATGGGGGGCAGGGTTGCCGTCCATGATGTTGTCACCCTTTTGGACGAAATCGCCCTCGGCCACCGGGATGTGCTTGCCCTTGGGCACCATGTACTCGACCTTTTCCATGGTCTCGTCGCTGGGCTCAATCGCAATGCGGCGCTTGTTTTTGTAGTCTTTTCCGAACCTTACATAACCGTCGATCTCGGCGATGATGGCGTGATCCTTGGGACGGCGTGCCTCGAAC
>JBCBCR010000287.1:0-3114 GCA_038530495.1 Pseudomonadota bacterium | reverse complement strand
AGCGTCGGGATGCTTTTCCGCGCTCAGCACCTTGCCGATGGTAAACGCGGCCAGCGCCGCGCCGCGATCCTCGACCCCTTCGACCTCGAGCCCGAGATCGGTGAGAGCATCGGTGATCTCGTCCACGGTAGCGGTGGTGTCGAGATGATCCTTGAGCCAGCTCAGCGTGAATTTCATAGGCCTCGTGCCTTTCCTTGCGCGGTCTGCGCTGCAATGGCAAAGATCGTGCGCGGGCGCAAGACAGCGGTGCCGCGCTAGTCGGCTTTGCCCACGTTCTGGTCAAAGCTGGTCTTGAACGCCTCTTGCTGTGCCGGGCTGGCCTCGGTCTGGTAGTTGGCTTTCCACGCGTCCATGGTCATGCCGTAAAATGCCTCGCGCGCAGCATCCTTGGACATCTCGATGCCCCTTTCGGCGGCAGCCTCCTGATACCAGCGGCTCAGGCAATTGCGGCAGAACCCGGCAAGATTCATCATGTCGATGTTCTGCACATCCGTGCGATCCTGCATCAGGTGTTGGCGCAGGCGGCGAAAGGCTGCGGCTTCGAGTTCAATCTGGGTTTGCGGATCCATAAGGTTGCTCCTTTTGCAGGCGTGGACCGGGGGCCAGCCCCCGGACCCCCGGGATTTTTTTAAACAGAGAAGGGGACGCGGCCAAGCTTGGCGCTGTGCATGGCGGCGGTGAGGTGTGGGGCGAGGGTTTGGGCCCAGTCGCGTTGGCCCTGTGGCGTGTCGATCAGGTCCTGTCGGATTTCCAGCAGGACATTCGGGCGACCGGGGCCGTGGGCGTGTTGGCTGAGCGCATCGCCGGGGAAATAGCCGGCGTAAGGTTCATTGTCGCCGACGGGGCTGTCGAGTGATGCAGCGAGCTGCGCGATGAGCGGGTCGGCGAGACGCCTGTCCTGCGCCGACAACACGCCGACTTCCCATGGGCGCGGAGGTCGGCCCTTGAGTTGCGGGGTAAAGCTGTGGATCGACAAGAAGATGACCTCCCGATCCGCGGCGGCGGCGGCAATCGCTTTGTGATAGGGGTCATAAAGCTCAGCGACGCGGCGCGCGCGCTCGTATGCATCGACGTGACGATTTCCGGGGATGATCGTGCCATCATACAGCTGCGGGATCAGCGTTGGATCGTCGGCGCCACGGTTGGGATCAATAACCAGTCGCGAGAAATTTGCCGCCACCACAGGCGCATCCAGAAGATCACCCAGCGCCAAAGACACGCCAAGCGCGCCGATATCATGGGCGATGTGACGCGCCATCTCTGACGCGGGCAAACCCAGGTCCCCCCCGGCCACACTGTCCGGCACCACGTTTGTCGCATGATCGCAGGTGATCAACCACGGGCCCCGCCGCGCCGTGCCTTGGGTCAAAACCGGTGAATAGGTCATCTTGGTGCCCTCAATCCTCTGGGCACATCTAGGCCAGTTGCCCCCGAATTGGAATTCGGCAATAAGGACGCTGTTAGCGATATCAGGAAGAACCAGAAATGCGACGCATGCGGAATGTGAAAATCGTGGCGACCCTTGGCCCGGCCTCGGACACTTACGAGATGATCCGTGCCCTGCACGAGGCAGGCGCCGACACGTTCCGCCTGAATATGTCGCATGGCAGCCACGAGGAGATCGCGCAAAAACATGCGATCATCCGGCAGGTTGAGGCGGACCTGAACTCGCCCATTGCGATCCTCGCTGACCTGCAGGGCCCCAAGCTGCGCGTAGGTGTGTTTGCCGGCGACAGCGAGATGCTGGATGAAGGGGTGAAATTCCGCCTCGACCTCGACCCGACCGAAGGCGACAGCAGCCGCGTGTGCCTGCCACATCCCGAGATTTTCGCGGCCCTCGAACCCGGCGCAAACCTGCTGATCAACGACGGCAAGATCCGGCTGCGCGTTGAAGAATGCGGCCCGGACTTTGCCAATTGCGTGGTGACAACCGGCGGCGTGATTTCGAACCGCAAAGGCGTGAATGTGCCAGATGTTGAACTGCCGCTGGCCGCATTGTCGGACAAGGACCGTGCCGATCTGGAATTTGTGGCGGAACTGGACGTGGACTGGATCGCGCTCAGCTTTGTGCAGCGCGCCGCCGACGTGGAGGAAGCGCGTGACCTGATCAAGGGACGCGCAGCTGTGCTGTCCAAGATCGAAAAGCCTAATGCCGTGGAACGTTTTGACCAGATCCTGGCCGCTTCCGACGGGATCATGGTCGCGCGCGGTGATCTGGGCGTGGAACTGCCAGTGCAGAATGTGCCACCGATTCAGAAGCGACTGGTGCGAAAGTGCAGGGCTGCGGCCAAACCCGTGATTGTCGCCACGCAGATGCTGGAAAGCATGATCGACAGCCCGATGCCCACGCGCGCCGAGGTCAGCGATGTGGCCACGGCGATCTATGAGGGTGCGGACGCGGTTATGCTTAGCGCGGAAAGTGCAGCAGGGTCCTACCCGATTGAGGCCGTCACAACCATGGACCGGGTCGCGGCAGAAGTGGAGCAGGACCCACTGTTTACCCAAGTGATGGAATCGAGCCGGCACGCCGAACGCGCCTCTGTTGCTGACGCGATTGTTGCAGCCGCGCGCGAGATTGCCGAGACAACCGACATCAAGGCGATCTGCTGCTTTACCCAGTCCGGCACCACCGCCCTGCTGGTGTCCCGTGAAAAGCCGCGGGTGCCGATCATCGCGCTGACTCCGTTGATCGGGACGGCGCGGCGGCTGGCGCTGAGCTGGGGATGTCATTGCGTGGTCACCGCCAGCGTGGACCGGTTCAAGGGCGCTGTGGTCGCCGCCGTGCGTGCGGCACGTGACAGCGGGTTGGCCACGTCGGACGATCAGGTCGCTGTTACTGCTGGCGTGCCGTTCAACGTCACAGGCACGACCAATATCCTGCGCGTTGCCCCATGTGATGAGCGTTTGATTTACTCGACCGATCCAGAGTAACCTTGCGCCGTTCTGGCACGGAGTATTGTGCGGTGACTGCGGATACTTATTTGGTTTTGGGCATCGTCCTCGCGGGGTTCTCGATCCCGTCCATTCTGTCCGCGCTAACGGATCGCCGTGCGCCGCGGGCCTCGGCCATCACAATCCTGATCGCGGGCGGCCTGATCCTGCTGGCCATCCAGA
>JBCBCR010000286.1:0-3123 GCA_038530495.1 Pseudomonadota bacterium | reverse complement strand
GGTGGCAGCAGATCGCCCGCGGGCGGCACGAGGTCGCCCCCGTCTGTGCCCACGTCCGACGGGGTGATCCCGATCTGGTCGATGACCGAAGTGCCCGAGGCGTTTTGCGCGGCGATAATCGTCAGCGTCAAAGAGGTGATGATAAAGCAAATCGCCAGCGCCCAGGTCACCTTGGACATCGCGGTTGCGGGTGCGCGCCCGGTGGTCGCCCCACCGCCGCCGCCCATGCCCAGCCCGCCCCCTTCGGAGCGTTGCAGAAGGACGACAAGCACCAGCCCGAGGGCCAGGATCAGGTGAATGATCAGAACGACGTTTTCCATGTGGGGTGTGGGCCCTTTGCTGCGCGATGGGCGGTATCTATGCAAGTTTGGCAGAGGGGGCAAGAGTGCTGGACAGGTGCCCGCGCGTCTGTGCAGAGTGCGGCCATGCCACACGATCATTCCGACGATCATCCCCACAGTCTTTTGCCCCCGGAACCGGCCCTGCGGGTACAGGCGCTGGAGACGTTGCTGGTGGACAAGGGGCTGGTAGACCCCGCCACGCTGGACGAGATCATCGACACCTATGAACACAGGATTGGCCCGCGTAATGGTGCGTCGGTGGTGGCGCGGGCGTGGCTGGATGACGGGTTTCGCGCGGCCCTTCTGGCGGATGCGGACCCGGTGCTGGCCGAGATGGGGCTGCAGGGTCGGCAGGGCGAGCACATGGTGGTGGTCGAGAATACGCAGGCGGTGCACAACATGGTCGTGTGCACGCTGTGTTCGTGCTATCCGTGGCCGCTGCTGGGTATTCCGCCGACATGGTACAAATCCGACGCCTACCGCGCCCGCGCCGTGCGCGAGCCGCGCAAGGTGTTGGCCGAGTTTGGCGTGACCTTGCCCGAGGCACAGGCCGTGCGCGTATGGGATTCGACCGCAGAGGTGCGGTATCTGGTGCTGCCGCAGCGCCCCGATGGGACCGATGGGATGGACGCGGACGCGCTGGCCGCGCTGGTCACGCGGGATTCGATGATCGGCTGCGGGCTGGTGGCGGCGCCGTGACTCGACCCCAAGCGAATAAGGCGCGTGGCCGGTGACCCGTCCACAACCGCATAAGGCACGTGGTCGGTGACCCGCCCACACGCGAATAAGGCGCGTGGCCGGTGACCCGTCCACACGACATGGGCGGCCGGTTCGGCGATGGCGCGGTGATCCCCGAGGCCGAGGGCGTGTTGTTCAAGGAAGACTGGCACCGCACCGCACTTGCGCTGACGCTGGCGGGCGGGACGCTGGGGCTGTGGAACCTCGACATCTCTCGGCACGCCCGGGAAAAGCTGGCGCCGACGGATTATGCGCGCTTTGCCTATTATGAAAAGTGGATCGCGGCGCTGGCCGACCTGTTGGTCGAAACCGGCGCGCTGACCGCAGAAGAGTTGGCCACGGGCCGCGCGGCAGGGCCCGCGACGGTTGAGGCCAACGTGCTGCGCGCGGCGGATGTCGCGGGCGTGCTGGCGCGCGGCGGGCCGGCCAATCGTGACGGCGGGCCTGCGGCCACGTTCAAACCCGGCGACCGGGTGCAGGTGCGCGCGCGGGCCGAGAATGTCACCGTGGATGGCGGCCACACGCGGCTGCCCGCCTATCTGGCCGGGGCGACCGGCACCATCCAGCGCCACCACGGCACCCACGTGCTGCCCGACAGCAACGCGCACCGGCTGGGCGAGGCGCCCGAGCCGCTTTATGCGGTGGCGTTCGCCGCCGCAGACCTCTGGGCGCATCCCGAACACGCGGGCGATCAGGTGGTAGCCGACCTGTGGCAAAGCTATCTGAGCCTCGCATGACGCAGCCGCAGCCGCGCTTTGACGCCCCGTGGCACGCACGGGTGTTCGCACTGACCGTGGCGCTGAACGAGGCGGGGCATTTCGCGTGGTCCGACTGGGCCGCCGCCTTTGGCGCGACGCTGAAGGCGCATGGGCAGGCCGCAGAACTGGATGGCGGTGACGACTATTTTTTCGCGTGGCTCGAGACGCTCGAGACGATGCTGACGCGCTCCGGCATGGCAGACGCAGACGCGATCCGCGACATGGTCACCCGCTGGCGCACCGCCTACAGCACCACCCCGCACGGCCAGCCCGTCACCATTAGCTGACCGCGCCGCGAGTTCCCCCCTTCATCTTGCCAAAAAAACTCCCCCCGGAGGGCCGATCAGCCACCCGCACCTCCGCTCAAACCCTCCCGCGATCCATCCTTCATTTCGCCAGATAAACCGCGCCCCATTGCCCGACAGGCGGCTTTCGCCGCCGAGAGGGGAGGGTCGTTTAGCAATCCGCTCAAACGGCCGGATCACTCATCCACATCATCCATATCCGCCTGTCCCGACAGCTTGCGACGGATGATGCTCCAGCTCAGCCCCACGCCCAGCACCAGCGACAGCGCAAAAATCCCGATCCACGTGTTCAGCCCGCGATTGTCGAGGCTGAGCCAGCCCAGATCATACAGCACCCACAGGATCGCACCCACGAGCGCCAGCACCAGCGCCATGCCCACTGGCCCGATCGACCGCAGCGTGGCGCGCAGGTAGATGATGTAGCCGATCAGCAGCACCAGCCCCGCGAGCACCGCCACCGACAGCGTGTCGGACCCGTGCGCGCGCACCCATGTGACATAGTTCCACGCGGTGGGATTGTAGGTTGCGGCGATCAGCACAAAGGCAAAGAGCCAGCGCAGGAAAAAGCTCATCGGTCAAAGCCCCTCGCACGTTACTTCCGGGATTTTGCGCCGCACCCTAGCGGGGCAATTGGCGTTTGCCCATCCCGGTGGCGGCGATTATACGGGCGCGGGTTTGGACCGGGCAAAGGAGTCTCACCATGGCCAATGTGGTGGTTGTCGGCGCGCAGTGGGGCGACGAGGGCAAGGGCAAGATCGTCGACTGGCTGAGCGAGCGGGCGGATGTCATCGCGCGGTTTCAGGGCGGGCACAATGCGGGCCACACGCTGGTGGTGGGCGGCACGGTCTACAAGCTGCACGCGCTGCCCTCGGGCGTGGTGCGCGGCGGCAAGCTGAGCGTGATCGGCAATGGCGTGGTGCTGGACGCCTGGCACCTACTGGACGAGATCGAAACCATCCGCGCCCAGGGGGTCGAGATCAG
>JBCBCR010000285.1:0-3144 GCA_038530495.1 Pseudomonadota bacterium | reverse complement strand
GGCCAAGTCAGGCGTTCTGAGTCAGACGATCACCACCACCATGCACGTCACCACGCATATCGACGCGCCTGCCCACGTGGTGCAGGGCACGCCCTTTATTGACGAGGTTCCGCTGCCGCATTTCTTTGGCTCCGGCCTCGTTGTGTCGATCCCCAAGAAAAAATGGGAGTCGATCACGGGCGATGATCTGGAAAAGGCCTGCGGGCACGCCATTCGCAAAGGCGACGTGCTGATCATCAACACAGGCTGGCATAAACAGTATGAAGATGGCGATTACTTTGCCTATTGCCCCGGCCTCGTGCAGTCCGCCGCAGACTGGATGGTTGAAAAGGGCGTCAAGGTGGTTGGCCATGACACCCAAGCCAATGACCATCCGCTGGCGACGGCTATTGGCCCACAACGCAACGGCCCCATCCTGCCGCACCTTGAGGAAGAATACCGCGAATGGTCCGGCGGCAATGATTGGAAAGACGATTTCCCAGTATGGGAGCCTGTCCACAACACCCTGTTTTCTAACGGTATCCTTGGCATTGAAAACGTTGGCGGCGATCTGGATGCGGTCACCGGCAAACGCGTGACATTTGCGTTCTTCCCGTGGAATTGGGATCGCGGCGATGGCTGTATCATCCGCCTTGTCGCCATCACCGACAAGCAGCAGGCCTATCGCATCGAAGCTGGCGAGGCGTTCTGATGCATCTCAAACGGTTTGCTGATGCCCAGACCTATGACGCGCCCAATCATTGGGGCGTCACGGGTCTGCGCCTCCAGGGGTTCGAAGACGGCGGGCCCGAAAACCAATGGGTGGGCTTTTCACAGTTTCTGCCCGGCGGTGGCGCGGGACCAGACAGCACGCCGTTTGAAAAAGTCTACGTCGTCTTGGAAGGCGAAATGACCATCGAGGTTGATGGCAAAGAAACCGTTCTGGCTGCGATGGACAGTTGCACCGTGCCTCCTGGTGAGGTGCGGCGCATCGAAAACAAGACCAACCATATCTGCAAAATGCTTGTCGTGATCCCCTATCCCAATGGCCAGAGACCGGAGTAAGCCCATGTCCCTCGACAATCCGCTTTCAATGTTTGATGTACGTGGCAAGGTGGCGCTGATTACCGGGGCCTCGGGCGCCTTTGGTGCGGTGGCCGCGCGGTGCCTGTCCGGCGCGGGGTGCAAGGTTGTGCTGGCCGCGGGCAATGCTAAGGCCATGGCGGAAGTAGCAGACACTTGCACTGGTGAGGTGCACCAGATCAATGCCCGACCAGATAGTGAAGCTGCCTGTGCGTCCTTGGTGGCCGAGGCGGTGTCCGCCTTTGGCAGTCTCGACATTTTGGTCGTGGCCTCGGGAATGAACAAAGTCGCCAAGATCACCGACATGGAACCCGGCACCTTTGACGGTGTGATGGACGCCAATGTCACGCAATCCTGGTTGATTGCGCGGGCAGCAACGGCGCAAATGACCGCCCAAGGCACCGGCGGCAAGATCGTTTTCGTCTCCTCCGCGCGCGGTCTGCTGGGTCATCCGGCGGGCTACACAGCCTATTGCGCGTCTAAGGCGGCCGTTGACGGCCTGACCAAGGCGTTAGGCTGCGAACTCGGGCCCGCCGGAATCACAGTGAACGCGATTGCGCCGACTGTGTTCCGCTCACCACTCACGGCCTGGATGTTCGAAGACACCCCAGAGGCTACCAAGGTGCGCGACGGTTTCCTCGCCCGCGTGCCCAAGGGCCGGTTGGGCGAGCCGGAGGATTTGGCAGGACCGCTTTTGTTCCTGTCCTCTGCGGCGTCTGACTTTTATACTGGGCATATCCTTTATGCCGATGGCGGCTATACGGCGGGCTGAGGGATGCGCAAAAACATCCAAACCGCCGTCATCGGCGCCGGTCTGATGGGGCACGGCATCGCGCTGACCTTAGCGCGGGCTGGGCAATACGTCCGCATTTCAGATCCGGTCCAATCCGCGCGTGAAACCGTGGCACGGCGGATTTCAGACAGCCTCAAGGGGTTGGGTGAGCCCGAGGACTGCATCCCAAAGATCCTCAAAAAGATCGAGATTTGCGGCACCATTTCCAGTGCCGTGCATGACGCAGAAATCGTCTTTGAAGCAGCCCCTGAAAAGCTGGAGCTCAAACAATCCATTTTTGCAGAGGTCGAAGCCCACTCGCCCAACACTTGCATTCTGGCCTCCAACACCTCTGTGATGCCCATCACAAAGATCATGGAGAACCTGCGGCTGAAAAACCGAGCGCTAGGGACGCACTGGTGGAACCCACCGCATATGATCCCACTGGTCGAAGTTGTGGCCACCGAATGGACCGACGCGGGCGTCACCGATCAGATGATGGCCGTTTTGGCAGATGCAGGCAAAACGCCAGTCCGGGTCAAAAAGGATGTGCCCGGCTTCATCGGCAACCGCTTGCAACATGCGCTGTGGCGCGAGGCGATTAGCCTTGTTGAGAATGATATCTGTGACGCGGAAGCCGTGGATACGGTCATCAAATCCAGCTTCGGCCGCAGGCTTGCCGTGTTGGGTCCGCTTGAAAATGCGGACCTTGTGGGCACCGATTTGACACTCGATATCCACGAAAACGTGCTGTTCGATCTTGAACGGCGCGCAGCCCCGTCGCCGCATCTCGCAGATCTGGTAAAACAGGGCCGTTTTGGCATGAGGACCGGCGAAGGTTTCCGAACCTGGACGGAGGAAGAAGCTGCGGCCGTGCGTGCGCGCGTGGCGCAGCATCTGCGAAAGTTAGAAGAGATACTGCTAGACTGAGCAAAAAAGGAAGTCGGTTAAATCGACCGGCAAATGGGAGGAAAATATGACAAAGACTACATCAACATGGTCGCGCCGCCGCTTCTTGGCGAGCAGTGCGACAGCGCTGGCGGCTCCTGCCATTCTGACGGCTGGCCGCGCCTATGCAGACAACCCTGTGATCAAAGTCGGCCACGTTAGCCCACGCACCGGCCCGCTGGCAGGTTTCGCTGAGGCGGACGATTATGTGCTGAATGCCGTGCAGGCCGCCATGTCGGCGGGGCTGGAAAACAACGGCAAAACCTACACGGTTGAGATCATTTCCAAAGACAGCCAATCCAACCCCAACCGCGCGGCAGAAGTGGCCGCTGATCTGATCCTCGGCGATGAGGTCGACATCA
>JBCBCR010000284.1:0-3155 GCA_038530495.1 Pseudomonadota bacterium | reverse complement strand
AATCGCGGATATGCCCATGCGTGCCGGGATACTGGAATATTGCGCCAAAGACCGTGTCTGCCACCAAGTCGTCGGGCGCGCCCACCGTGATGTCGATGCCCAGCGGCTGCGCGCGCGTTTTCATCACGGCGATGTTCTGCGGGTGGCAGTTTTCGTCGATGAAGAATCCGGTCGCCTTTGATTTGCTGATCCGCTGCGCCATGGTCATCGCCTCGGCGCAGGCTGTCGCCTCGTCCAGCAGGGACGCATTTGCAATCTCGTGCCCGGTGAGGTCCGACACCATGGTCTGAAAGTTCAGCAGCGCCTCAAGGCGGCCCTGGCTGATTTCGGGCTGATAGGGCGTGTAGGCGGTGTACCAGGCCGGGTTTTCCAGAATGTTCCGCTGGATCGCCGGCGGCGTGACCGTGCCGTGGTAGCCCTGACCGATCAGCGAGGTCAGCACCTTGTTCTTGGCCGCCGTGACCCGCATGTGATGCAGCAGCTCGCGTTCGGACTTGGGTTTGCCGAAATCCAGCGCATCCGTTTGCCGGATTTGCTGCGGGATCGTGTCGGCGATCAGATCGTCGAGGTCCTTGGCGCCCACCACTTCGAGCATCTGGGCCATCTCGTCGGGTGACGGGCCGATATGGCGGCGGTTGGCGAAATCGTAAGGCAGGTAGTCCGTGGGCGTGAAGGTCATGAGCCGATCCTTAGCCAATCATCGCGTTATAGGCGGCTCCGTCCATCATCCCGTCCAGCTGGGACGGTTCCGACGGTTTGATCTTGAAAAACCAGCCGTCGCCAAGCGGGTCGCTGTTGGCGAGGCTCGGGTCTTCGGCCAGCGCATCGTTGACCGCCACGATTTCACCGTCGACCGGGGCCATGATGTCCGAGGCCGCTTTGACGCTTTCGATCACGACGATCTCGTCATCCTTGGACACTTCGGCGCCGACCTCGGGCAGTTCGACAAAGACCAGGTCGCCCAACTGGCTGGTGGCGTGTTCGGTGATGCCGACGACATAGGCGTCGCCATCGGCGCGCAGCCATTCGTGTTCTTCGGTGTATTTCATAGGGTTTCCTCGCTGTTATCTTTTGAAATTGGCTGGTGTGAACGGCAGTGTGACGACATCCAGCGGCTGGCGCTTGCCGCGCAGTTCGCCAAAAACCGTGGTGCCCGGCACGGCATGATCCGCCGCGACATATCCCATGGCCACGGGCCCGCCGACCGTCGGGCCGAACCCGCCCGACGTAATGGCGCCGATGGCGTCCGAAGAGGTGTCATCGGCAAACAGCACGACGCCCTCGCGCATCGGTGCGCGCCCATGCGGTTTGAGGCCAACGCGCCGCCGCGTTGCGCCGGTGTCGATCTCGGTCAGGATGCGTGCGGCGCCGGGAAATCCGCCTGCGCGCACGCCACCTGCCCGCCGCACCTTTTGAATGGCCCATGTCAGGCCCGCCTCGACCGGAGAGGTTTCGGCGTCCATGTCGTGGCCGTAGAGGCACAAGCCCGCCTCAAGTCGCAGCGAATCCCGCGCGCCCAGCCCGATGGGCGCGACGTCGGGATGTGTGAGCAAGGCCTGCGCGATGGCGTCTGCATCTGCGGCAGGCACGGACATCTCGTACCCGTCCTCGCCGGTATAGCCCGAACGGGATACCCACGCCGCGACCCCGTTCAGGTCCAGCGTGGCGACATCCATGAACGCCATGTCCGCCGCCTGCGGGTTCAATGCGGAAACAACAGCCTCTGCCGCGGGCCCTTGCAGCGCCAGCAGCGCCCGTTCGGTCACTTCGGTCACGGACAGAGCTGGTTCCAGCGCGGCCTTCAGGCGGGCGGTATCTGCGGCCTTGCACGCGGCGTTCACCACAAGGAACACGTGATCGCCCCGGTTGGCGAGCATCAGGTCGTCGTCGATGCCGCCGTTCTGGTTGGTCAAAAATCCATAGCGCTGCCGGTTCGAGGCGAGGCCCAGGATATCCACCGGGATCAACATCTCGAGCCCGGCCGCGGCGGCCGCGTAGTTCGGACCGCGGACGATGACCTGCCCCATGTGACTGACGTCGAACAGTCCAGCCTTGGCGCGCGTGTGCTGGTGTTCTTTCATCACACCAAGCGGATATTGCACCGGCATCTCGTAGCCTGCAAAGGGCACCATCTTGGCCCCCAGCGACAGGTGCAAGGCGTGGAGCGGCGTGTGCCTGAGCTTGGACATTTTGCGTTCGCCTCCCCGGTGCCGACGTACGCGATGGATGTCCGTGCGGCGCCAATGCATGCGCAAGGATCAGCCTTGCGCCGTGGTGCCTCCTCTGTCCTTGGGCCTGAGAACGTTATCCCTTCGGCGGATGCATGTGCATCACTCTCCAGAGTCTCGTCGCTTCACGCTGGTCCTGTAGCCTGAGAGTTTCCGAGGCCGTTGCTCCTTCGGCACCAGTGGTCTGGTTCTCCCAGCGTCAAGCTTGGGTAAAGTGGTATCGGCAAGATGGGCGTTTGGACAAGCAATTCTTTTTGCGGGTGGTGTCGCGCAAAACAGCGCAGCGTGTCAGAGGTTGGGTGCACACAAGCCATGCGCTGCGCAATGATCGGTCAGAGCCATGTCATATGATGGCCAAGCAGACGGGCCCGCGATTTGGATCGGCCCCCCACCCACGTGGTCCTGCGTTGCGCTTGGGAAAACGCGGGAAACACCGGCCCGACAAGCGCCCAACGCCAAAAAGAGTGTCACAGCGTGGCAAATTAGGGTCTGACGGGGCAAGGGATGCCGCGTCTGGATGCGATGGGGCAATCGGTTTGACGGACAAATACACCCCCGCGGGAAGACGACGAACGGCGGGCTGGGCGCGGGTCAATTGACGGATGTGTCGCGTCTGCAAAAGGAAAACGGACGGCTGCGCAAAGCGGCATCTGATCCGACGTTGGACAAGCGGATCCTTGCCGAGGCGGCCAAGGGGAAGCGTCTGAGCCGCGCGCCGCCGTGCCGCGTTTGGTGCCGCGCGTATGCCCAGCATAGCGCACTCTGCGACCGCCCGTGTGCGGCGCCAATCCTGATCGAAGCAAGGAGAAAGCGGCGGCCCCGCGGCGCTCTGTGCGACCGCCCTCAGGCCCGCGAAACCACCGCCCAGATGGACCAGAGGCCCGTCACGCATGGACGACCAAATTGGATCCCTCAGGTGGGGCTGAT
>JBCBCR010000283.1:0-3236 GCA_038530495.1 Pseudomonadota bacterium | reverse complement strand
GCCGTCGGGGCGGCAATTCCTGTGGGTGCGCGGCGGCAATCAGCAGGCCACCACGGCGCCCGGCACGGATGTGGATCGCAACCTCGACGGCTATATCTCCGTCACGCCGATGCGCGCGGATTTCACCGCCCATGATCAGCTCACCGCCCTCGAAAGCATCGCCAGATGAGCGACGACGATCTCGCCACGCGCAAGATGCAGTTCCTCTATGCCCTGCGCTCGCGCGGGGTGACGGACAGCGCCGTCTTGCAAGCGATGGAAGAGATCGACCGCGGCCCATTCGTGCGCGGCTTGTTTGCTGAACGCGCGTACGAGGACATGCCGCTGCCCATCGCCTGCGGCCAGACCATTTCGCAACCGTCTGTTGTGGGTCTGATGACCCAGGCGCTGCAAGTCACGCCACGCGACAAGGTGCTCGAGATCGGCACCGGCTCGGGCTATCAGGCGGCGATCTTGGCCAAGCTGGCGCGCCGTGTATACACCATCGACCGCCACCGCCGTCTGGTGCGCGAGGCGCGCGCGATCTTTGACAGCCTGGACCTGCACACCATCACGGCCATGACCGGCGACGGCAGCCACGGGCTGCCCGATCAGGCGCCCTTTGACCGCATCATCGTGACCGCCGCCGCCGAAGACCCGCCCGGCCCGCTGCTGGCGCAACTCAAGGTCGGCGGCGTCATGGTATTGCCCGTCGGTCAGTCCGATCAGGTCCAAAGCCTGATCCGCGTGCGCAAACATGAAACCGGCCTCGATTACGATGAATTGCGCGAGGTGCGCTTTGTCCCACTGCTCGAGGGCTTGGGCAAAGAGTGAATTTGGTGTAAAAGCCTCGCAACCGGAAAAAACCCTTTAAATGGGCGCCGGAAGAGGACGAAGCAGATGCCCAAACTGATGCCCCGGCGCGTGCCGCTGATCCTGTCAAGCTGCAGCCTTGCGCTGATTTCCGCCTGTACAGAACCGCTGGATTTCGACCTGCGCGGGCTGTCGGGCGGCTTTTCCACCAGCCAGGCCGCGCAAACCGCGACCGAAGACCGCCCCCGCCCGGACAATCGCGGCGTCATCTCGTACCCGAATTTCCAGGTTGCGGTGGCGCGGCGCGGCGACACACTGTCGGACGTGGCGTCCCGTGTCGGCCTGCCCGCAGACGAACTGGGCCGGTTCAACGGCATCGCACCGGATGTGTCCCTGCGCGCAGGCGAGGTGATCGCCCTGCCCCGTCGTGTGGCCGAACCGTCGCCCGCCACCGGTGCCAGCAGCACCGGCCCGATCCGACCACCTTCGGTAGATGTGACCACGCTGGCGGGCAATGCCATCGACAATGCCGCGCCCACGCCCGCCTCTGAACCGGTTACGCGCACACCGCTGCCGCAGACCGGGCAGGAACCGATCCGGCACAAGGTCGAACGGGGCGAGACCGCCTTTACCATCGCGCGGCTTTACAACGTGCCCGCCAAATCGCTGGCCGAATGGAACGGGCTTGGCGCCGATTTCGCGGTGCGCGAAGGACAGTTCCTGCTGATCCCCGTGGCCCGTGTCGCCGCCCCCAGCAGACCGCGCAACCCCGATGCCACCACCGCCCCGGGCGAAGGATCGCCGACACCAACGCCCCCCAGCGCCACCGAGGCGCTGCCCGTTGACGAGGCGACCACCGCAGCACCAGCCCCCGTACCGGACAAACCCGTGGCCGATGTGGGCACCATCAGCGACACCCCCAAGGCGCAGTTCGCCCTACCCGTTGCGGGCAGCATCATCCGCCCCTACGCCAAGGGCCGTAACGAAGGCATCGATATCAAAGCAGCCCCCGGCACCGCTGTCGGTGCCGCTGCTGCAGGCACAGTTGCCGCGATCACCCAAAGCGCCGAAGGCGTGCCCATCATCGTCGTGCGACACGAAAACAACCTGCTGACAGTCTATGCCAACGTGGCTGACGTGAAGGTGGCCAAGGGCGACCGCGTACGCCGCGGTCAACCCATCGCTGCCCTGCGCAATGGCGCGGACGACGCATTTGTGCATTTCGAGGTGCGCGACGGTTTTGACAGCGTCGATCCGACGCCGTTCCTGGAATAAGCCCGGCAATCAAGGCCAAACCGCGGCATTGCCCGGCCATCTGCCTCATTTGCCTAAAACTTTCCCCTAATTTTCCTAAAACGGCGACGTATGGCCCTCAGGGGGCCGCGTTTCATTGTCAGAAACAATCCAACGAAACGAATTGGATTGGTTCACGGCGATGCCCGTTTTCTATGCCTACACCTTTGCCCTGCGCGGCACGCAGACCCTCGTGAACGGGGCGCCGAACAACTATGCCTTCGCGCCCACCGGCACATGGAGCTACACCGGCAACACCACGTATTTCGTGGTCGAGGAGAACGACGGCGCGACGTTGTTCAATGGCGATGACGATGCCAATGAATTCGTGGACGCGCCCGAACGCTTTGGCGGCGCGTGGGAACAAACCGCCGTGGTCGACGGGGTCGAACGCCAGATCATCTGGGATTATACCTTTACCGTCACCGATGGGACGACCACATGGCGCATCGGTGTGATTGATGTCGACCTCAACAATGACAACGACGTCAATGACGGAACCGATGCGGGCGCCGACGACGAAGACGGGTATTTCCTTGTGTTTCCGGACGGCATGCCTCCGCCCAACACTGATCTGACCATCGGCGGGATCATCGAAAACGACGCCAGCACGCCGCACCTGGATCTGGGCGCGCAGATTGTCTGCTTTGCCGCGGGGACCGAGATTGAAACGCCTTTCGGCCCGCGCCGCGTGGAAACGCTGGCGGCTGGCGATCTGGTACTGACCGCCACAGGCCCGCAACCGATCCGTTGGAGCGGCGCATCGACGGTCAGCGCTCAGGGTGATACGGCCCCTGTGGTGATCACCGCAGGCGCATTGGGCAATGACCGCGACCTTGTCGTATCACCGCAGCACGCCATCCTGCTCAGCGACTGGCGGGCCGAGCTGTTTTACGGTCAGGACGCCGTGCTGGTGCGCGCGATTGATCTGTTGAACATGGACGGCGTGTACCGGGCTACGGGCGGGCTGATCACCTATTGCCACGTGTTGATGGACACCCACGAAGTCGTGGAATCGCACGGCATCTGGAGCGAAACGCTGTATCCCGGCACTGTCGCCCTCGAAGCGATGCACCCGGCCAACCGCGCCGAGGTCACGTCGCTGGTGCCTGATGAGGCCGCCTACGGCCCCAAGGCGGCGCCGTACCTGC
>JBCBCR010000282.1:0-3240 GCA_038530495.1 Pseudomonadota bacterium | reverse complement strand
ACGCCCACGATCCCGACGCGGGCGACGAGATCGACCAACCCGCGATCCTGCGCCAGCCCGAGATCATCCACGGCCTGCGCAACCTCGTGCAAAACGCCGTCGATTTCGCCAATGCCAACGTCTGGATCGAGGCGCATTGGACCTCTGACATCATCTCGCTGCGTATCATCGACGATGGCGCGGGTTTTCCGTCGCAGCTACTGGGACGGATCGGTGATCCCTTTGTGCGCCGCCGCAAATCGGGAAAGGAAACGGAGAACCGTCCCGGATACGAGGGGATGGGCCTGGGCCTTTTCATCGCCAAGACGTTGCTCGAACGGTCGGGGGCCGAGATCGCTTTTGCCAACGGGCGCGATCCCTACGGACCCGAACCAACCGACACGCCGCATCTGGGCGCCATCGTCGAAGTGGTCTGGCCCCGCGCCAAGATCGACGCCCGCGAAGCCGAAAACGCGCCGCTGACCATCGGGCAGAACACACCGATCACCGCCTGACACGACGCGGGTCGCCGGGAAATCGCGCGGTCCTTTACGGAATCTTCAAAGAAGTTAAGCAAATGTTAACCGGCGCCGCCGATAGTGTCCCCAGCCCATAGGCTGGAGAGCTTTATGACGCTTTTGGAAATGCTGTTTGTTGTAGGGTCTGCCGCCTTGGCAGCCACCCTTGGCATGCTTGCCATGACCATATCGCGCAAGCGCACCGCGGTGCCGCCGGATGCCGGTGACGGTGCCGTATCCTTCTTGTTCCGCGACTGCGATCTGGAACACGCCACACCCGAAGGCAACGCCCTGCTGTCCACGACGGCCGCCGAAACCGACTGGCACGCTTTGCGCGCCGCGCTTGCCCCACGATTTCCGGAATTTCCCGATGACGACGCCCTGCGCAAAACGACGAACACCGTGATTTCCGCCACCGACCCGCGCGACACCGGCGTGGTCGAACTGACCCGCGAAGACGAAATGACTCGCGTCGACGTGCGCGAAACGGATTCGTGCGATTCCCACACGGTCCACACCATTCGCATCCTGCAATCGCGCAACGCCACGCTCGAACTCGCAGCAGAGGCGGCGCCCTACCCGATCTGGACCACCGATCCCGGCGGCCAGGTCAGCTGGCACAACGCCCGTTATGCCGA
The DNA here is from genome assembly GCA_038530495.1 of Pseudomonadota bacterium. Classification (GTDB taxonomy): domain Bacteria; phylum Pseudomonadota; class Alphaproteobacteria; order Rhodobacterales; family Rhodobacteraceae; genus Tateyamaria. The sequence goes on along the minus strand of JBCBCR010000282.1, from coordinate 2,105 downwards.
ACTTCTGCACAGCCAGAACCAGGACAACAGCGCCGATCCCCTGTTCGATGTCTCGGGTCTGGAACAAACCCGGGGCGGTTCGGTGCGGTCGTCGATCCCGGGCGGAAAGAATGGCAATGACACGTGGTTCGACATCACCCTGACCAAAAAGGGGGATCGCGCGGTCTGCCACGCGGTCGATATCAACGCCGTGATTCAGGCCGAGATTGCCCAGCGCAACTTTGTCCAGACACTGGCCAAGACCTTTGCCCAGCTGTCCATCGGCCTCGCGATTTTTGACCGCAACGGCCAGCTTGCGCTGTTTAATCCCGCGATGGTCGATCTGACCTCGCTACCGGTCGAGTTTCTGTCCGGGCGCCCCGATTTGCTCTCCTTCTTTGACCGGCTGCGCGACAACCGGGTGATGCCGGAGCCCAAGAACTACCGCACGTGGCGGCACGAAATCACTGACCTGATCGCCGCTGCCTCGCAAACCAGTTACGAAGAGACATGGACTCTTGATTCCGGCCAGACCTACCGGATCAGCGGGCGGCCGCACCCGGACGGCGCTGTCGCGTTCCTGATCGAGGATATCACCGCCGAAATCTCCCTGACGCGGAATTTCCGGGCCGAGCTGGAACTGGGCCAATCCATGATGGACAATTTCGACGACGCGCTCGCCGTATTTTCGCCGGCAAGTGTGCTGACCTTCTGCAACGCCTCGTTTCGCAGCCTGTGGAAGATGGATCCGGAGGCCAGCTTTGCCGACATCACGATCCACGACTGCCAGAAGACCTGGCAGGACGCGTGCGCGCCTGACCCGGCCTTTGGCGACATCCGCGACTTTGTCCTGCGGCTGGGTGAACGCACGCGCTGGGAAACCGAATTGACGCACCTGAACGGCGACCGGCTGGCCGTGCTGGTCTGTCCGATCGCGGCAGGGGCCACCATGGTCCGCTTCTCTGTCATCGCACCTGCGCAGGCGACCGTCGAACACACCGGCAGTTGACCGCTTGCAGTGGCGGCCACGGCAGGTAGGTTGGCGCCATGGTGTCCAATCTCGCGCTGTTTCTGCCCGCCCCCGAGGCGACTGACCGTTTCGGCGCCGCCCTTGGGTCCGTGCTGCGCCCGGGCGATGTGGTGCTGCTTTCTGGCGATGTTGGCGCGGGCAAAACGCATCTGGCCCGCGCCCTGATCACCTCTCTGCTCGACGCGCCCGAAGACATCCCATCGCCCACCTTCACGCTGGTCCAGACCTACGACACGCGCAGCGGCGCGCTGTGGCATGCGGACCTCTACCGCCTTGGCGACACGTCCGAGATCGAGGAATTGGGCCTGACCGAAGCCTTTGACACCGCGATCTGCCTCATTGAATGGCCCGACCGGTTGGGCGACGTGCCGGAAAGCGCGTTGTGCATTCACCTAGAGACCCACGCGGACGGGCGGCAGGCCACGCTGTCCTGGGATCACGGCCCGTGGGCGGACCGGCTGACCGAGGTGAGCGCCCATGTTTGACCGATCCGCAACAGCGTTCCTCGACCTGCACGGCTGGAGCACAGCCGCACGCACCACCGTGGCAGGCGACGCATCAAACCGCCGTTACGACCGGCTCACAAAAAGCGACGGCGCGCGCGCCATCCTGATGGACGCGCCACCGGACAAGGGTGAGGACGTCCGACCGTTCATTGCCATCACCGACTTGCTGCGCGCCCAAGGTCTTTCCGCGCCGCGTGTCTTGGCAGCGGATGCTCGCGCCGGTTTCCTACTGCTCGAAGATCTCGGCGACGACCTTTTTGCCCGTGTGATTGCGGCGGACCCGTCGCTGGAATTGCCGCTTTATCAAGCGGCAACCGATGTGCTGATCCACTTGCATCGCGCCCCGCCACCCGACCTGCCTGCATATGACGCGGTCACGATGACCCCGCTCGCCGCCCTCGCCTTTGATTGGTACGGCCAAGGCGCGCTGGATCAGACACTCACAACAGCCAAGACAACCTTTGAGCGCGCCTGCCGCGACGCGCTTGCACCGCTTGACCCAGATCTGACCGCGCTGATCCAGCGTGATTACCACGCGGAAAACCTGCTTTGGCTGCCAGAGCGCAGCGGCATCGCGCGGGTCGGATTGC
>JBCBCR010000281.1:0-3248 GCA_038530495.1 Pseudomonadota bacterium | reverse complement strand
TTTGAGCGGCCTCTTCGCTGGTCCCGACATTGCGAAGGGGCTCGGCCACCACGTCCAGGGTGGGCACCCGTGGCACCACGCGCAGAAACTGACTGACATAGCCCAGCACATTGCGCCTAAGCGCAATGATGTCGCGTGGTTCGGCCTGCACGAGATCGAGATCGCCAACCAAAATGCGGCCGGTTTCGGCAAGGTAGTTACCGTAGATCATGCGCATCAATGTTGATTTTCCGGCACCGGAAACGCCGGTCAGCGCCACGCATTCGCCCGGCGCAACAGATAGTGTGACGCCTGACAGAACCTCGATCGCTGTGCCGACTTGATTGTGCAGCGTGAAGGTCTTGGACACGTTCTGAAGCTCAATCATTTGTCACACCTGCAAAACTGAACTGACAAGAAGCTGGCTGTAGGCGTGCTGCGGATCGTCGAGGACCTGATCGGTCAGACCCGCCTCGACCACGCGACCCGATTTCATGACCATAAGCCGGTCAGCCAGCAGGCGCACAACGGCAAGATCGTGGGTCACGATGATCGCCGACAGACCCATGTCGCGCACGAGGCCCCGCAAGAGATCAAGCAGACGGGCCTGCACGGAGACATCGAGCCCCCCGGTCGGTTCATCCATGAAGACAAGGCGCGGTCCGGTCACAAGGTTGCGCGCAATTTGCAACCGTTGCTGCATGCCGCCGGAGAACGTCGTGGGCCGGTCATCGATGCGTCCTGCGTCGATCTCGACCCGTTCGAGCCAATCGGTGGCCTTGCCGCGAATGTCGCCATAGTGCCGCGCGCCCACGGCCATCAACCGCTCGCCCACGTTGCCGCCCGCGCTCACGCCCATGCGCAACCCGTCGCGCGCATGCTGGTGGACAAAGGCCCAATCAGTGCGGCCCAACATGCGGCGTTCCGGCTCCGACATCTGCAGAGTGTTGCGCGGCCCGTCGGTGCGGGTGTCGAACACAACCGCGCCCGCGTCCGGCACCATGTGCCCCGCCATACAGTTGAGCAGCGTGGATTTGCCCGAGCCGCTTTCGCCGACGATCCCCATGACTTCGCCAGGATACAGGTCGAAAGACACATCGGCACAGCCGATATGCGGCCCGTAATGCTTGGTCACGTCCTGTACAGAGAGAAGCGGTGTCATGCGGTGTCCTCCGTCGTCACGGCAAAGGGACGCGTCGAGGTCACTGCTCCGGTAAAGCCCGCCGTCTGGCGGCGTTCGCAGAAATCCGTGTCGGAGCAGACAAACATGCGCCCTCCGGTATCATCAGTGATGACCTCATCGAGATAGGAGTTTTCCGCACCACAAAGCGCGCAGGGATGATCTGCCTTGGACGCCTCAAACGGGTGGTCCTCGAAGTCGAGGCTGACAACCTGCGTATAAGGCGGGAGCGCATAGATGCGCTGTTCGCGGCCTGCGCCGAAAAGCTGGATCGCGTCGCAATCGCCAAGCTTGGGGTTGTCAAATTTCGGGATCGGGGACGGGTCCATGACATAGCGCCCTTCGACTTTCACCGGATAGGCATAGGACGTTGCGATATGGCCGTGGCGGCTGATGTCTTCGTACAATTTCACATGCATCAGCCCGTATTCCTCAAGCTCGTGCATCTTGCGCGTTTCGCTTTCTCGCGGCTCAAGGAAGCGGAGCGGTTCGGGGATCGGCACCTGATAGACGAGGATCTGGCCCTCGGTCAGGGGCTCTTCGGGAATGCGGTGACGGGTCTGGATAACGGTTGCCTCGGACGTGGCGGTGGTCGTCTCGACCCACGCGGTGCGTTCAAAGAACGTGCGGATGGACACCGCGTTGGTGGTGTCATCAGCGCCTTGGTCGATCACTTTGAACCGGTCCTCGGGCGTCAGCACGGCGGCGGAAACCTGCACACCACCTGTGCCCCAGCCGTAAGGCATTGGCATCTCGCGGCTGGCAAACGGCACTTGGTAGCCCGGGATCGCCAAACCCTTGAGAATGGCGCGGCGGATCATACGCTTGGTCTGTTCGTCGAGATAGGCGAAGTTGTAGGCTTGATCGGTCACAGCAGGCCCCGTGCCTCGAGCGCGGGGCGCAACGCCTCGGGGCTCGTGAAATGGATGGCGTCCATGCCGATCGTTCTCGCACCAAGGCAGTTGTGCAGGCCGTCGTCGATGAACACGCAGCGTTCGGGTGCTATCTCGGCGCGGTCGCAGAACAGGCGGAAAATCTCGATACCTGGTTTGATCATTCCGACCTCGCCAGACACAATCGTTTCGGCAAACACCTCACCCAACTCGGGATGCGCATTGACGCCTTCGGGCCAGGTTTCGGCAGACCAGTTGGTGATCGCGTGCAGCGGGACGTTCGCGTCGCGCAGTTCATAGAGGATGTTCCATGTACCGGCGATCTTGTCGGGCACTGTTTTTTTGTACTGCGCCACATATCGCGCCAGATGGGTCGCGTCGTCCGCATCATCGAGCAGTGCGGCCGCGTCCCCAAAGCGCGCGCCTGCGTCACAGGCGACGTTGATCTTGTCAAAATTGATGCGAGTCATGAAGGCCTTGGCGCCGTCTTCGCCCAATTCGTCAACCCACGCGAGATGCGGCTGCCAGTCCACCAGAACAGCGCCGATGTCAAATACAACTGTGTCGACGGTCATTCCGCAGCCTCCTGCATGTCGGGCGCGCCCGCCTCGCGGCGCAGCTTGCGCACCAGTTCCAGTTCGGACTGGAAGTCGACGTAATGCGGCAGCTTGATATGTTCGAGGAACCCCGTCGCCTGAATGTTGTCGGCGTGGCAGAGGACAAACTCAGCATCCTGCGCGGGGGCGCCGACATTGTCTTCGCCAAGTTCTTCCCACCGCAGTGCTCGATCTACCAGCGCCATCGAAATCGCCTTGCGCTCGGTCTGGCCAAAGACAAGGCCATAGCCGCGGGTGAATTGCGGCGGTTCGGTCTTGGAGCCTTTGAACTGGTTGATCGTTTCGCATTCCGTGAGCGTGACCTCGCCTATCTCGACAGAGAAACCGAGTTCGGGGATGTCCATTTCTACCGTGACCGCACCGATCCGCAACTCGCCCACAAAGGCGTGGTTGCGCGCGTAGCCGCGTTGGGTGGAGTAGGCCAGGCCCAACGTGAACCCTTCGTCGCTGCGCGTCAGCGCTTGCAGGCGCAGGGCACGGTCGGCTGGCATTTCCAATGGTTCGCGGGTGAGATCGGGTGGGTCGGTATCGTCGGCCACCGCCTCTTCGATAAGCCCTTCGCGGTTTAGGAAGTCGGTG
>JBCBCR010000280.1:0-3255 GCA_038530495.1 Pseudomonadota bacterium | reverse complement strand
GTGATCTTCCTGCCCGGTGGCCTCGTCGAAGGCGGCCAGCGCATCGCGCGCATGTTCGGCAAGAAGAAGTCCACCGACACGCCTGACGGCAAAACCACACCCGCGGAATAAGGAGAAGACCAATGGGAATTCTTGAAGTCAAAAACGTGGGCAAACGGTTCGGCGGCCTGCAAGCGCTGGGGGACGTGAACCTCAGCGTGGCCGAACAGACCGTGCACGCCATCATCGGACCAAATGGGGCCGGCAAATCCACCCTGCTGAACTGCCTCGTGGGCAAGCTGATCCCGGACACCGGCAGTGTCATGTTCGACGGCCAGTCGGTGCTGGGGCGCAAACCCTACGAGATCAACCAGATGGGCATCTCCCGCGTGTTCCAGACGCCCGAGATCTTTGGCGATCTGACGGTGCTGGAAAACATGATGATCCCCTGCTTTGCCAAGCGCGACGGGGCCTTCACCGCCAACGCGATCATGGACATGATGAAGGACCGCGAGATCGTCGAACGCGCCGAACACATGCTCGAAGAGATGAATATGGCCGATGCCCGCGCCGACATGGCCGCGACCATGTCCCGCGGCAACAAGCGCCGTCTCGAGATCGGCATGTGCCTCGCGCAGGAGCCGCGGCTGCTGTTGCTGGATGAACCGACCGCAGGCATGGCCCGCGCCGACACCAACAACACCATCGACCTGCTCAAACAGATCAAGGACGAACGCGACATCACCATCGCGATCATCGAACACGACATGCACGTGGTGTTTTCGCTGGCCGAACGGATCACCGTTCTGGCCCAGGGCACACCGCTGGTCGAAGACACGCCCGAAAACATCAAGGGCCACCCCAAGGTGCGCGAAGCCTATCTCGGCGAAACGCAGGAAGCGGCCTAACCGCGCCACGATTTTTCGTCGAAAAATCGTGCGCCGAACAGATGGAGTTGAACGATGAACGTCAAACCCGACTTTTCCAAGGGCGTGAACCACGCTCAAACTGCACCCGCCTTCCTCAGCGTCTGGGACATGCACGCCTATTACGGCGAAAGCTACATCGTGCAGGGCATCAGCTTTAACGTCCACGAAGGCGAGATCCTCGCCCTTCTGGGCCGCAACGGCGCGGGCAAGACCTCGACCCTGCGCTCGATCGCGCGCATCGGCGACCCGCAGGTCACCCACGGCGAGATCTGGCTGGATCACCAGCCGCTGCACAACATGTCGAGCCACGAGGCGAGCCAGGCGGGCCTCGGCCTTGTCCCCGAAGACCGCCGGATCATCCCCGGCCTCACGGTCGAGGAAAACCTGAAACTGGCCCAGATTGCCCCGCCCATCGGCTGGTCAATCGAACGCATCTACGACCTCTTTCCGCGTTTGGGTGAGCGTCGCAATCAAGAGGGCGTGACGCTCTCGGGCGGCGAACAGCAGATGCTGTCGATTGCCCGCGCGCTGGCCCGCGACATCAAGGTGCTGCTGCTGGATGAACCCTACGAAGGTCTCGCCCCCGTCATCGTCGACGAGATCGAAAAGACCCTCGCCGTGATCAAGGAACAGGGCATTACCACTATCCTTGTGGAACAGAACGCCGTGCGCGCCCTGCAACTCGCCGACCGCGCCATCATCCTCGACACCGGCGGCATCGTCTTTGACGGCTCCGCCGCCGAGGTGCTCGAGGACGCCGAGCTGCGCGCCGAATACCTCGCGATTTGAGTCTGGCCTGATCAGGTTTTTGACCCCGTCCGGTGCTGCCGGGCGGGGTTTTCATTTTGAGCGGCTGCTTTGGTGGCACACCGGCCCTCCCCTTACGGCGGCAAAGCCGCCTGTCGGGCAATGGGGCGGAGTTTATTGGGCAAGATGAAGACGCGGACCGAGGCTGTGGGTGGCTGATCGGCCCTGCGGGGGCGGTTTATCTGGCGAAATGAAGGATGGATCCGCGCTTGGGGCCGCGGCTGCGCAGCTGTGATCAGGCGCTTTCCACCGACAGCACACCTCGTTATAAGCGTGGCGCGAGCGGGGCCATGTGCCCGAGGGACGTGTTGAGGACTACATGACAGATAACAAACATGACGCAGACGTGGCCTTTATCCAGGCCCTGGCCGAACTGCTGCGCGAAAACGATCTGACCGAATTGCAGGTGAAACGCGACTACGGTGCCGATGACAGCCTGAATGTGCGCGTCTCGCGGCAGGTGGCGCAGGCCGCAGCCCCTGTGCAGGTGGCCGCCGCCCCTGCCCCCGTTGCCCCCGCTCCAGCCCCCGCCACAGCAGCTGCCCCGGCGCCCGAGGCCGACCCGGTCGATCATCCCGGCGCTGTCACCTCACCGATGGTGGGCACGGTCTATCTGCAGGCCGAACCCGGCGCGCCCGCATTCATCACCGTGGGCGCTCAGGTGGCCGAAGGCGACACCCTGCTCATCGTCGAGGCGATGAAAACCATGAACCACATCCCCGCCCCGCGCGCCGGCACCGTCAAGCGCATCCTCGTCGATGACGGCGCCGCAGTGGAATTCGGCGCCCCCCTCGTCATCCTCGAATAAGGGGGCCCCGATGTTCAACAAGATCCTCGTGGCCAACCGGGGCGAGATCGCCCTTCGCGTGATCCGCGCCGCACGCGAGATGGGCATTGCCACCGTCGCCGTGCATTCCACCGCCGACGCCGACGCCATGCACGTGCGTATGGCCGACGAAAGCGTCTGCATCGGCCCGCCTGCCAGCCCGCAATCCTACCTCAGCTTTCCCGCCATCATCTCGGCCTGCGAGATCACTGGCGCCGAGGCGATCCACCCCGGCTACGGGTTCTTGTCGGAAAACGCACAGTTCGTGCAGATCGTCGAGGATCACGGCCTGACCTTCATCGGCCCCACCGCCGAACACATCCGCATCATGGGCGACAAGATCACAGCCAAGGACACGATGAAGGCGCTGGGTGTGCCTTGCGTGCCCGGATCCGACGGCGGCGTCGCCACGGTCGAAGAGGCCAAGGCGCTTGGCGAAGAGATGGGCTACCCGGTCATCATCAAGGCCACCGCCGGCGGCGGGGGGCGCGGCATGAAGGTGGCGCAAACCGCCGCCGACATGGAAAGCGCGTTCATGACCGCGCGGGCCGAGGGCAAGGCCGCCTTCGGCAATGACGAGGTCTATATCGAGAAATACCTGACCACGCCGCGCCACATCGAAATCCAGGTCTTTGGCGACGGCAAGGGCAACGCCGTGCATCTGGCTGAACGCGACTGTTCCCTGCAGCGCCGACACCAAAAGGTGTTCGAGGA
>JBCBCR010000279.1:0-3283 GCA_038530495.1 Pseudomonadota bacterium | reverse complement strand
CGCGGCGAACGGCTACAAGGCACTGACGTTCCATGGTGTAGGCAACGACTTCCCGGTCTTTGACGAGATCCAGAAGCACGTCGTCGACAAGGGGCTTGCCGCCGGTGCGGGCGATCAGATCGGCACCGTGCTCTACAACCGCGGTCTCTATGCCGCGATGCTGGCAGCCGAAGCCGCCAAGACGGCCCAGGGCATCCACAACACAGCCGAGATCACGCCGGCGATGATGCGCGACGGCATGGAAGCGCTGGAGATCACCGAAGCCAAGATGGGCGAACTGGGGCTGCCGAACTTTGGCCCCAGCTTCTCGGTCAGCTGTTCCAACCACGGCGGTGACGCCCTTGTGGGCGTGACCCAGTGGGATGCGGCAGCCGGCGAATGGTCGCTGATCTCTGACTTCAAGCCGACCGATGGCGACATCATCGGGCCGCTGATCGAAGAGGACAGCGCGGCCTACGCGTCCGAGAACGGGATCGAGCCCAACTGCTGATCCATACCTTCCGGCGGCGGGCTGATCCCTGCCGCCGGGATTTCGAGTTTATTTGGCAAGATGAAGATGCTGGACAGTACCGAGACAGAGACCACCGTCCTCGAGGTCAACAATATCGAGGTGATCTATAACCACGTGATCCTCGTGTTGAAGGGCGTGTCGTTGAAGGTGCCGAAGGGCGGGATTACTGCGCTGCTCGGTGGCAATGGCGCGGGTAAGACCACGACGCTCAAGGCGATCTCGGGTCTGTTGGCCTCCGAACGCGGCGAGGTGACCAAAGGGTCGATCACCTATCACGGGCGCCCCACGGCCGAGCTGGATCCGGCGGATCTGGTCAAGGCGGGCGTGGTGCAGGTCATGGAAGGGCGGCACTGTTTCGAGCACCTGACCGTCGAGGAAAACCTGCTGACCGGGGCTTATACCCGCAGCGACGGCAACGCGGCGATCCAGCGCGATCTGGAAATGGTCTATGACTATTTCCCGCGGCTGAAAGAGCGGCGAAAAAGCCAGGCGGGCTACACGTCAGGTGGCGAACAGCAGATGACGGCGATTGGCCGGGCGCTGATGTCGCGGCCTGAAACCATTCTGCTGGACGAGCCCAGTATGGGGTTGGCGCCGCAGCTGGTGGAGCAGATTTTCGAGATCGTGAAATCGGTGAACGAGAACGAGGGCGTGACGTTCCTGTTGGCCGAGCAGAACACCAACGTGGCCCTGCGCTTTGCGCATTACGGCTACATCCTGGAATCGGGGCGCGTCGTGATGGACGGCCCCGCGGCGGAATTGCGCGAAAACCCGGATGTGAAGGAGTTCTACCTCGGCATGTCCGAAGAGGGCCGCAAATCGTTTCGCGATGTGCGCAGCTACCGGCGGCGCAAACGTTGGCTGAGCTGATGGACAAGGTGGCCTGCCGCACGCCGGCGGAGGGCCGGGACGGGGTGACCAACATCCCGGCGTGGAAATTCGATGCGGTGCGGGCGGCCATTTTGCAGACGCTGGCCTCGGGGCCGATCAAGGCGATGACATTGAAGGATCGTGTGGCCGAGATCATGGCACCGGACGATCTGGAGCGCCTGGGCAAGCTGGGTTGGCACGTGGTCACCGTCAAACTGGAAATGGAAGTGCGGGGTGAGATTGCGCGGCTCGACGTCAAGGGACCCCAGCAGATCAGGGCGGTGTGAGATATGAGTTTTTACGACGATCTGGAAACCCGCAGCGCGGATGAACGGGCGCGCGATCTGCGCGTTGCCTTGCAAGATCAGGTGGGCCGGGCGCAGGTGCTGGCAGGCTATGCCGACAGTCTGGGCGCTGTGGATGCACTCAAGATCGACGGGGTGACGGATCTGGCGGCGTTGCCCGTGCTGCGCAAGTCCGATCTGGGGGCCGCGCAAAAGGCGCATCCGCCGCTGGGCGGGTTCACCACCGGGGTGGGGCAGTTTTCGCACATCTTCCAAAGCCCCGGTCCGATCTATGAGCCCGGCAGTCACGACAGCAAGGATTGGTGGCGCTTTGCCCGGTTCCTGCACGCGGTGGGCATCGGGTCCGAGGACGTGGTGCAGAACTGCTTTTCCTACCAACTGACGCCTGCAGGGATCATGTTCGAAAACGGGGCCACGGCGATTGGCGCGGGCGTGCTGCCCGCGGGCACCGGCCAGACCGAGATGCAGGTGACCGCCGCCCACGACATCGGCACCACGGCCTATGCCGGGACGCCGGATTATCTGAAGGTCATCCTCGACAAGGCGGACGAGATGGGTCTGCCGCTAAAGTTCACCAAGGCGGCGGTGGGCGGCGGGGCGCTGTTCCCGAGCCTGCGGCAGGAATACGCGGATCGCGGCATCACCTGCCTGCAATGCTATGCCACCGCCGATCTGGGCAACATCGCCTATGAAAGCCCTGCGATGGAGGGGCTGATCGTGGACGAGGGCGTAGTGGTCGAGATCGTCACCCCAGGCACCGGCGATCCGGTGCCCGAGGGCGAGGTGGGCGAGGTCGTGGTGACATCGCTGAACCCCGACTATCCGCTGATCCGTTTCGCCACCGGGGACCTGAGCGCCGTGATGACGGGTCAAAGCCCATGCGGACGCACCAACATGCGGATCAAGGGCTGGATGGGCCGTGCGGACCAGACGACCAAGATCAAGGGCATGTTCGTGCGCCCCGAGCAGGTCGCAGCCCTTGTGGCCAAGCATGACGACGTCAGCCGTGCACGCATTGTCGCGCAGCGGGATGGCGCGCAGGACGTGATGATCGTGCGGCTGGAAACTCCGGCCTCGGACCCGGACGCCTATGCGGGCAGCATCGTGGATGCGCTCAAGCTCAAGGGCCGCGTGGAACTGCACCCACCGGGATCACTGCCCAAGGACGGTCTGGTGATCGAGGATCAGCGCGTGTACGACTGACCGCGTTCTTTCGAAGCGATCGGTCAGGAGGCGGCGTGACAGCGGCGCAGGGTTCAATGTCAGGTATAGGGCGGCGGGGCCGCGTGCTGCCGGTTGTCGGCTGGGCAGTGGCGTTGATCTGCTTGTTGCCGATGGTGGCAACCGTGCTGGCCGCACTTGTCGGCGGAACCGACACCGTCGCGCACCTCTTGGACACCGTGCTGTGGCGATATACCGGCAACACGCTTGTCCTTGTCCTGCTGGTGGCTTTGGGCACGTTTGGGATCGGGGCAGGGGCCGCTTGGCTGGTCACGATGACCCGGTTTCCAGGGGTAAAGATCTTCGAGATAGCATTGGTCCTGCCGCTGGCCTTTCCGGCCTATGTGCTGGCCTATGCCTATACCGATCTGCTGGA
>JBCBCR010000278.1:0-3299 GCA_038530495.1 Pseudomonadota bacterium | reverse complement strand
AGCGAGGCTGTGGCCATAGGTGTGCCGCTGGCGGCCCGAGCTGTGCGGATGCCTGCCCGTTTGGGCCGGGGCAAGGACCCAGGCGCCCGCCTCAATTGCGCGAGCGCGCAGCAAGCTGTGCCAATGGGCCGCACCCGTGGTGGGGGAAAACGCCGATGGATAGGTCAAAACGTCCGCACCCGCGTCCATCAGAGCATTGGCGAGCAAGGGAAAGCGCATGTCATAGCAGACCGCCATGCCAATGGTCGCAAAGGGCGTCTGCGCGACGACCGCTTGTGCGCCCGGGCGATAGCCTGAGGATTCGCGGAATATCTCACCTTCGGAGATAGCAACATCGAACATGTGGATCTTGTCATAGTGGGCGAGGATGTCGCCTGTAGGGCCCAGCAGGAAGGACCGGTTGGCAAAGCGCCCATCCGCATCGCCGGTCTGCAACGCCAGTGACCCGATCAGCAGGTGAATGCCAGTTTCGGCTGCAACCTCGCGCAAGGTGGCAAGGGTCACGTCGTCCTGTTCCAGCGTCAGCACTGCGCGCTGGTGCGCGCGATTCAGGCTGACGCAATTGGTCACTTCGGGGGTCAGGACGAACTGCGCGCCGTCGCCTGCGGCCTGCCGCACCATCGTCGCCACGTCCCGCGCGTTGGTGCGCGGGTCATCGGACGAGGTCAGTTGCAGCAGCGCGGTGCGCATTCAGGCGGCCAGCAGCGGATCAAGCTTACCAGCGCGTTCCAACGCATAAAGGTCATCGCAGCCGCCAACGTGGGTGTCGCCGATAAAGATCTGCGGCACGGTGCGGCCGCCACCCGCGCGCTGGATCATCTCAGGCTTGCGGTCGGGGTTGGCCAGAACGTCCACTTCGGAAAAGGTCACGCCCTTTTCATTCAACAGGCGTTTGGCGGCGTGGCAAAAGCCACAAAGGGGCGAGGTATAAATCTCTACATTTTTCACGTGCGGGCTCCATCACGGTGTGTTGGTGTTGCCCCACATGTATGGCTCTCGCACCGCCCGCGCCAGTACCGAAACACACACCGGACCTGCGCTGGCTGCACGGCAAGCCTCAGCGCAAGCGGCGAGCGTGGCCCCGGTGGTCATCACGTCATCGATCAAAAGGACAGGCCGGGCTACGATGCGGTGGCGACGGCGCGGGTTGATGGCAATGGTACCTTCGAGGATGGTCTGGCGCGCCGCACGGCTCTTGCCATCAAGGGACGGGGTGTGGCTGTGGCGTACCAGCAGATCGGGGCACCAGTCATTGCCCGTCAGCTCGGCCAGCGCTTTGGCCATCAGGGCAGACTGATTGTAGCGCCGTTTGGCCAGTCGCAACCAATGCAGCGGCACCGGGGCGATCAGCGTTTCAGGCGTCAGGAGCGGCCCGGCCACCTGCCGCAACCACCGCGCAGCGGGCAGCGCGATTTCCTGCCGGTCGCCGTGTTTCAAGGCCAGCACCAGCTTGCGCGCGATCCCATCATAGATCAGTGCGGCGCGCCCCTGATCCCACGGCTTGGGCGTGCGCATGCAATCGTCACACAAGAGCCGGTCGCCACGCGCATCGCCGGGCAAGGGCACGCTGCATTGGTCGCAGATCGTGGCGCCCACGAAGGGTGTCTGCCCCCAACAGGTGCCACACAGGCCAAAATCGCTTTCCACCATTTCGGAACAGGACAAGCAGCGCGGCGGGTAGATTGCCGCAAGGGCGGTTTGAAAAAGAGGCATGGCCTTCCTATCCTTTACGCATGGCCCAATTGACCGATCCCGACGCGCTGATACGCAACCGCGCCCGCGCACACGAGATGCTGCTGCAAGTCGCCGCACGGGACGAGGTGCAGGATCGGCTGGCGATGGTTAACAAACCGTTTCAGGCGGCTGCCGTTGTCACAGGGTTTCCCGCCGTCTGGCAGGGCGCGCTGGCCGATGCGGTCGTGGTGGCCGACGCGGACACCCTGAACCTGACACCTGCGCGCCATGACCTCGTTGTACACAGTTTGTCGCTGCACTGGGCCAATGATCCCGTCGGCCAACTGATCCAGTGCCGTCGTGCCCTGCGCCCCGATGGGCTGCTGCTGGCGCTGTCGCTGGGGGGCCAGACACTGCATGAATTGCGCGCCTGTCTGGCGCAGGCCGAGGCACAGGTGACCGGCGGGCTGTCGCCACGGGTCGCCCCGATGGCCGAGCTGCGCGATCTGGGTGCGCTGTTGCAGCGTGCGGGGCTGGCGCTGCCGGTGGCAGACGCGACTCCGCTAACGCTGGAATACCGGGACATATGGCATCTGATGCGCGATCTGCGCGCAATGGGCGAAGGCAACGCCTTGACCAGCCGCCTGCGCCACCCGTCGCGGCGCGCCATCTTTGACACCGCCGCCAAAATCTATGCCGATGCATTTCCCAGCAACACCGGCATTCGCGCCACGTTCGAGATTGTCACCCTGACTGGATGGGCCCCCGACAGCAGCCAGCCGCAACCGCTGCGTCCGGGTTCGGCTCGGGCGCGACTGGCGGACGCGCTGGGAGTGGACGAAACGTCGCTGCGTGATTGACGCGGCACGAAATCCCTTTATCTGGCGGTTCAGTACATAATCGGGACCAGCCAAGTGATGCTCGACACCAGCAAGACCGCCACAGTACCCGTTCACGCCAAATCCGACCATCCGGCGATCCCGCCTGCGCGTGTTGGAATCCTTTTGGCCAACCTCGGCACCCCGGACAATTACGACTACTGGTCGATGCGCCGGTACCTGAATGAGTTTCTGTCCGACAAGCGGGTGATCGATTATTCCGCATGGATCTGGCAGCCGCTGCTGCAGTTGATCATCCTGACAAAACGGCCGTTTTCATCGGGTGCTGCCTACAAGTCGATCTGGAACCACGAGCAGGGCGAAAGCCCGCTGATGACGATCACCAAGGACCAGACGGCCAAGATCAAGGCGATGATGGCCGACCGTTATGGCGATCAGGTGATGGTCGATTTCTGCATGCGCTACGGCAATCCGTCGACCAAATCCAAGGTCCGCGAGATGGTCGAGGCGGGCTGTCAGAAAATCCTGTTTTTCCCGCTCTACCCGCACTATGCCGGGGCGACCTCAGCGACCGCGAATGACCAGTTCTTTCGCGCGATGATGGAAGAGAAATGGCAGCCTACGACCCGCACGGTCGCGCCCTATTTCGACAATCCGAAATATATCGACGCCCTCGCGCAGTCCATCGAACGCGCGTATGCCAAGATGGAAACCCGGCCCGACATCCTTGTGTGTTCGTATCACGGTGTGCCGCTGCGGTATTTGATGGAGGGTGATCCCTATCAC
>JBCBCR010000277.1:0-3301 GCA_038530495.1 Pseudomonadota bacterium | reverse complement strand
ATTGCTGCAGCCGCAGCAACCCTGAGCAGACCGTTCACTGTTTTTGAAAATGCTTTCGCCACAGCCCTGTCCCTTTTTATCATGGTCCCCCACATGGGGCACACAGACCTGACAGCGCGCGCCCCGCACGTAATGCCAAAAGCCTAAGAGACTTTTTGTCACCTGAAAAGGGGTATTCACCACATATTGTGGCCAAAGGCAGATTAATCACAACGAAATAGGAAGATTGTTAACCTTTGGCGCAATTGCCCACTGTCAGAGCAATTGGCCCGCCAGCGAATTCGATCCGGTGTCCACGATTCTGACCGGGGCGACGGTGCCGATGGGCAGATCGGTGTCCGCGACGTGCACCGCGTGCAGGTATTCGCTTTTGCCGACCATCTGGCCCGGCAGGCGCCCAGGTTTTTCAAACAACACCCGGACGGTGCGCCCGACCATGCTGTCCTGAATCTCGCGCTGTTGGCGGGTGATCAGCGCCTGCAGGCGTTGCAGGCGGTCATCGGCCTCGGCGGCATCGACCTGCGGGCGTTCTGCCGCCGGTGTGCCCGGGCGGGTCGAGTATTTGAACGAATAGGCGTAGCCGTATTTGACCTCTTCGATCAGGGCCATGGTGTCCTGGAAATCGGCCTCGGTCTCTTCGGGGAAGCCCACGATGAAATCGCCGGACATCAGGATGTCGGGACGGGCCGCGCGGATGCGTTCGATCAGGCGCAGATAGCTTTCGGCGGTGTGACTGCGGTTCATCCGTTTCAGGATGCGGTCACTGCCCGACTGCACAGGCAGGTGCAGGTACGGCATCAGCTTGGCGCAGGTGCCGTGCGCCTCGATCAGATCGTCGCTCATGTCGTTGGGGTGGCTGGTGGTAAAGCGGATGCGTTCCAGCCCGTCGATCTTGTCGAGATCCCAGATCAACTTGGCCAGCGTGTAGTCCGACCCATCGGGGCCTGCGCCGTGATAGGCGTTGACGTTTTGACCCAAGAGCGTGATCTCGCGCACGCCGCGGTCCACCAGATCACGCGCCTCATCGAGGATGCGGGCGGCCGGGCGGCTGACCTCGGCGCCGCGGGTATAGGGGACGACGCAGAAGGCGCAGAACTTGTCGCAGCCTTCCTGTACGGTGAGGAACGCAGTGGGGCCGCGGGCGGCCTTGGGGCGCGATTTGAGCCGTTCGAACTTGTCCTCTTCGGGGAAATCGGTGTCGAGCGCTTTCTCGCCTTCGCGGACCTTCGCCTCCATCTCGGGCAAGCGGTGATAGCTTTGCGGACCGACAACCAGATCGACCATGGGCTGGCGGCGCATGATTTCCTGGCCTTCGGCCTGTGCGACACAACCAGCGACACCGATCTTGAGATCGGGTTTGTCGGCCTTCAGGCCCTTGTAGCGGCCCAGCTCGGAATAGATCTTTTCCGCCGCCTTTTCCCGGATGTGGCAGGTGTTCAGCAGGATCATATCGGCGTCATCGGGTGTCTTTGTCTCGACATAGCCTTGCCCGCCCAGCGTCTCGGCCATGCGTTCGCTGTCATAGACGTTCATCTGACAGCCATAGGTCTTGATAAAGAGCTTCTTGGGCGTGGTCATGGGCATGATCCGACAGCAGCTTGGGATGAGGGCGCGATCTAGCAGGCGCTGTGACCTCTTGCAATGGACGGCCTGTTTCACGCATTAAAAAGAAATCCGTGGCAGGACAAAGCGATGCAGTACGACAGCCTTGATGCCTATATCAAAACGCCCGACGCGGTGCCGCAAAAGGGGCCGATCGCGATCCTGTTTGCCGAGGACGAGGTCGAAATCGACACCACCCTGCGCCACAACGAACAGGCCGGGTTCCGCCGGACCATCGCGCTGATGCCCGCGCATTTCACCCTGCCCCGCGATCTGGAGATGGGCGTGGACCACGTGGTGTGCGACACGGCCAATCCCGACAACCTGCACCTGTCGGTCACCGACATCATTGCCGCGGTGCCCGAGGGGACGTGGCTTTACTACAGCTACAACGCCGAATACCTGTTTCACCCGTTTTGTGAGACGCGCAGCGTGGGGGAACTCTTGACCTTCCACACCGAGGAACGGCGCGACGCGATGCTGACCTATGTCATCGATCTGTACGCCGACAACCTTTGGGAACACCCAAATGCCGTGTCACTGGAACGCGCGCATTTGGACCGGTCGGGATACTACGCGCTGGCGCGCCCCGATCCGATCACCGGTCATCCCAAGACGCGGCAGCTGGACTTTTACGGCGGATTGCGCTGGCGGTTCGAAGAACATGTGCCCACGACGCGTCGCAAGATCGATCGCATTTCGCTGTTCAAGGCCAAGAAGGGCCTTGCGCTGCGCGAAGATCACACGTTCAGCGACGAGGAATACAACACCTATTCCTGCGAATGGCATCACAACCTGACCGCTGCCGTCTGTTCGTTCCGCACCGCCAAGGCGCTGAAGCTGAACCCCGGCAGCACCTTTGATATCGACACGTTCAAATGGCACAACTCGGCGCCGTTCGAATGGCATTCCCGGCAGCTCCTGGATCTGGGGTTGATGGAGCCGGGGCAGTGGTTCTGACCCGCTAGCCCAGCCGCTTGCGAAAGCCGCGATGGGACGCGGCATAGCCCTGCGCCTCATAGAACCGGTGCGCCGCGGTCCGATCTTCGTGAGCGAACAATTCGACCAACCCGCAGCCATCTGCGTGGGCCAAAGCCTCGGCATGGCGCATCAGGGCCGCACCAATGCCGTGCCCGCGATGTCCCGCGGCCACGCGCACATCTTCGATTAACGCGCGGCGCGTGCCGCGGTATGACAGGCCGGGGATCACGGTGATCTGCAAAAAGCCGATCACGCAGTCGCCTTGGGTCGCAACGATCAACCGGCTGTTGGGATCACCGTCAATCGCCGCAAAGGCCGCGTGATATGTCGTGGCGTCCTGGGGTGCATCGCTTTCCCGGGTGCGGCCTACCGGGTCGTCCGACAGCAATTTCACCAGTGTCGCGACATCATCCGCGCGTGCATCTCGAAAGCTCAGGGTCTTGGCCATGGTCGCAGACCAGCACGCAATGCCGCGTCGTGCAAGATATCAGGCCAGCCGTGGAAACCAATCCTCGCGCAAGCGCGCGCCCGCCTGCATGCCATGCCCCGGAAAAGGCGGTGACGTCGGCCCCGGCCGTTCGACGTATCGGGCATCCTCACCCACCAGCCGCAGACTGAAGGCGCGGCGGCGGGCGTTGCTGTGGTTGCCGCGGGCACCGTGCAGGGTGCGAAAGTGGAACGCGACCGCATCGCCCGGTTCCATGCCAAACTCAACGAT
>JBCBCR010000276.1:0-3350 GCA_038530495.1 Pseudomonadota bacterium | reverse complement strand
CACCGGCGAACTAGTTCGCCGGTGTGTTTCAGCGACGCGGTGATCTGGGCGCTTGTCTCCTCCTCGGAGGCGCGGCCAGAGGCGTAGTGTTCCGACAGCGCCTGTGCGGCGCCCTGGCTCACCTCGAACCCGCCAGCCTTCAACTCGTCCATCAATTGCGCCACGGCACCGCCATCGCGGTCATAGGCGTCAAACAGCGCGCGTTCAAAGTTGGAACTGACCTGAATGTCCATCGACGGGCTGATCGACGGGATCGTCTCGCCCTTGTGATAGCCATGCCCGCTGAGGCAGCGGTGCAGGATGTCGTTCTGGTTCGTGGCCACCACCAGCCGGTCAATGGGCAAGCCCATCCGCTTGGCGATGTAGCCGGCAAAGATGTCGCCGAAATTGCCCGTAGGCACCGTGTAGCTGATCGCGCGGTGCGGCGCACCCAGGGCAACCGCGGACGAGAAGTAGTACACCACCTGCGCCAGTACCCGCGCCCAATTGATCGAATTGACGCCCGCAAGGCCGACGCCATCGCGGAATTCGAAATCGTTGAACATGTCCTTGAGCCGCGCCTGGCAGTCGTCAAAATCGCCTTCGAGCGCCAAGGCGTGCACATTGTCCTCGGACGGGGTGGTCATCTGGCGGCGCTGCACTTCGCTGACGCGGCCATGGGGGTAGAGGATGAACACATCCACGTTGCTCAGGCCCCGGAACGCCTCGATCGCGGCGGACCCGGTATCGCCGGACGTTGCCCCCACGATGGTGACGCGCGCATTGCGGCGGGCCAGCGCGGTCTGGAAGAGCTGACCAATGAGCTGCATGGCGAAATCCTTGAACGCCAGCGTAGGCCCATGAAACAGCTCAAGCAGGAAATGCCCCTGATCCAACTGCACCATTGGCGCGCGGGCATCGTGGCCAAAGCTGGCATAAGCCCGTTCGATGCAACCACGGAATTCATCGTCGGTAAACGTATCACCGACAAAGGGGCGCATAACGGTGTAGGCGATGTCTTCGTAACTTTGCCCGGCCATTCCCGCGATGGTGGCCGCATCCAGATGCGGGATGTCTTCGGGGACATAGAGCCCGCCGTCGCGTGCCAGCCCGGTCAGCATCGTGTCTTCGAAGGTCAGCACCGGGGCCTGCCCCCGGGTCGAAACATAGCGCATGGCTCGTCTTTCTCAGCGCGCGCTGCGACGGGTGCGCAGCAGGAAATAGGCGGTCATGGCCCCCCAGATCAGCGCGAGGGAAAACCACGTGACAGCGTATTGCAGGTGATCGTTCGGAATACCAGCCGTGTCTACCGGCCACGGCGTCACGCCGAGGTCGGTTTCCGGCATCTCGCGCAGGACGACAAGGATGGGCCGTGTGCCCAGTGCATCGGCCATGGCGGGCACGTCACGGGCGAACCACAGGTTCTTGTCATGGTCCGGTGCAGGGGTGAAACTGTCCGCCTCAATCGGTGCATCAAGATTGCCGGACAGCGTCAGCTGACCTTGAGGTGCATCGGGCACAGGCGCGCCATCGGGCAACCAGCCTGTGTCGATCAGGATCGGCTTTGCGCCGTCGACGTCAAACGGGCGGATGATGCGGTAGACCGGCCCGATGCTCTTGCGCGACGCAAGCATGCGGATGTGCGCGTCGGCGAAGGAGCCGGTGACCGTTACCGGTGCATAGCGTTGAAACGCTGGCTCCAGCGCGGCGGCAAGCGGCTGCGGATCGGCGCCGATCTGCGCGTCGATGCTGGCCAACAGGTCCTGTTTCCACGCCAGTCGCTGCACCTGCCATGTGCCCAACCACACCAGAATGCCAACGCCGCAAAAACCGACGATCAACAGAAACCAGACGCGCATGGTGCTCTCCGCAATCAAAAACGCGCGGGCCGGGCCGCGCGTTTTGGTCTTTCGATGTGGCCCGGGTTAGTGCGCGCCGGGCATCACACCAACGCCGTAGATGTAGACGGCGAAGAACAGGAACAGCCACACGACGTCGACAAAGTGCCAGTACCATGCGGCGGCCTCGAACCCGATGTGCTTTTCCGCCGAAAAGTGGCCCTTCATCGCGCGGATCAGGCACACAAACAAAAAGATCGTTCCGATGATCACGTGCAGACCGTGGAAGCCCGTGGCCATAAAGAAGTTCGAGAAGAACTTGTCGCCACCAAACTCCCAGCCTTTGTAGAGCAGGTAGGAGTACTCATACGCCTGGAACGCGGTAAACAGCACACCCAGCACAACAGCGGCGGCCAGACCTTGCACCACTTCCTTGCGCTGACCGCCATGGACCAGTGCGTGGTGCGCCCACGTCACGGCACAGCCTGACAGCAACAGAATCAGCGTGTTGATCAGCGGCAGGTGGAACGCGTCCACGTGGTAGATCTCGGGCTGGATGTACTCGGTCCCGGCATATTCGCTCATCGGGTAGAGGGCGTTCTTGAAGAACGACCAGAACCACGCGGCAAAGAACATGACTTCGGACATGATGAACAGGATAAAGCCGTAGCGCAGGCCGATCCGCACAACGGGCGTGTGATCGCCCACGCGGCTTTCGGCCACGACGTCGGCCCACCAGCCGAACATGACGTAGAGCACGGCGGTGAACCCGATCAGGAACAGCCACGGACCGCTCAACTCGAGCGAACCGAAAAGGATGGTCATCCCGCCCGACATCCAGGCAACGGCGCCAAACAGCATCGTAAACCCGGCAAGTGCGCCCAACATGGGCCACAGAGAGGGGTTGAGAATGTGATAATCGTGGTTTTTTACGTGGGCCATGGCCGGGTCCCTCAGTTCAGGTTGGTCGTGTCGGTCGGCGCGAGGGCTGCGTAGTCCTCGGGCAGGTCGATCTGGTAAAAGGTGTAGCTCAGTGTGATCGTGTGCACGTATTTTGCGTCACGGTCGGTGACGATCTCGGGATCGACGTAGAAGGTGACGGGCATCTGCACCCGCTCACCCGGTGCCAGCACCTGCTCTTCAAAGCAGAAGCAGTCGATCTTGGAGAAAAAGCCGCCTGCCTCGTAAGGGGCGACGTTGTAGCTGGCCGAGCCTGCAATCGGCACGTCGTGCGGATTGTAAGCCTCGTAAAACGCAAGGCCGGTTTCGCCGATGCGCAATTCCATCTCGCGCACGACGGGCGTGAATTCCCACGGCATATCGCGTTCGAGGGACGCGTCGAAACGCACCTTGATCGTCTGGTCAAGGATCTCGTCATTGGCAACTTCACTGATGCCCGGCGTGCCGCCAAAGCCGGTGACACGGCAGAACCAGTCGTAAAACGGCACTGACGCCCACGCGAGCCCGCCCATGAAAAACACGAGGCTCAGCGTCTGGGCCACGGTCTTTTGCGGGCCGGACAGGCGGTTGAAC
>JBCBCR010000275.1:0-3399 GCA_038530495.1 Pseudomonadota bacterium | reverse complement strand
GCTGCCGCATGCGGATATCGCGGACGACACACCGATGCATTTCGGCCCGGCGGTGTTCGACATGGCAACGCATCCGCGCATTCTGGACATTGCCGAGAGCATTCTGGGCCCCGAGCTGACGTCGAACCCGATCCAGCACGTGCGGATCAAGCCGCCCGAGCGGCTGGTCGATCCGGGCGAAGAGCGGGCGCATATCGTGTCGACCGACTGGCATCAGGACCGCGGCGTCACGCTGGAAAGTGCGGACCAGACCGAGATGGTGACCATCTGGCTGGCCATCACGGATGCCACGGTGGAAAACGGCTGTTTGCAGGTGAAACCGGGCAAGGAGGCGGAGATGCTGCCGCATTGCTCCTTGGGCCAGACCGGCATTCGCAACCGGTACCTGCCGAAACGCGCGGCGGTGCCGACACCGGTGAAGGCGGGCGGGGCGGTGATCTTTCACCCGCTGACGCCGCATGCGAGCCTTGCCAACATGTCCGACGGGTTCAGGTGGTCGTTTGACCTGCGGTACAATGTGACCGGGCAGCCCTCGGGGCGGGATCATTTCCCGAGCTTCGTGGCGCGGTCGCGGGCGCGGCCCGACAGCGAATTGCGCGACTGGCGGGTGTGGAAGCAGATGTGGGAGGACACGCGGCACAGGCTGGCGCACACCGCGCATATCCCGCAGCATCGCTGGCCCACATCCGGTCCGTTCTGTGCATGAGCCTGATCACGCTTGATCCCCGCGACAGCGTGGCCGTGGCGCGCACAGCGTTGCGCGCGGGCGACGTGGTGGACGGGGTTGCCTGTACTGCGCCGGTTCCGGCGGGGCACAAGATTGCGCTGACAGACATCTCCGAAGGTGCGCCGATCCGGAAATACGCGCAAGTGATCGGCTATGCCGCCTGTGACATCGCGGCGGGCGCGCATGTGCACACGCACAACGTGGCGTTCCGGAATGTGACGGGTGACTATGCCTTTGGCACCAACCTGCGGGCCGCGCCCAAGGTGACGCCGGACAGCTTTCTGGGCTACCGGCGCGACAGTGGCGCGGTGGGCACGCGCAATTACATCGCGATCGTGACCTCGGTGAATTGCTCGGCCACAGCGGCGCGGATGATCGCGGATCATTTCACGCCCGAGGTGCTGGCGGACTATCCCCATGTCGACGGGGTCGTGGCCTTTGTCCACGGGACGGGCTGCGGGATGGCGGGCGATGGCGACGGGTTCGAGGCGTTGCAGCGGGTGATGTGGGGCTATGCGCGGCATCCCAACCATGCGGCAGTGCTGATGGTGGGGCTGGGCTGCGAGATGAACCAGATCGACTGGTTGCTGGAAGCCTATGGGCTGGCGCAGGGCCCGACCTTTCAGACCATGAACATCCAGAATGTTGCCGGGCTGCGCCGGACCGTGGCGCTGGGGATCGAGAAGGTCACCGCGATGCTGCCCGAGGCGAACAAGGCGCGCCGGACGGAATGCCCCGCCAGCGCGCTGAAGGTGGCGCTGCAATGCGGGGGATCGGATGCGTGGTCAGGGGTCACGGCGAACCCGGCCTTGGGTTATGCCTGCGACCTGCTGGCCGCACAGGGCGGCACCGGGGTGCTGGCCGAGACGCCCGAGATTTACGGCGCCGAGCACCTGCTGACCGCGCGGGCGGCGGACCGGGCGACGGGTGAAAAGCTGATCGACCTGATCCGCTGGTGGGAGGATTACACCGCGCGCAACCGTGGTTCGATGGACAACAACCCCAGCCCCGGCAACAAGGCGGGCGGGTTGACCACGATTTTGGAAAAATCGCTGGGGGCGGCGGCCAAGGGCGGGACCACGCCGCTGCGGGGCGTGTACAAATACGCCGAACCCGTGACCGCGTCCGGGTTTACCTTCATGGACAGCCCTGGATACGATCCCGCGTCGGTCACGGGGCAGATCGCGGGCGGGTGCCAGATCGTGTGTTTCACCACCGGGCGGGGGTCGGCCTTTGGCTCGAAACCCGCGCCGACGATCAAGATCGCGACCAACACCGATATGGCCACGCGGATGGCCGAGGACATGGACATCGACGCGGGCCGCATCCTGTCCCAAGGTGTCAGCGTCGAGGCGATGGGGCGCGAGATTTACGACATGATCCTGGCCACCGCGTCGGGCACGCACACCAAGAGCGAGGCGCAAGGTCTTGGCGATTATGAATTTGTTCCCTGGCACATTGGCGCCGTGATGTAGGAGGTCAGCAAGATGACGCAGAAGATTGGGTTTATCGGCATGGGGCTGATGGGCGGCGCCATGGTGGCGCGGCTGCAGGACAAGGGCTATCCCGTGACGGTGCTGGGCAACCGGGACCGGACCGAGCTGGACAAGGCCATCGCGCGGGGCGCGGTGGAGGCCGCAAATGCGCGCGAGGTGGCCGAGGCAACCGACATCATCATGCTGTGCATGGGCACGTCCGATCAGGTGGAAAGCCGGATGCGTGGCGCAGATGGCGTGATCGCGGGGCTGGGCGCGGGCAATATCGTGATTGATTTCGGCACCTCGCTGCCTGCATCGACCAAGGTGTTGGGGGCCGAGGTGGCCGACACCGGGGCGGTCTACATGGATGCGCCGATCGGGCGGACGCCGTCCCATGCCCGTGAGGGGATGCTGAACCTGATGTGCGCGGGCGATGCGGCGGCGTTTGAGACTGCCAAGCCGGTGCTGGACGATCTGGGCGAAAACGTTTTTCACCTTGGTGCGTTGGGGAACGGACACACGGTCAAGCTGATCAACAACTTTGTCGCGCAGTCGATGGCGAACCTCTTTGCCGAAGCGTTCGTGACCGCGGACACGGCGGGCGTGGATCGGCAATCGGTCTATGACGTGATCGCGGCGGGGCCTGTGGGCAACGGGTTTTTTGATTTCATGAAGGCCTATGCGATTGACGGTGATCCAACGAAGCTGGCCTTTTCGATCAAGAACGCGGCCAAGGATGTCGGGTATTACAACCAGATGACCCAAGATGCGGGCGCGCCGTCGATTATGGCGCCGGCGGGGCTGTCGATGCTGGAAGAGGCGCGCGATAGCGGACTGGCAGAGGCGATGGTGCCGCAGCTGATTGATCATTACGCCAAGAAGTTGGGACGTGACTGACACGCCGCACACAGCGGCGTTGGGACCAGCGATTGCGCTGGTTTTGCTGGCCAACCTGCTGTTTGCGACGGTGGATTCGTCAAGCAAGTGGTTGATGGCCGCAGGCTTGGGTGTCCTGCAACTGGCGTTCCTGCGCTATGCGGTGCACTGCGCGATCACGCTGGTGGAAACGGCGTCGCGTGGCGGGCTGCCACAGGTGCCGCGGCGTGACCGGGCGCTGGTGCTGTTGCGGTCGTTCTGCCTTGTGTCGTCGACGGTGGTGAATTTCGTGGCCAGCGGCAGCACACCAATGGCCAC
>JBCBCR010000274.1:0-3411 GCA_038530495.1 Pseudomonadota bacterium | reverse complement strand
CGGGGTGACCGTTCAGGATGGTAATGCGTTTGGGTGTCATCGGGATGCTCCATGAGATGAAATTGACCATGGTCAGTTTTATAGACTCATAAAATGACCGCGGTCAATAATAAATTTGACCCCGGTCAGTTTTTTTGCGAAAAGGGTCCCATGGGAAAAGCAGTTCAAGCCCGCACACTCAAAACACGCGCCCGGTTGCTGGATGCTGCGACCGAGCTTGTCGCGCAGTCCGGCTATGAAGCGTTGCGAGTCGAAGAGGTTGTGTTGCGCGCCGGCGTGGCCAAGGGCACGTTCTTTGCGCATTTCAAGGACAAAGACGCGCTAATGGATCAACTCATTGGCGGGCGGTTGTCCGCCATACTCGATGAGATGGACCACGGCCCTGTGCCGCGATCGGCGGTCGAAATGGTGCGTGCCATGCGCCCGCTGATCCAGTTTGCCACGTCGGAACGCTATGTGTTCGATTTGATCCTGCGCCACAGCGGTGCCGCCGCGATCGAAGAGATCGGGCCCATCGCGCAGACTTTCATGCAGCAGTACGAAGTCTCGCTGAAATGGGTGCAGCACCTTGATCTGCACGTGCGCGACGATATCCCGCCCGAGCTGTTGGCCGAGGGCATCGGCGCCTTCCTGATCCACGCCATTTCGATGCAATTTTGCGCGCTCCATGCCTCGACGACGGTCGAGGAGCGGCTGCTGCCGTTTCTGAAAGCCTGGTTCAAGTAAACGGCACCACGAGCCCGACGCAGATCAAGAGCGCCCCGGCGATCAGGTTCATCCGCCGCAGCGCGCTGGGCGAGGACACCAACCGCCGTGCGCGGTCGATGAACACGGCCATCATCAGGTTGCCCACCAGCGGCACCACCGCCGACAGCCCCGCGATCACCGCCACGTCCCACGCGGTCAGCGCGCTGAGGTCAAAGAATCCCGGCAGCATGCCCATGTAGAACAGGATCGCCTTGGGGTTGCCGAGGATCACCGCGAGGCCGGCGACAAACCCCGCCCACATGCCGGGCCGGGTCAGGCGATTGTCGGTGCCGATGCTTTTGCCCGCGTGCCGTATCACCGCCCAGCCCATCAGGATGAACACTGCCGCCGCGACCCATTTCAGAACCTCGAGGATCCCGCCATAGAGCGACAGGATCCACGTGATGCCAAAGATCGCCAAGAGCGACCACAGCACATCGCCGATCACCACACCCAGCGCCAAGGGCCACGCGGCGCGGAATCCGCCCGACAGGCTGCGCGCGATCAGGCCGACCCACACAGGCCCCGGTGTCAGGAACAACACGGTCAGCGCGCCAGCATAGAGCGCCACGTCAAAGGGCGACAGGGTCATGGTCCGCGTGTCTCGCTGATGCCGTCGGTTTCGGTTACTTCGATGTACTGCGCGCGGTCACCGAGGCTGTCATAGAGCTCGGCCCCGGTGCCGGTCATCCACGCCTGCGCGCCCAGGGCACAGATCTCGTCATAAAGCGCCGCGCGGCGCCCGGCGTCCAGATGTGCCGCGACCTCGTCGAGCAATAGAAGCGGTGGCGCGCCAAAATCTGCGGCAAGCGCGCGCGCATTGGCGAGGATCAGGGACACGAGCAGAGCCTTTTGCTCACCGGTGGAACAGTCCTTGGCCGGGACACCTTTGGCCGCATAAACACCGAACAGGTCGGCGCGGTGCGGCCCGATCAACGTGCGACCGGCGGCAAGGTCACGCGCGCGGCCCTGTGCCAAGGCTTCGCGCATGTCTTCGGCGGCCTCAGGCATACCCAACTCACCCGGTTGCAGTGTCAGGTCTGCGGCGGGAAACGCGGTTTCCGCCTGCGCCTGCGCGTCGGCCAGTGCTGTCAGCGCCTGCACGCGGTTGGCGTGGATCGCTGTCCCGGTTTCCGCCATCCGCGCCTCCAAAGCGGCGTACCAGTGCCCGTCGCGCACCATGTCCTTGAGCAGCCGGTTCCGCTCGCGCATGGCCTT
Source organism: Pseudomonadota bacterium (assembly GCA_038530495.1). Classification (GTDB taxonomy): domain Bacteria; phylum Pseudomonadota; class Alphaproteobacteria; order Rhodobacterales; family Rhodobacteraceae; genus Tateyamaria. Next base: position 1,446 of record JBCBCR010000274.1, on the reverse strand, counting down.
TTCATATTCCAGCGACAGCTGCGCGTGGTCGGGCAGAAAGCTCAGCGTCATCCGGTCCAGAAACCGCCGCCGTCCCTCGGCCCCTTCGATCCACAGCCGGTCCATGGCCGGGATCAGCCACAGCACCCGGCACATGCGCCCCAGTGCTGTCTGTGCCGCCGCCTTGCCATCAATGCGCACCTGCCGCGCAGCCCCGTTTTCCGACCAGGTTTCCACCTCGTAGACGTGCCCCAGCGACTGTACCACGCCGTTCAGCTTCCAGCCCAGCGCCTCGGGTCGGCGCGTCATATCCTCGGCAGATGCACGTCGCACCCCGCGTCCGGGTGAAAAAAGCGACACCGCCTCGAGGATATTGGTCTTGCCCGCACCATTGGGCCCGTGGATCGCCACAGGACGTGGATCCAGTTCCAGCCGCGCCAGTTTGTGCGAGCGAAAATGCGAAACGGTGAGCGATGAAAGGGACAGTGTCATGCGCGCCCCTGTCTTCTTCTGGCCAGAAATACCTCCGCCGGAGGCAAGAAAGTTACACGCGCATCGGCATGACCACGTAGATGGCCGAGGTGTCTGTGCCTTCGCGCATCAGGGTGGGGTCGCCGGACGAGTTGAACATGAACACCGCGTTCTCGCGGTCCACCTGGCTCGCGATTTCCAGCAGGTATTTGGCGTTGAACCCGATCTCGAGCCGTTCGTCGCCATAAGCCACGGCCAGCTCTTCTTCGGCCGCACCGCTGTCGGGGGCATTTACGCTGAGGACCAGCCGGTCCTCGTCCAGCTGCATCTTGACCGCGCGGCTGCGTTCGCTGCTGACGGTGGCCACACGGTCCACGGCCTTGGCAAAGTCGCTGGCGTCGACCTCGAGCTTGCGGGTGTTCCCCATGGGGATCACGCGGGTGTAGTCGGGGAACGTGCCGTCGATCACCTTGGACGTCAGGGTGATGTCGGGCGTGGCAAAGCGCACCTTGGTTTCGCTGACGCTGACCGCGATCTGCATGTCGTCGTCATCCAAGAGCTTGCGCAGCTCGCCCACGGTCTTGCGCGGCACGATCACGCCGGGCATCTCGGCGGCACCTTCGGGCAGCGCGCCGTCGATCCGGGCCAGACGGTGGCCGTCGGTGGCCACGCAGCGCAGCGCGCGACCTTCTTCGCCATCAGCGACATGCATGTAGACGCCGTTGAGGTAGTAGCGGGTTTCTTCGGTCGAGATGGCGAATTTCGATTTGTCGAACAGCCGCCGTAGCTGCGGTGCGGGTACCGAGAAGTTCGAGGTATATTCCGACGACGCCATGACCGGGAAGTCTTCCTTGGGCAGGGTCGCGAGCGAAAAGTTCGACCGGCCTGCGTCCACCGTCAACCGACCCGCAGAGGCATCGGCCGTCAGGGTGACAAGCGCGCCATCGGGCAGCTTGCGCACGATCTCGTGCAGGGTGGTGGCGGCGACGGTGGTGG
>JBCBCR010000273.1:0-3442 GCA_038530495.1 Pseudomonadota bacterium | reverse complement strand
GTTGCTTGAGGAGGCGCCCACCGTCGATGACGCGCAGGTGACGCGCAGTACAGGCTTCTCGATCGACGTGCTGGAAGAGGCCCGCGACGCCGCACTCGATGAGACGCCCGTCGTCGCGCAAGGACCGGTGACGACCGACTTCTTCGCCAATGCTCAGGCTAATCTGGCCAATGATCTTCGTTGCATCGACGATCTGCGGGCACTCGCCGCACAAACCCGGGTCTATTTCCCAAGCGGTGGCCTGACCGGCGACGCCGCTGGCATCGATCAGGCCCGTGTACTTGGCGTTCTGGCCGAACAATGCCCCGGCGTCACGATCCGGGTGCAGGGTCACTCTGACCCGTCCGGCAACCCGGCGATCAATCAGCGTCTCAGCCTTGAGCGGGCGGAGGCGATCGTGACACGCATCGCGGCCTCCGGCATCGATCCGCAGCTTTTCGTGGCCGAGGGTCTGGGCTCTAGCGTGCCGTCGGGACTGACCGGCACCCAGCCCTCGTCCTTCTATGACCGCCGGGTCGAGTTTGCGATTATCGTGGCCACGGACCGCGCTGCGTTCATTCAGGCCTCAGCGCCAGCGCCGGTAGATTTCACCACGACTGCCTGCGTCGCGCAGCTGCGCGCAGCCGTTGAGGTGGCAAATATTGAATACGCGCCACGCGGCATGACTACGTCCGACGCGGATGAGGCCCTCGCGGTGCGTCTCGGCACGCTTGCTGCCAATTGTCCCGAGGCGCGGTTGCGCATCGTGGGTCAGCACACCGACGACCCACGGGCTGGTGAAGATGGCTCAACCGGACGTCTGCGGGCCGTGGTTCTGATGGGCAAGCTGGTGAATGCGGGCATTCCGTCCGAACAGGTGATCATCGGCGCACCGTCGCATCCGCAGCCTGTCGCCGGGCTGAGTGACAGTCGGATCGATTTTCAGGTGATCCTGGAAGAGCTTTGAACTCGCCCTCATGATTGCAAACGCCCGGCCCCTGCGGTCGGGCGTTTTTTATTGGGGCCATTGTGCCAAGGCCGCGTCCCGATAGAGTGGGCATGAACCGCACCAAAGGCAGCCCATGTTTCTCGGCCTCGATCTTGGAACCTCGTCTCTGAAGGCGCTGCTGATCGATCAAGATCAGCGCCCGGTTGCGGAGGCAACCGCCCCCCTGATCGTGAGCCGCCCACAACCGGGCTGGTCCGAGCAGGATCCGCTCAGCTGGATCGCGGCCTGTGAGGCGGTTTTGGACGACCTCAGCGCCTGCGTGGATCTTGGCGGAGTGCTAGGGATCGGGCTGTCGGGGCATATGCACGGGGCGACGTTGCTTGGGCCGCAGGATGAGGTGTTGTGGCCTTGCATTCTGTGGAATGACACCCGTGCGGCCGGGCAGGCGACAATGATGGACGCGGAGCCCGGCTGGCGCGAAATCAGTGGTAACATCGTCTTTCCGGGCTTCACCGCGCCGAAACTGCACTGGCTGCGCGAGGTGCATCCATCGCTGTTTGATCAGGTGCGGTCGGTGCTTCTGCCCAAGGATTACCTGCGGCTCTGGCTCACAGGCGAAAAGGTGGCGGAGATGTCGGATGCCGCGGGCACATCATGGCTCGACACTGGCGCGCGGGATTGGTCGGACGATCTGCTTGCGCGGTCCGGGCTGAGCCGGGGGGCGATGCCGCGTTTGGTAGCAGGGTCTGACGTGTCGGGGACGGTGCGGGCAGCACTGGCCGCGCGCTGGGGTTTTGGACCTTCCGTTCCGATTGCGGGTGGGGCAGGGGACAACGCGGCCTCTGCCGTGGGAATGGGCGTTGTGCAGCCGGGGCAAGCGTTTGTGTCGCTGGGTACGTCCGGTGTGCTCTTTGCCGCCAGCGATGGATATGCACCGGATCCCGGCACAGCTGTTCACACGTTCTGCCACGCCTTGCCGGACATGTGGCACCAGATGGGGGTGATCCTGTCGGCGACAGACAGCCTGAACTGGTGGGCCGGGGTTGTAGGCAGCGATGCGCGGGCGCTGACATCTGACCTTGGGCCGTTGCAGGCGCCGGGGGAGGGGGTGTTCCTGCCCTATCTCGGGGGCGAACGCACACCGCTCAACTCAGCGACCATCCGGGGCGGGTTTGTGGGGCTGGCCCACGCGACCGACCGCGACGCAGCCACCCGCGCAGTTCTGGAAGGCGTGGCCTTTGCGCTGGCTGACTGCCGCGATGCGCTGGCGGCGGCGGGCACGTTGATCGAGACTTGTGTTGCGGTCGGAGGCGGGTCGCAGTCGGAGTATTGGTTGCGGGTGCTGGCGACGGCGTTAAACCAACCGCTCGACCTGCCCGCGAAGGGCGATTTCGGTGCGGCCTTGGGGGCGGCGCGGCTGGGGATGATGGCGGCGGGGGCGGGGTCGGAGGTGGCCGCTGCCCCGCCAATCGAACGCACGATTGAGCCCGATGCGCGGCTGGTCGATGCCTTCGCCGCAGGGCATGAACGCTACCGCAAGGCGGCAACGCTCCTGACCCAGCTTTATGCGGGAACCGCCTCGGCGGGCGGTTCCTTGGCACCAGTCATAAAGGCCACCGCGTCGGACATGGTATAATCCTTCGGGTCCACCACACAGAGCCTGCGGCCAAGACGGTGGACATGAATGCGGTCGGCGACTTCAAACACATGGGGCATGTTGTGGCTGATCAGGATGATCGGGATGCCGCGGGACCGCACGTCGAGGATCAGTTCCAGCACCTTGCGGCTCTCCTTCACGCCAAGGGCGGCTGTCGGTTCGTCCAGAATGATGACTTTGGACCCAAACGCGGCGGCCCGCGCCACGGCGACACCCTGACGCTGCCCGCCCGACAGGGTTTCCACTGCCTGATTGATGTTCTGAATCGTCATCAGCCCAAGATCGTTGAGCTTTTCACGCGCCAGACGCTCCATCTCGGCCTTGTCGAGCTGTTTGAGGAGCGAGCCGCGCCAACCAGGTTTGCGGATCTCGCGGCCCATGAACATGTTGTCGGCAATCGACAAGGCTGGGCTGACGGCAAGGGTCTGGTAGACCGTCTCAATGCCGTGATGGCGGGCGTCATTGGGCGAGGAGAAGCGCACGGGCTTGCCTTCGAGCGTAACCTCTCCACTGTCAGGGACCACGGCCCCCGACAGCGCCTTGATCAGTGTCGACTTGCCCGCGCCGTTGTCGCCGATCACGGCAAGGATTTCGCCGGGATAGAGGTCGAAGTCGCAATTATCGAGGGCGACGACCTTGCCATAGCGCTTGGTCAGATTGCGGCCTTTGAGGATGGGTTCCATTACGCTGCTACCTTTCTGATCCATTGGTCAATGCCGACAGCGGCGATGATGAGTGTGCCGATGAGCATGAAGGTCCATTGCGGGTTCACACCGGCCATGCCGAGGCCCAGCATGAACACACCCACGATAAGCGCCCCGAAGAATGCCCCCCAGATGGAGCCGCGCCCCCCAAAG
>JBCBCR010000272.1:0-3446 GCA_038530495.1 Pseudomonadota bacterium | reverse complement strand
AATCTGCAACGCACACTGAACTGTGACCTCGCCCAAGGGGCGCGCGCACTGCTGGTTGAGCCGATGTGTTTTGGACGGCTCGCGATGGGCGAGACCCACCTGACCGGCCGTATCACCGACCGCATCGCGCTGACCCGGAACGGCGCGCCCCTGATGCGTGACGGCTGGCACCTGAGCGGCGACATCACTGCGCAGATGCAGGGCGCCGCGGTTGGCGGCAGCGCTGCGGCAATGGCGGCCTTGATCTTCGTGGCCCCCGAAGCCGAGGCGCAGCTTGATCCGCTGCGGGCCAATCTGGGCACGAACGGTGGGGCCAGCCTTCTGGCCCCCGACATACTGGTCATGCGCGTTCTGGCGCGCGACGGCTACGGGCTGCGCGCGCGCTTGCTGCCGATCCTTGATCACCTGACAAACGGCGCACTGCCGCTGTGCTGGAGACTGTGAATGCAACTCACCCCAAGAGAAAAAGACAAATTGCTGGTGGCCATGGCCGCAGAAGTGGCGCGCAAGCGGTTGGACCGCGGTGTCAAGCTGAACCACCCCGAGGCCATCGCCCTGATCACCGACGCCGTGGTCGAAGGGGCGCGTGACGGGCGCAGCGTCGCCGAAATGATGGATGCCGGGGCCCATGTCATCACCCGCGATCAATGCATGGAGGGCGTGCCCGAGATGATCCACGACGTGCAGGTCGAGGCGACCTTTCCTGACGGCACCAAGCTGGTGACCGTGCATAACCCCATACGGTAGCGCAGACGGCGCGGTCGGATTTGAGTTTATTTGGCAAGGTGAAACAGAGGAGCGTGGCACGATGATCCCAGGCGAAGTGATCCCGGCAGCGGGCGACATCCCGCTCAACGGCGGTGCGGCGGCCATCACGCTGCACGTGGCCAATACCGGCGACCGGCCGGTGCAAGTGGGCAGCCACTACCACTTTGCCGAGGCCAACAGCGCGCTCGACTTCGACAGGGACGCGGCGCGCGGCATGCGGCTTGACATCGCGGCAGGCACCGCGGTGCGGTTCGAACCCGGTCAGGCACGTGACGTAGAATTGATTCCCATCGGCGGCGCCAGAAAGGTGTATGGTTTCAACCAGCAGGTGATGGGCGACCTTTGAGCAGGGCAAACCCAAAGGGAGGACCTGACGATGTGTGATGTATGTGTGATGAACGCGGTCAAGGACCGCATGCTGTCGCGCCGCGACTTTTTCCGGACCACGGCGGCGCTGGGGGCGGCGGCCACCGTGGGCGTGACGGCGGCACCTGCGGCGATGGCTGCGGGCCATGGTGGCGTGGTCGACATGACCCATGTCTATGACGACGCCTTTCCCACCTATTTCGGCGCTCCGGGCATCACCAGCGAACAGCCGTTCAACTTTGCCGAACACGGGTTCAACCTGTTCAACCTGTCGGTCAATGAACACACCGGCACGCATATCGATGCCCCGCTGCACTTTTCCGCCGATGGCGCTTCGGTCGATGAACTGCCGATCAGCAGCCTCGTGGTGCCGCTCTGCGTCGTGGACATCGCGGCACGGGCCGCGGCGGACCCGGACGCTCAGGTGACGCCCGATGATCTGAGGGCCTGGATCGCTGACAACGGCGACATTCCGGACGGCGCCTGCATCGCCATGCATTCGGGCTGGGCGGGCAAGACCGGCGGCGACGGGTACCGCAACGTGGGCGCGGACGAGAAGATGCATTTCCCTGGCTTTCACATCGAGGCCACGCAGATGCTGCTTGAGGAGACCAGCGCCGTCGCCATGGCCGTCGACACCCTGTCGCTGGACCACGGCCCGTCCGAAACCTTTGCTTCCCACTATGCCTGGCTGCCCGCGGGCCGCTACGGGATCGAGAACCTCGCCGGTCTGGACCAAGTGCCCGCCGCCGGGGCAACACTGGTCGTGGGCGCGCCGACCCATCGCGGCGGCACCGGCGGTCCCGCCCGCATTTTTGCGATGGTGTGATGGCGACCGTCCCTCTCATATCGGACGACGCGGCCAGCGCCGAGGTGCTGGCCATCTTTGACGACATCCGCGCGGTGCGCGGAACAGAGTACGTCAACAATTTCTGGCGGGCGCTGGCGAATGATCCGGCGCTGCTGGCCGCCACGTGGGGACGGTTGAAAGAGGTGATGGGTCCGGGCGAATTGGACCCGCTGGTCAAGGAGATGCTCTATATCGCCGTGTCCGTGGCGAACGGGTGCGAATACTGCACCCATTCCCACACGGCAGCAGCAAAGACCAAAGGAATGAGTGCGGCGCAACATGGCGAGATGCTGAGCGTCATCGGCATGGCGATGCAGACCAATGGGTTGGTGACAGCGATGCAGGTGCCGGTGGACGGGGTGTTTGAGGTATGACTTTCCGCTCCCAGAACAGAGGATCACGCGCGGCCCCAGAGTTGGCGTATCACGCCCGCCCTGGGGGGCGGGTCGGGCGTGATCCGGTCCACTGCGCGGCCCGGTATATGCTTCACCATATTCCGAGCCATATCCCAAACTCCCACAAAAACCCGACAGTTGTCATAGTCGCGGTGTACCAAACAACGTACTCGCTCATGATGCCATCTCCTTTGTTGAGACCCGTTTGCGGGCTGGCATCACCTCCAGTAATCACGATTCGCCCTGAATTATATGACGGCCAAATTCTGCCCTGAGGACACCCATGCCCACATCCATCCCCCGCGCTGACTATGCCGCCATGTTCGGCCCCACCGTCGGTGACAAGGTCCGCCTCGCCGACACCGAACTCTTCATCGAAGTCGAGCGTGACCTGACCGCCGAAGCCGCAGGGGCCGCCGACACGGGCGGCGCGGGCGGCAATGCCTTGCTCTATGGTGAAGAGGTCAAGTTCGGCGGCGGCAAGGTCATTCGCGACGGGATGGGCCAGTCTCAGGTCACGCGCGCAGATGGCGCGGTGGACACTGTGATCACCAACGCGCTGATTGTGGACTGGACGGGCATCTACAAGGCCGACGTCGGCCTGCGCGACGGGCGCATCGCCGGCATCGGCAAGGCGGGCAATCCCGACACGCAACCGGGCGTCAACATCATCATCGGCCCGGGGACCGAGGCCATCGCTGGTGAAGGTAAGATCCTGACCGCAGGCGGGTTCGACAGCCACATCCACTTTATCTGCCCGCAACAGATCGAGGATGCGCTCCATTCCGGCCTCACCACGATGCTTGGCGGCGGTACCGGCCCCGCCCACGGCACGCTGGCCACCACGGTCACCCCCGGGCCGTGGCATATCGGGCGCATGCTGCAAGCCGCCGACGCCTTCCCGATGAACCTCGCCTTTGCGGGCAAGGGCAACGCCTCGCTGCCCGCCGCGCTCGAAGAACAGATCAAGGCAGGCGCATGCGCCATGAAACTGCACGAGGATTGGGGCACCACCCCCGGCGCCATCGACTGCTGCCTGTCGGTCGCCGACGATATGGATGTGCAGG
>JBCBCR010000271.1:0-3507 GCA_038530495.1 Pseudomonadota bacterium | reverse complement strand
GCCCGGAGTGTGATGATAGGCTGGGTTTTCTTGTGCCGTGAACTCCCAACTCCACGGCGAGACGACGGTGTCCGAGGCTGAAAATGTGCCAAGCGCGCCATTCTTGAACTCGATCAGGATGGCGGCGGTGTCTTCGACGGCGAGGCCGCGGCGGGCGTGGCTGCGCATGGCCTGCAGGTCGGTGATGTCGCCGACGAGGTGCCGCATTAGGTCGATGTCGTGGATGCAGTTGATCATCGTCGGCCCGCCACCCGGCTGCGTGCGCCATGTGGCGTCAAAGTAGTCGTCGGGTTTGTAGAGCCAGAACTGACCCGTGACGGCGGTGATGTCGCCGAGGGTGCCGGCGTCGATGATCGCCTTGGCGCGGGCGATGATCGGGTTGTGGCGGCGGTGGTGGCCGACGAGGACGGGGGTTTCGTGCTGTGCGCTGGCGTCGACGATGCGGGTGGCGGCGGCGACGGTGTCGGCGATGGGCTTTTCGATGAGGCAGGGGATGCGGCGGGAGAGGCAGGCCACCGCGTGGTCGGCGTGCAGCGCGTTGGGGGTGGCGATGACGACGCCGTCTGGGCGATGCGCGTCGAGGTACGCGGCGGGGTTAGCGAACCATGGGACGTCGTGTTGGGCGGCGAGGTCGCGGGCGGCGGGCGAGGGGTCGACGATGGCGGCGAGGCGCGCCTGTGCGGCGGCCTGCGCCACGTGGCGGGCGCCGACGAGGCCCGCGCCAAAGACCGCGATCGCGGGGGCAGTCATGCAAAGAGCGCCTTGAACCGGTCGATGCCTTCGCGAAAGCCCGCCTCGTAGTCGCCATTGCCGGGGTGGTAGACGCTTTCAAAGCTGATCACGCCGTCATAGGCGTCGGCGCGCAGGGCGTCGGCGATGGGCTGGAAGAGCGGGCCAAGCTGGCCCTCGCCAATGCGGTTGACGGTGAGCGTAGCGCGGGGCGTATCGACGGTGACATCCTTGATGTGGATGTGCCCGAGATAGCCGCCGCGCAGGGCGTCATAGCCGTCGGGGTAGGCCGGTTCGTGGCACCAGCAGTTGTTGGCGGGATCCCAGAGCACCTGCAGCGTGCCGTGGGCATCCAGATCGTCGATCAGCTTGGCCGCGGTGTAGCTGGAGTTGACCATGGTGCCGTTGCCGGTTTCCACCACCAGCGTGATGTCTGCGGCGCGGGCCACGTCGATGGCGGGGGCGATCAGCGCCAGCGTGGCGTCCCATGCGCCGTGGGCGACGTTCCATTTTTCCGCGCCGCCTGCGCCCCAGAGGATCTGTTCCTTTTTGTTGGTCATGATGCGGACCAGCGGTGCGCCGGTGATGTGGGCCATGTCGATGACACGGGCGAGCGCGTCCATGTGGGCGGTGTGGGCAGCATCGCCGGGGCGGTTTTGGGTGGTCAGGCCCGCAAAGATGTGGCGCGACAGGCAACTGACCGGTTTGCCGCGGTCACGCAGCATGGTGTCGATCTCGCGGATTTCGGCAGCGCTGTGATCGCCGACCTCGGTGTCGCCGACGAATTGCAGTTCGGCATATGTCAGATCGAATTCGTCCATCACGTCGAGCGTGTAGGCCAGATCGCGGCTGATGCCATCGCAGATGACGCCGAGTTTCATGTGTCGTCCCCGCGGGTCTTGCGCGCGGCGTCGCGGTGCAGTTCGGCGCCGACGATGTCTTCGATCACGCGGGTGGCGACCCAGTTGTCGCCGTTGGGGTGGCGGGTGCGTCCGGCGTGGAAGATCTGCATCGCGGCGGCGGCGGTGTGCAGGGGCACGCCCAGCTCTTCGCCGAGGTTCATGGAGATCGTGAGATCCTTGTGCATCGTGTTGATGTGGCTGCCGGTGCCTTCGAACTGGCGGTCGATGATCTTTTGCAGGGCGTTGTTGACGATGCCGCAGCCGGCCGAGGAGGTGGAGAAGACATCAAGGATGACCTGGCCCGGCACGCCTGCCTTCGCCGCCAGCGCTGCGGCTTCGAACGTGGCTGAGAATTGCGCGCCGATAAGCGATTGCAGGCACGCCTTGACCGTCTGGCCGTCGCCCGGTTCGGTGCCCACGCGGTGGATGTTGGCGCTGACGGCCTCCATCACTGGGGCAAAGTGATCGAGCACGCCCGCGGGGGCGGCGGCCATCATGGTGAGCGTGCCGCCCTGCGCGCCCGGGTAGCCGCCCGACACCGGCGTGTCGATCAGGGCGATGCCCGCGCGTTTGGTGATCTTGGCGATGCTGCGCGCCTCGGCCGGTTTGATCGTGGCCGACAGGATCACCGCGCCGTCGGGTTGCATGGTGGTCATCAGGTCCGAGATCACGCTGCGCGCCTGATCGCCGTTCATGACCATCACGAACACCGCGTCGCTGGCGGCACCGACGTCGGCGGCGGATGCGCACGGCTCACCCCCCATGTCGGAAAAGGCCGACATGCGGCCGGGATCAAGGTCGAAGCCGCTGGTGGTAAAGCCGTTCTGGATGAGGTTCAGGGCAATGCCGGACCCCATGTCGCCGAGGCCGATGACTCCGCATTTCATTGGCGTTCCTTCCCTGTCATAAGATGATCGCGCCGGGGTGCTGGACGACGCGGGCGGCCAATGTGTGACCTGCGGCCATGGCCGCTTTGGTATCCTTGCCCGAGATCAAGGCGGCTAGAAAGCCCGCGTTGAAGCTGTCGCCGGCGGCGGTGCTGTCGCGGACAGGTACCGGTTCGGGCGGGTCGGGTGCATCGCCCAAAAGCGCGCGGGGGCCTGCGGCGCCGCGTTTCAGCGCCCCCTTGGAAAGGCCGTAGCCGGCAAAGCGGGCCAGTACCGCGTCCTCGTCCGGGTCGCCAAAGAGCGCGACTTCGTCGTCGAGCGAGGGCAGGGCGATGTCGCAGGTGCGCCACGCCTGTTCGATGGTGGCGCGGGCTGTGTCGCGGCTTTCCCACAGGCGGGGGCGGTAGTTGCTGTCAAAGGCGACGACGCCGCCCCGGGCGCGGAACCGCGAAACGGTCGCAAAGAGGCGGGCGCGGTTTTTCGGCGGCAGGATCGCGAGCGTGATGCCCGAGTAGAACAGGTGCGTGAGGCCGGAAAAGCCGGGCGTGCGGTCCGGGTCATAGAGCGTGCGCGCCGCGGACGTGCCGCGCCAGTAGGTGAAGCTGCGTTCGCCTGCGGCGTCGGTTGCGATGGCATAGAGGCCCGGGACGCGGTCGGGGTGGGTGAGGATGCGGCTGTCATCGACATTGCAGGATCGCATGCGGTCCCGTATGCGCCCGCTGAGCCCATCGGTGCCCAGCACGGTGATATAGTCGACATGCCCCGCGCCCATGAGATGCGCCAGATAGACGGCGGTGTTGTAGCTGTCGCCCGCCACGCCCAGCGTCGCCTGATCGCCCGCGCCCGGCACCAGTTCCAGCATCACCTCGCCCATGCAGCCGATGCGCATCGTCTAGAGCCCGTCGAAGGTGCTGCGCACCTGTTCCCAGGCGCTGGCAAGGTGCTGGCGCAGTTGGCGTTCCGCCGCGTCCGGGTCGCGCATCAGGATG
>JBCBCR010000270.1:0-3507 GCA_038530495.1 Pseudomonadota bacterium | reverse complement strand
TTGCCCGGCGCGCAGGACATCGCCTGCTGCTCGTGCTTGCCGTATTGGCAGCCCATGGCAAAGCTGAGGGTGGGGGCGATGGTGAGGGCCAGCGCGACTGCGAGGGTCTTGGTCTTCATCGGTCGTCTCCTGTTTCTAGGTGACGTAAGGCTAGGGCAGAACGGCGGGGCTGCCAAAGAAAATGTCGCGGGCGGGATGTCGCAGGGGCTGTTTTGGTCGGATTTGGGGCGGTTTGGGTTGGTTATGTGTCGTGGCGGGCCGGGGAGTGCAGGTGGCGAACCGGCCCTTCGGGGAGGATTTTTTTTGAAACAGAGAAGGGGCTGCGGGCGCGGGGGGGGGCCATTGGGGTTTGTCCGGCCGGGAGATTTGGTAGGGTTTGAGGGACAGTGTGAGGTGTGAGATGGCGTTGAACTATGTGACGGTGGGGTCAAACGACGTGGTGCGGGCGCGCGGGTTTTACGACGCGGTGCTGCCGGTGATCGGCGGGCATGTGGTGATGGAGATCCTGCCCCATGCGCTGTGTTACCAGTTGCGCGGAGGCGGGCGGATCTGGGTGACCGCGCCGCAGGATGGGGCTGCGGCGGTGCCGGGCAATGGCGTGATGGTGGGGCTGATGTGCGCGGACCCGGACGAGGTGCGCGCGGCCCATGCCGCCGGCCTGAAGGCGGGCGGGACAAGCGCAGGCGATCCCGGGCCGCGCCCGATCTATGGGCCCGATTTCTTTGGTGGCTATTTGCGCGATCTGGATGGCAACAAGCTGAGCCTGGTGCATTTTCCAGACGGGTGATCAGGCGTCGCCGAAGACCCGGGCAAAGATCGTGTCGACGTGTTTGGTGTGGTAGGCCATGTCGAACTTTTCCGCGATCTGATCGGTGCCGAGGGCGGCGACCACGTCGGCGTCGGCCAGCAGTTCCTCTTTGAAATCGGTGCGGTGTTCCCAGACCTTGAGCGCGTTGCGCTGGACCATGGTGTAGGCGTCTTCGCGGCTCACGCCCGCTTGGGTGAGGGCGAGGAGCACACGTTGGGACATCACGAGGCCCGGAAACTTGTTCATGTTGTCGAGCATATTTTGCGGGAAAATCAGCATCTTGTCGATCACGCCGGTGAGGCGGGCGAGCGCGAAGTCGAGGGTGATGGTGGCGTCGGGGCCGATCATGCGTTCGACGGAGGAATGCGAGATGTCGCGTTCGTGCCAGAGGGCCACGTTTTCCATGGCGGGGATCACCGCGCTGCGCACCATGCGGGCCAGACCGGTGAGGTTTTCGGTGAGCACCGGGTTTTTCTTGTGCGGCATGGCGGACGAGCCTTTTTGGCCCATGGAGAAGAACTCGGCCCCTTCGAGCACCTCGGTGCGCTGCATGTGGCGCACTTCGACGGCGATGTTTTCGATCGACGAGGCGATGACGCCGAGGGTGGCAAAGAAGGCGGCGTGGCGGTCGCGGGGGATGACCTGGGTCGAGATGGGTTCGGGGATCAGACCGAGCTGGGCGCAGACGTGATCCTCGACCGCGGGGTCGATATTGGCGAAGGTGCCGACCGCACCCGAGATGGCGCCTGTGGCGATCTCGGCGCGCGCATCGCGCATGCGGGTGAGGTTGCGGTCCATTTCGGCGTAGAACCGGGCGAAGGTCAGGCCCATCGTCGTGGGTTCGGCGTGAATGCCGTGGCTGCGGCCCACGCGCAGGGTCATCTTGTGTTCCAGGGCGCGTTTCTTGAGCGCTGTCAGCAGCGCCTCGATATCCGCGATGAGGATGTCGGCGGCGCGGGTGAGTTGCACGTTGAAGCAGGTGTCGAGCACGTCCGAGGAGGTCATGCCCTGATGCACGAAACGCGCCTCTTCGCTGCCGACATGTTCGGCGAGGTGGGTGAGAAAGGCGATGACGTCGTGTTTGGTCACGGCCTCGATCTCGTCGATGCGGGCAACGTCGAATTCCACGTCTTTGGCTTTCCACACCGCGTCGGCATTTTCGCGCGGGATCACCCCCAGATCAGCCATGGCGTCGCAGGCGTGTGCCTCGATCTCGTACCAGATTCGGAATTTGGTGGCGGGTTCCCAGATCTGGACCATCTCGGGGCGGGAATAGCGGGGGATCATGCGGAAACCTTTCGTCTGGCAGCGATGCGCCGTGCCTTAGCCCGGGCGCGCGCGGTGGACAAGGTGGCGCTTGGGGCTGCTGTCGTTATGGGTCGCTGGCGCGACACGTGATATTTGCACTTTCCTCCGAAAAGTGCGTTGTGCCTCCGGCGGGGATCTTTTGGGAAACAGAGAAGGGGACGCGGTGGCAGAGCGGGTGTTGGCGGATTTTGCCGGGCGCTGGCGGCTGAGCCGGGCGATTGCGCCGGTGGGCCAGCCCGAGGCGCAGTTTGAAGGTGTGGCAGAGTGGGTTCCGGATGCCGAGGGGCGGCTGGCCTATGCCGAGAGCGGTCTGTTGCGCGTGCCGGGGCAGGCGGAGATGCGGGCCGAGCGGCGGTATACCTGGGATGCGGAATTGAACGTGTGGTTCGAGGACGGGCGGTTTTTTCATACCGTGCCTGCGGCGGGCGGGAAGGCCGAACACTGGTGCGATCCGGACTGGTATCACGTGGATTACCGGTTCGGTTCTTGGCCCGTCTTTGAGGTCGAATGGCGCGTGTCGGGGCCGCGCAAGGACTATGTCAGCGTGTCGCGCTATGCGCGCGCGGGGTGAGGCGGTTCTTTCGCACTTGCAGAAAGTCGGGCGCGTTGGCACAAGTGCGTGAACCCAAGGGCATGATGAGGGACCCCGATGGAAAACACGTGGAACAACAAGGTGCTGAGCGATGTGCTGGGCGCAACGGAAGGCAGCGCGCTGCGGATCAAGCAAGTGCTGCTGGTGCTGGCGGGCATTGCGATTCTCGCGGTTGCAGCGAAGATCAAGGTGCCGATGTGGCCGGTGCCGATCACAATGGGCACCTTTGCGGTGCTGACCATTGGCGCGGCTTATGGCGCGCGGCTGGGGCTGGTGACGATCCTGGGCTACATGATCGTGGGCGCGCTGGGCTTTGACGTGTTCGCCGGGTCGTCGGCGGAGAAGTTTGGCCTGACCTACATGATGGGCGGCACGGGCGGTTACCTCGTGGGCTATGTGCTGGCCACGGTGGCGCTGGGTGCGCTGGCGCAGCGCGGCTGGGACCGCAGCGTGATGTGGATGGCGCTGGCGATGCTGGTGGGCAATGTGCTGATCTATGTGCCGGGTCTGGCGTGGCTGGGCCAGCTTTACGGCTGGGACAAGCCGATCCTCGAGTGGGGCCTGACACCGTTCCTCGTGGGCGATGCGATCAAGCTGGCGCTGGCGGCACTGGTGCTGCCTGCGGCATGGAAGCTGGTAGGCCGCGCGCGCGGCTGAGCCTGATCAGAGACAGCGAAGGGGCGCGGTGCCGGAGGGGTGCCGCGCCCTTTCTTGTTTGTTACCGGTCAGCGCCGTTGTCGAAGGCGGCCATCATCGCACCGCGCAGGCGGGAAACATCGTCATCCACCGATGCCGCCGG
>JBCBCR010000269.1:0-3508 GCA_038530495.1 Pseudomonadota bacterium | reverse complement strand
GTCGATGGCAAAGCGGACTGGCAGGCGTTGGATTGCGACGTCATGTACCACCTGATCGTATCCGCGTTGCAGAAAGGTCGAGTACATTGTGCAGAACGGTTTCATCCCGCCTGCTGCAAGCGCGGCAGAAAAGGTCACGCCATGCTGTTCGGCGATGCCCACGTCAAAGCAGCGGCTGGGGTAGCGTTCGGCAAACAGGTTGAGACCGGTGCCATCGGGCATGGCGGCGGTGACGGCACAGATCTTGTCGTCGTCCGCCGCCGCCTTGATCAGGGACTGGGCAAAGACCGATGTGTAGCTGGGCGCGTTTGACGGCGCCTTTTTCTGTTCGCCCGTCAGCACGTCGAATTTGGTGGTGGCATGTCCCCGATCGCGGGCTGCTTCGGCCGGGGCGTATCCTTTGCCCTTTTTCGTCAGCACATGGATCAGGATCGGCCCGGTGGCACGTTCCTTGACAGTGCGCAGCACGGGCAGCAGCTGGTTCATGTCATGGCCGTCTATGGGACCCAGATAGCTGAATCCCAGTTCCTCGAACAAGGTGCCGCCCACGGCCATGCCCTTGAGCATTTCCTTGGCCCGTTTGGCCCCTTCGCGGAAGGGTTCGGGCAACAGGCTGACCGCACCCTTGGCCGCCGCCTTGAAGTCCTGGAACGGATTCTGGGCGTAAAGGCGGCTCAGATAGGACGACATGGCCCCGACCGGGGGCGCGATGCTCATCTCGTTGTCGTTCAGGATGACGATCAGCCGTTTCTTCAGGTGACCCGCGTTGTTCATCGCCTCATAGGCCATGCCCGCGCTCATCGAACCGTCACCAATCACTGCTATCGCGTCGCCTGCACCCTCGGGTGGTTGGCCACCAAGGTCACGCGCCACGGCGAAACCCAGCGCCGCGCTGATCGAGGTCGAAGAGTGTGCCGCGCCAAAGGGGTCATAGGGGCTTTCGCTGCGCTTGGTGAACCCGCTCAGCCCGTCCTTTTGCCGCAAGGTGCGGATACGGTCGCGCCGTTCGGTCAGGATCTTGTGCGGATAGCACTGGTGGCCCACATCCCACACGATCTTGTCCCGCGGCGTGTCGAACACCGCGTGCAGCGCCACGGTCAGTTCCACGACCCCCAGTCCCGCACCCAGGTGACCGCCCGTGACAGACACGGCCGATACGGTTTCGGCCCGCACCTCGTCCGCGATCTGGCGCAGTTGGGCATCGCTGAACCGTTTCAGGTCCGCAGGGCGGTGGACGGTGTCCAGCAGGGGGGTGTTGGGGCGGTCAGACATTCATGTCTCTAATTCCTGCGGGTCACGACAAAGCGGGCGGCGTCCCGCAATACGTCGGCATCCGCTTGGTAGATATGTAAGGCATCGCAGGCTTGGGTCACGAGGGCGTCTGCGCGGCGTTTCGCCTCGTCCAGCCCCAAAAGGGAAACAAAGGTGGCCTTGCCCGCTGCATCGTCCTTGCCCGTAGCCTTGCCCATGGTCGCAGCATCGCTGGTCACGTCAAGGATGTCGTCGGCAATCTGAAAGGCCAGGCCAAGCGCACGGGCATAGGATTGCAGCGGGGTCACGTCCGCCTGTGCCATGCGTGCGCCGGCGGTGGCCGACCATTCGATCAGCGCGCCGGTCTTGCCCCGTTGCAGTTCCGTGATCTGGTTGATGGTCAGGGGCGCGTCCGCCGTCTCTGCCGCGATATCGAGCGCCTGCCCCAGAACCATTCCCCGCGCGCCTGACGCGATGGCAAGCGATTGCGCCAGATCCGCACGCATGTCGCCGTTGCCCGCCTCGGGGTGTGTCGCCAGTTCAAAGGCCAGCGTTTGCAGCGCATCGCCTGCCAGAACCGCGGTCGCCTCGTCCCATTTCACATGCACCGTGGGTTCGCCACGGCGCAGGTCATCATCGTCCATGCAGGGCAGATCGTCATGCACCAGCGAATAGGCATGAAGTGCCTCGATCCCGCAGGCAGGCCAGATCGCCTGTTTCGGGTCGATCCCGTGCAACCGCGCGCCTTCCAGCACCAGGAACCCGCGCAGCCGTTTGCCGCCGCGTGTCGCGTGCGCCATCGCCTGCACCACTGGTTCGGGCCGCGATGCGCCCAGCACGGAATCAAGATGCGCCTGAATGGCGGTGCCTGCGTCCTTCAGCCGGGTCTGGAACACCTCAGAGGTCACCCGCCGGTTTCAACCCAGCCGGATTTCCGTCGGCGTCCAGCGTGATGGCCGCAACTTTCTCCTCGGCCTCTTTCAGCTTGGCCTCGCACCGCGCTTTCAGCGCCGCACCGCGTTCATAAAGCTTGATTGAATCGTCCAGCGCCACGTCGCCCCGTTCCAACTGGCCCAGAACCTGTTCCAGTTCGGCCATCGCTTCTTCGAAGCTCATCTCGTCTACGGGGCGGTCAGTCATGAGGCAGCCTTTATCAGCGATTGGACATGGGCGCGGGTACTAGCGGCCAGCGCGTCCAGATCATAGCCCCCTTCGAGCAC
This sequence comes from Pseudomonadota bacterium, assembly GCA_038530495.1. GTDB lineage: Bacteria > Pseudomonadota > Alphaproteobacteria > Rhodobacterales > Rhodobacteraceae > Tateyamaria. The sequence goes on along the minus strand of JBCBCR010000269.1, from coordinate 1,037 downwards.
CGAGACCACCCGGCCATCGCACAGTTTGCGCGCCGTTTCGGTCAGCATGTCGGTCAGCGTCGCATACGTGTCGGCGGTCCAGCGCAGGTTGGCCAGCGGATCGTCCTGATGCGCGTCGAACCCGGCCGAGATCAGGATCAGGTCGGGATTGTGTTTTGTCAGCGCGGGCAGCACCTGGCGTTCATATTCCGCGATCGCGTGCGCGCCATCGGTGCCCGGGGCAAGGGGGATGTTGAGGACCGTGCCATGCGGGCCACGATCCGACGCTTCGCCCGTGCCGGGCCACAGCGGCATTTGCTGTGATGTGATGACGAGGGCACGCGGATCGTCCTGCAACAGCGCCTGCGTGCCGTTGCCGTGGTGCACATCGAAATCCACGACGGCCACACGATCCAGCCCTCGCGCATCCAGCGCGTGTTTGGCGGCAATGGCGACGTTGCCGAAGATGCAAAAACCCATGGGCACGGACTGTTCGGCGTGGTGGCCGGGTGGGCGCATGGCGACAAACGCATTGTGCACTTCGCCGTCCAGCACCATGTCCACGGCTTTGACCGCGCCGCCCGCTGCGCGCCAGATGGCGTTTTCGGAGGTCGGGCAAAGGAAGGTTTCCGCATCCGTTTCGCGGTCGAGCCCGGCAAAGCCGTCGGTCGGCATCTTGGCACGGACCATGTCGATGTAGTCCTGCGGATGGCAGCGGAGGATGTCGGCATCATCGGCCAGCGGCGGGTCGACCCTGACAAGATCGAGATCCTGGAGCGCGCGCTGGATGTATTCGAGGCGCGCCACCTGTTCGGGCATGCCGTAGGGCGTGACGTGCAGCAGGCCATCGGCGTGGGTGAAGAGAGCGGTTTTGTTCATCAGTCCAACAGTCTCCAAATCTCGTATGCTGCGCTGAGCCAAAGGGACCCAACCGTGCCGCCTTGTGCTTTTTTGACAAGTGCAACCACTGTGTCGTCAGCGAGAACGTGTACGGGAATAAGCGTTGGGTCGTAACATGCATAGTTGAGCGTGGCCAATTCACCGCCGTAGCGCCCCCC
>JBCBCR010000268.1:0-3508 GCA_038530495.1 Pseudomonadota bacterium | reverse complement strand
CGGCGCGGCCCACCTGCTGTTCAAGGAACATGGCCCCCACCTGCCCGGCCGCGACATGGGCTCCAACGTTTACGTGCTCGAAAAAGCGTGACCTTCACCACAAGGTTCGCGCCCTCGCCCACCGGACCGCTGCACCTGGGCCACGCCTATTCCGCGATTCTTGCGCACGACATGGCGCGCGCCGCAGGTGGCCGCTTCCTGCTGCGGATCGAGGACATCGACACCACCCGCGCGCGGCCCGAATGGGAACAGGCGATCTACGATGATCTGACGTGGCTCGGGCTGACATGGGACGCACCACCCATTCGGCAATCCGACCGCATCCCGGCCTACGAGGCTGCGCTGCGCCAGCTCTGGGATCGGCAACTGCTCTACCCCTGCACTTGTACGCGCAAGGACATCCTGTCCGCCCTCGACGCGCCCCAAGAAGGCGTCGAACCCGCCTTTGGTCCCGATGGCCTGATCTATCCCGGCACCTGCCGTGGTGCGTCCCGCATGGGAAGTTTTCCCACAAACGCAACTTTGCGCCTCGACATGGCCGCTGCACTGCAGCAAATCGGCAAAACCACCCTTGGCTTCACGGAATCGGGTCTTCCAACCGGGAATTCCCCCCAAACCGTTTTGTACAAAACAGAGGCTCTATTGAACAATTTGGGCGACATCGTCCTGTCGCGGCGCGACTTTGTCGGCTCCTACCACCTGTCCGTCGTGCTCGACGACGCGGCCCAAGAGATCACCCACGTGATCCGCGGCGCCGACCTGTTTGACGCCACGCAAATCCACGTTGTTCTGCAAAACCTGCTTCAACTTCCCACGCCAACCTACCACCATCACACACTAATCCGCGACGACGACGGCAAACGCCTGGCCAAACGCGACGACGCCCGCGCCATCGCCAAATACCGCGCAGACGGGGCCACCCCCGCAGACATCCGCGACATGACCCAGGTCCCTTCTCCGTTTTAAAAAATCCTCGGGGGCCGAGGGGGCAGACGGCCCCCGGCTCACGTCAGCCCATGGGCGACATCAACTCCACCTCGGAACCCGTTGTCACATCTGTATAAAAACAGGACCGCCGCCCCGTGTGGCAGGCCGGTCCCGTCTGCCGCACCTGCACCAGCAAACAGTCCCGATCGCAATCGACCGCCATCGAAACCAACTCCTGAACGTGCCCGCTGGTCTCGCCCTTGACCCAAAAACTCTGGCGCGACCGCGACCAATACGTCACCCGCCCCGTCTCGAGCGTCCGCGCCACGGCGTCCGCGTTCATCCACGCCAGCATAAGGACTTCGCCGCTTTCCGCATCCTGCGCAATCGCGGGCAACAGCCCGGCATCATTGAATTTTAGTGTCGCCGGATCGAACATGGTGGCCATCTCAAAAACCCTTTTGCATCAGCGTCGCGGCAGCTTATGTATGACGGGTATCGCCAAAGGACCAGCGCCATGTCGGCCGAGACTGACCTGATCAAGCTTTATTCCGAACGCATCCTCGCGCTCGCCACCCAGATCCCGCACACCGCGCGGCTCAACGCGCCATCGGCGACGGTCAAGAAACGCGCGCCCTTGTGCGGGTCGAACGTGACGGTGGACGTCTCGGTTGTGGACGGACGAATTTCCGAGTTTGGTCAAGATGTTAAGGCTTGCGCGCTGGGTCAGGCCGCGGCGGCTGTGACGGGCGCTGCGGCGATCGGACGGACGCTGGACGAGGTGATGCAAGCCCGTGATGAGCTGCGCGACATGCTCACCGCGGGCGGCCCGGTGCCGTCAGCGCCCTTTGACGGGTACGAGGTGCTGACCCCGGCGGCCAGCTATCTCAACCGGCACGCGTCGATCCTCCTGTCCATTGAGGCGACAGCCGAAGCGATGGAGCAGGCCGTGCAGGCAAATTGCGCCTGAGCCTGCGACATCAAGAACGGACGGCAAGCCATTCAAATATTTAAAAAATGCGCCGCACATCCTGGGGGATGGCGGCGCAAGGAAAGCGTGTCTTGCGTGGGACGGACCAGGGAGCCGTGAGTGACCCAGGGCAGGCAGAGCCGAGGTCAAGCGCCAAATGGGACGGGCGCGGCATATGGTCAGCGCAAGATCGCAGGCAGAACTCAGATGAACGACGGCAAATGCAGTGCAACGACCAGAATCACCGTCAACGCCGTGGCCCCAAGCGCGTCCTGAAGCAGATTGCTCTGAGCGCGGAAAGCAACGTCTTTGATCTGGCGAAGGGTGGTCATTGGTGTGTCTCCCGTCATTCGAGTTGCCACTTTGTTCTCACGTTCTGAACCCCAGGTAAAGAACTTTTTAAGAACATTTGCGAACTTTTTGGAACAAACGGGCTAACCCACTGAAATCAAACGGATCGCTTCGTCCTGCCGCATGAGCCACAGCAGCACCCGCGCGGCTTCTCCGCGCGCCGAGCGCAAGCCGGGGTCGTCGTTCAGCAGCGCCCGCGCATCACTTTGCGCCACGGCCATCAGCCCGGTTTGCCGTTCCAGATCCGCCACCCGAAATCGCGGAACACCCGATTGCGCCGTGCCGATCAGATCACCGTAGCCGCGCATTTCCAGATCGGTTTCGGCGATGCGAAAGCCGTCTTCGGTCTCGCGCAGCACCTCGAGCCGCTTTTGCCCCGCATCCGACAGGGGTGACTGGTACAGCAGCAAGCAGGTCGAGGCCGCGTCGCCCCGCCCCACTCGACCGCGCAACTGGTGCAACTGCGCCAGCCCAAAGGTCTCGGCGCGTTCGATCACCATGATCGTGGCGTTGGGCACGTTTACGCCGACCTCGATCACGGTCGTGGCCACCAGCACCCCGGTTTCCCCGGCCTGGAATTTCGCCATGGCAGCGTCCTTGTCCGCGGGCGGCATCTGGCCGTGCACGAGCCCCACGCGCCCCTCACCCAAGGCGGCGCGCAGGCTTTTGAACCGCTCTTCGGCGGCGGTCAGATCCACGGCCTCGCTTTCGTCCACCAGCGGGCAGACCCAGTAGCACTGCCGCCCCTCGTCCATGGCTGCGCGCAGGCGACCAATCACTTCGTCAATGCGGCCCGTGCTGACCAGCGCGGTCTTGATCGGTTTGCGTCCGGGCGGTTTTTCGTCAAGCACGGACACTTCCATGTCGCCATATTGTGCCAGCGCAAGGCTGCGCGGGATCGGCGTGGCGGTCATCACCAGAACGTCCGCCGCCCCGCCCTTTTCGCCCAGCGCGAGCCGCTGACGCACGCCAAAGCGGTGCTGTTCATCAACGATAGCCAGCCGCAGATCGGCAAAGGCGACATCTGGTTGGAACACTGCGTGGGTGCCCACAAGCACCTGGATGTCACCGCGGGCGAGCGCGGCCAGTTTCGCGCGCCGTTCCGCGCCCTTGTCGCGCCCCGTGAGCAGTTCGAGCACCACGCCAGCTTGCTCGGCCAGCGGTTGCAACCCCTCAAGGTGTTGGCGCGCCAGGATTTCCGTCGGCGCCATCATCACGCCCTGCCCGCCGGCCTCGACCGCGGTGAGCAGCGCCATGAAG
>JBCBCR010000267.1:0-3522 GCA_038530495.1 Pseudomonadota bacterium | reverse complement strand
CCGCGCGCCAGTGAGCCAGCTGGCGTCTTCCTCGCTCAGCCCCTTGATCTGGCGCAGGCCCAGCCGCAGGGCCAGGCCGCCCTTGCCGTCAGGCTCCATCACGTTGTCCCAGAAGCTGGCATTGATGCAGATCGGCCGCACCTCGACCCCGTGTTCGCGCGCATCCCGCACGATCTGCGCGGGTGCATAGAACCCCATGGGCTGCGCATTCAGCAGGGCACAGGCAAAGATGCCCGGATGATGCCGCTTGATCCACGCAGAGGCATAGACCAAGAGCGCAAAGCTGGCCGCGTGGCTTTCGGGAAAGCCGTAGCTGCCAAACCCCTCGATCTGGGAAAAGCAGCGTTCGGCGAAATCGTCGTCATAGCCGTTCTTGCGCATGCCGCGCAGGAACAGGGCGCGGAATTCGCTGACGCTCCCGTGTTTCTTGAACGTGGCCAGTGATCGCCGCAACCGGTCCGCCTGATCGGGGGTAAAGCCCGCTCCGACGATGGCGATCTGCATCGCCTGTTCCTGAAACAGCGGCACGCCCAGCGTCTTGCCCAGCACCTCGCCCAGCGCGTCCGAGGGAAAGCTCACCTGCTCTTCGCCGTTGCGGCGGCGGATATAAGGGTGGACCATGTCGCCCTGGATCGGGCCGGGGCGGATGATGGCGACCTCGATCACCAGATCATAAAAGTTGCGCGGCCGCATCCGGGGCAGAAAGTTCATCTGCGCCCGGCTTTCCACCTGGAACACGCCGACGCTGTCGGCCTCGCACAGCATGTCGTAGACGCGCGGATCCTCGGGCGGCAGGGTGGCGAGGGTAAAATCCTGCTGGTGGTGCATCTTGATCAGGTCGAACGCCTTGCGAATGCAGGTCAGCATGCCGAGCGACAGCACGTCGACCTTGAGGATGCCAAGGCTTTCGATGTCGTCCTTGTCCCAGCAGATGACGGTCCGGTCCTCCATCGTGGCATTTTCGATGGGCACCAGTTCGTCCAGCCGCCCCTCGGTCACGATGAACCCGCCGACATGCTGAGACAGATGCCGGGGGAAGCCGTTGATTTCATAAACCAGTTCGATGGTCTGGCGCAGGCGCGGGTCGCGCCAGTCAAGGCCGATCTCGGCCATGCGCTCGGCTTCGATCCCCTTGGTCGAGAAAAAGCCCCAGAGCTGTGAGCTGAGCGCACTGATCGTGTCCTCGGACAGGCCCATGGCGCGGCCCACCTCGCGGATCGCGCGCTTGCCACGGTAATGTACCACCGTGGCGCACAGGCCCGCACGGTGGCGGCCATAGCGTTCGTAGATGTGCTGGATCACCTCTTCGCGACGTTCATGTTCGAAATCGACGTCGATATCGGGCGGCTCGTCCCGCGCTTCGGACACAAAGCGTTCGAATACCATGGTGCCCATCTCGGGCGATACGGACGTGATCCCAAGGCAGTAGCACACCACCGAATTGGCCGCCGACCCGCGCCCCTGACACAGGATATCGCGCGACCGGGCAAAGGCCACGATATCGCGGACGGTCAGGAAATAAGGTTCGTAGTTGAGCTTGGCGATCAGCGCCAACTCGTGTTTAAGGAGCCGCTGCGCCTTCTCTGGCGCGCCAGACGGGTAGCGCCATTTCAGCCCCTCATAGGCGAGGCGCGAAAGCCTCTGGGTCGGTGTTTCATCGGCGGTGATCTCGGACGGGTATTCATAGCGCAGCTCGCCCAGCGAAAAATTCAGACTGTCGGCCAAGGCACCGGCCCGGTGCACCGCGTCCTCGTGACCGGCAAAAAGGCGCAGCATCTCGGCCTCCGAGCGCAGCCGCCCCTCGCCATTGGCCAGGGCCGCGCGGCCCAGCGCATCCACCCGCGTCTTGTCCCGGATGGCGGTGACCACGTCCGCGAGACGCCGGCGCGACCCGTGGTGCATGCGCGGTGCAGCCGAAGCGAGCGTGGGCAAGCCCAGCGCGTCCGCCTGTCGGGTGATTGCGTCACAGCGCGCGCGGTCGCGACCGTCATAGCGCGGGGTCAGCAGCACGTGCATTTTCCCGCCAAAGCGGCGCGTCAGCCGCTGCGCCGCCTGCACCCATCCGCCCGCGCCGCCCTGCACCCCCTGCGCCTGTGGCCAAACGAGCAGATGGAGACCGTCGGGAAAATCCTCGAGATCCGAGAGGGTGAGATCGCACTGCCCCTTCTCTGCCCTCAACCGCCCGCGCGACAGGATACGGCACAGGCTGCGCCAGCCCGCGCGGTTTTCCGGGATGGCGGTGATGGGGGCTGCGTCCTGAAACAGCAGCCGCGCGGCGGGGATCAGGCGTGGGGCGTTGGTGATGGCGGCCTGCGGCGGCGCGGGGATGTGACCCGGGCGCGGCGGACCGATCAGGCCGTGTTCAGCGTCGAATTCGTGCCGTTCCTTGATGTCGCGGGCAATGACCTTGGCCTGCGTGTGCGCACGCACGATCCCCGCCACCGTATTGTCATCGGCAATGGCAATCGCCCCCATGCCCAGCAGCGCGGCACGGTTCATGTACTCCTCGGGGTGGGACGCCCCGGTGAGGAAGGTGAAATTCGACGTGATCGACAGCTCGGCAAACATATCGAAGGGAATCATGTGGCAGACTGTCGGAAGTATGTTCTATTTTTGTTCTTTGTTGAAGGGGCAGAGGGGGCCAGCCCCCGCGCCTGCGGCGCCCCCCGGGATTTTTTTGAAACAGAGAAGGGGCGTGCGGCACCGGGTGCACTTGTGCGGCGGGCGTTCCGGGCACATAGTCCGCGCAACAAGGAGATCGCGCCAATGACCATCGCGCCACCAGAGACCAAGATCGTGCACACACGCCGCATTGCCTGTGATGGCGGTGAGGGGGCGTTGGGGCATCCGCGTGTGTGGTTGCAGATCGCAGAGGATACCGGGTTTGTCGAATGCCCCTATTGCGACTGCAAATATGTCTACCAGGACAAGGCCGACGCGGCCTGAGGGGCCGGGCCTAGCTGATCGGAATGGCGGCGTCCGTACACGGCAGGCGCGCGGCGTTCACATCGCCATCCCCCAGAAAACGCAGGACATTCTGTCCGGTCCAGGCGCGGATCGCGCGGCCATGGCTGTCGATGCCGCGGGCGATGGCGGTGCCAGTCAGGCTGTCCTGGCTGTAATAGATCACGCGCCCGTTCGAGCCGTCCTGACATTCGAACCGCGCGGTGCCGGACCCGAACGGCCCCTGATCCGCTGACCACGTCCCCGCACAGACCACGCCATCGCTGCGTTGGGCGGCGAGCGTGCCGGCGTTCCAGCCGCGCGCCTGCCCGTCGATCCACAGACCATCGCGCCCCACGCAGGCCCGCACGCGGGCACAATTGTTTTGGTCGCGAGTGTTGTCGCAGGCGGGCAGATCCAGCGCGGGGGCATCGGGGGACAGGCCGGGCACGCGCAGATCATCGGCGCCAAGCGGTTGGGTCAGAAAAAGCACCAGCGTCGCTGGCAGTGCACCTCGTAACATGGCAAAACCCCGATGAACCGTAACGGAGAGTAGTATGAGCGGGACCTTTGGCAAAG
>JBCBCR010000266.1:0-3531 GCA_038530495.1 Pseudomonadota bacterium | reverse complement strand
TGAAGCGGAAGCCACCGGGGCGTTCGACTGTGCCCAGCATGATCTGCAGCATGTGCAGCGCGCGGCAGGTCTGGAACCCGTTGGCATGGGCCGAGATGCCGCGCATGGAATGGAACGACACCGGACGGCCCTGCATGGTCTTGTGCGTTTCGCCGCGGAAGTCGGTCCATTCCTGATCGAGCTCGAACGCCTCGTCAAAGGCGACGCGGGCAATTTCAGCCGCCAGCGCGCGGATGCGGTCGGCGGGGATGCCGGTCTGGTCGGCGACGGCCTCGGGGGCGTAATCGTCGCTCAGGTACCGGTCGGCCATGTGGTGCATGACGGTGCGGTGGGTGATGCCCGCGTGCCGGTGCGTTGCGGTAAGGTCGGGTTTCACGCCCTTCTGGTCGAACGGGGTCAACTTGCCGGTGGCGCGGTCGATCACCAGTTCCTTGCCATCGTCATCGCGCAGGAGCAGGCCGAATTCGGGCGATGCCTCGTCGGCATTGACCAGGCACGGCGCGTTGGTGAAGCGGGCGAGGTAGTCGACGTCGATCTTGCCCGCCTTCATCAGGCAGTGCACGAGCGACAGGATCAGCAGGCCGTCGGTGCCCGGCGTGATGCCGAACCAGTCGTCGGCCACGGCGTTGTAGCCGGTGCGGATCGGGTTCACGCCGACGACGCGGGCGCCGCGGGCCTTGATCTTGCCAATCCCCATCTTGATCGGGTTGCTGTCGTGGTCTTCGGCGACGCCGAAGAGGATGAAGAGCTTGGTATGGTCCCAGTCCGGCTGGCCAAATTCCCAGAACGCGCCGCCCATCGTGTAGATGCCTGCGGCGGCCATGTTGACCGAACAGAAGCCGCCGTGGGCGGCGTAGTTGGGCGTGCCGAAGTTTTGCGCCCAGAAGCTGGTGAAGCTTTGTGATTGGTCGCGGCCAGTGAAAAAGGCGAGCTTGGACGGGTCTTCGGCGCGGATGGGGGCGAGCCAGTCGGTGGCCATTTCCAGCGCTTCGTCCCAGCTGATTTCTTCGAACTGGCCCGAGCCGCGGGGGCCCACGCGTTTCAGCGGCGCGCGCAGGCGCGAGGGGGCGTTGACCTGCATGATGCCGGCCGAGCCCTTGGCGCAGAGCACGCCCTGATTCACCGGGTGGTCGCGGTTGCCTTCGATATAGGCGACCTGCCCATCCTTCATGTGCACGTTGATGCCGCAGCGGCAGGCGCACATGTAGCATGTGGTTTTACGGACCTCGTCCGAGACATGCGGCGACAGGTCAAGTGCGGGCTGTTGGTGGCTCATCTCGGCTCCCTTTGGGACATGGGATTATTGGTCTTGGCGTCCCGTTTTGCTGCATATGATGTAAGCGCTTTCATAAGGTCAACCACCTGCGGCCATGAGGCGCGCTGCATCGTGGGCGATCTGGCGTTCTTCGTCCGCGGCGATGACGTGCACGGGCAGGTCACCCAGCCATGCGAGATGGCCCATGATCTGGTCGCGGATAGGGGCTGCGTTTTCGCCGATACCGCCGGTGAATGCGACGGCGTCGACGCCGCCCATGGCGACAATCGCGCTGCCCGCGTGCCGCGCGGCCCAGTAGCAGAAGTGATCGACGGCGAGGCGCGCGCGGTCGGTATCGGCGGCGAGCAGCAGGCGCATGTCGTTGCTGCCGCCCAGCCCCTTGAGCCCGCTTTCGTGGTTCAGAAGGCGCGCGGCCTCGTCCGCGCCGTAAAGCTCGGCCAGCCGCAGCACGGCCATGCCGTCGATGGCGCCGGACCGCGTGCCCATGGTCAGCCCGTCGAGCGGGGAATAGCCCATGGAGGTGGCAACCGACACGCCGCGGTGGATGGCGCAGAGCGATGCACCCGAGCCGAGGTGGAACGCCAGCAGGCGGTCGGGCAGGGCGTCGCCGAACTGGGTCACGATCCACGCGTAGCTGAGCCCGTGAAAGCCGTAGCGGCGGATGCCCATGCTGCGCGGCTCACGCGGGAGGGCGTAGGTTGTGGCGACCTCGGGCTGGCCTGCGTGGAACGCGGTGCCGAAGCTTGCGTATTGCGGCAGATCGGGGGCCAGCGCCTGCAGCGCGCGGATGCCCGCGAGGTTGTTGGGGTTGTGCAGGGGTGCCAGCGGAATGGCCGCTTCGATCCCCGCGATGACGTCGTCGGTGACGGGCGTGGGCTGCACCAGCGACGTGCCGCCATGGACCACGCGGTGGGCGGCGGCGGTGAGGGCTGACACCTCGATCCCCTGACGGGCGAGGCTGGTCAGGATCACGCGCAGGGCGCTGTCGTGATCGGGCGCGGCGACATCCATGTCGGCATCGCCCAGCGACAGGTGCGCGAGCGCGCCGCCGATGCCGCTGACCTGCCCGGCCAACACCAAAGTGAGGTCGGGCTGGTACACCGCTACCTTGATCGACGACGATCCGGCGTTGACGACAAGGATCATGACGCCGCCATGATCGCACCCAGCGCCACCGACGACAGGCGGGCAGCGGGCGGGTCGGCGCGGCTGGTCAGCAGGATCGGCACCTTGGCGCCCATCACGATGCCCCCGGCGCAGCCACCGGCGAGGTAGACGAAGGATTTGAACAGTGCGTTGCCCGACACGATGTCGGGCACGATGATCGCGTCGGCCTGTCCGGCGACGGGGTCGTCGGTCAGCTTTTTGGTGGCCACGGCCTTGGGCGACATGATCAGGTCAAAGGCAAGCGGGCCGGAGAAGTCGGCGCCGTCGATCTTGGCCCGCGCCCAGTCGCGCAGCTCGCGCGCTTCCATGGACGAGGGCACACTGGGGATCGCGGATTCGGTCGCGGACAGGAACGCGACCTTGGGCCGGTCGTTGCCCAGACGGTGCAGCAGCTTGACCACCTCGGCGGTGGCATCCTTGCGGGTGTCGAGGTTGGGATCGACGTTCACGGCGGCGTCCGAGATCGTGATCGACCCGGTGCCGTCAGCGCCCGTGATGTGGAAAATATGGACAAAGCGGCGGCCCGTGCGCAGGCCAGCATCGCGCGACACCGCGGCCTTCATGAAGGCGTCGGTGTGCAGTTGTCCCTTCATCAGCACGTCTGCGCGCCCTTCGCCACAGGCCAGCGCCGCGGCCATGCCCGAGGCGGCCTCGCCCTCGGCCTCGATGATCTCGAACCCCGAGATGTCCCAGCCCAGAGCGGCGGCCTCGTCCTCGATCATGTGGCGTTCGCCGGTAAAGACGGGGACCATCATGTTCGCCTCTGTCGCCTCTTTGGCGGCGAGCATGGGCAGGCGCGACCCGGCGCGGGCGATGGCGACGCGCGGGCTGGGCAGCTTCTGTGCCATGTCGATGATGTGCGGCGGCGCGATGGCGCTGGCGTCGGACAGGAACGGATGGGTCACGAAAGGCGCCTTTCAAATACGAAAAGAGGGGGCGGATCGCCCGCCCCCCGATTGCATGTGTTGGCCCCGATCAGGCAGCGGTCTGGGGCCGCATATCGTCCTTGGAAATGCCAGCCACGGCAAGACCACGCTGATTGAGGCGATGATCAACCAGGAACTGGGCGAGCCGTTCCGCCGCGACGC
>JBCBCR010000265.1:0-3534 GCA_038530495.1 Pseudomonadota bacterium | reverse complement strand
CCCGCGACCCTGTCTGGCGCGCTGGAGTTTGGCTGCCGTGCCGCCGCCATCAGCGTCAGCCGCGCAGGTGCCAACCCGCCCTGGCGGCATGAGCTGGGATCAGATTGAGCCCGCTTCGACCATGAAATTGTTGGCCGTACACATAGCCGCATCGTCAGACGCCAGAAACACCACCATCCGCGCCACGTAAACCGGATCAATCAGATCCGGCAGACATTGCCGATCGCGGTGCTTTTCCAAAGCTTCCGGCGTCGCCCACAGCTCTTTCTGCCGTTCGGTCATGACCCAGCCAGGGACGATGGCGTTCACGCGGATGCGGTGGTCGCCCAGATCGCGCGCCATAGTGCGGGTCAGGCCGTGCACCGCGGATTTCGCGGTGGTGTAGGCCGGGAAGCCGCCGCCCGCTTCCCACCACGAGTTCGAGCCGATGTTCACAATGGCCCCGGCGCCCGCTGCGATCATGTCAGGGGCCACGCTTTGGATGGCAAAGAACATGTGGCGCAGGTTGGTGGCCATGCGTTCGTCCCAATACTCTGGGGTCACGTCCTGCCAGTTGTGCCGGTCGTCGCGCGCGGCGTTGTTGATCAGCACGTCTGCCGCACCCAGCCGGTCCTTGAGCCGACCAAGGGCGTCTTGCATCGCCGGGATGTCGCGCAGGTCGCAGATTTCATAGGCGATCTCGCCTTCCGTCGCCTCTACCAGTGCGGCGGATCCGTCTGCATCCAGATCCAGAAACCCCACCCGCGCGCCTTGGGCTGCAAAGGCGGTCACGATCTCGGCCCCGATGCCCGAGGCACCGCCGGTCACGAACACGGTCTTGTCTTTGAGCGAAGGGTAGGTGGCGAATTGCATGTCAGTCATCCTCAGGTGTGAATGCGGCGCGGAAGGCGTCGAGTGCCGCCTCTTCGGTGCCGCTGGCGTAGGCCTCAAGGGCCACTGGACCGGTGTATCCCATGGCAGCAAGGGCACGTGCAATATTGGGCCAATGCATTTCGCCGGTGCCGGGCTCACAGCGGCCGGGATTGTCAGCGACCTGCACCTCGCCGATCCACGGGGCGCAGGCGCGGGCCCAGCGGATCACGTCGCCTTCGCCCACTTGCGTGTGATAGAGGTCCAGCGTGATGCGCAGCTGTGGGCGGTTCACGGTCGACACAAGCTCGAGCACGTCGGCGGTGCTGGCAAAAGGGCAGCCGGGGTGATCACGCTGGTTCAGGTTTTCCAGCGAAAAAGTCACGCCGCGTTCCTCGCCCAGATCGCAGATCCGGTGCAGCGTGTCGCGCGCCTTTTGCCACATGCCGGGGGCTACCGATGCGATCTGCAACAGCGGCAGACCGCCGGGCCCAAGGCCGGTGCCGTGCAGGTTCAGCCGGTCGACGCCAAGGCGCAGGCCAATGGCCGCCGTCTCCCGGGCCGACGCGAGCAGCATGTCGGCGCCCGCGTCATCCGCGAGCCGCCCCTGCAGATAACCGTTCATGATCGTGAAATCCGCGCCGGTGGCTTCAAGCGCGTCGAGATCCCAGTCGGGCCAGTTCCAGAGGCCCACGCCAAACCCCATCTCGTGCAGCCGGGCCGCGCGCCAATGAATGGGCCGGTCCGGCCACAGCATTTCTGCGCAGGCCGCGAGGCGAAATGTCACCCGTCACGCTCCATGATCCATTCGACCTCCGGCGCCGGAACAAAGCGCCACTTGCGCAGCGGACCAGCCATGACGTTGAGATAGTACATCTCGAACCCGTAAGGCGCGCCGCAAGGGTGATGCCCGCGCGGGACCAGCACAACGTCGCCATCGCTGACCGCCATGGTTTCGTCCAGACGGCCATCATCGGTATAGACCCGCTGGATTCCAAAGCCGCTCGCCGGGTTCAGGCGGTGGTAATAGGTCTCTTCAAGGTAGGTGATGCGCGGAAAGTCGTCTTCGTCATGGCGGTGGCTGGGGAAGGACGACCAGTGCCCGGCGGGGGTGAACACCTCGGTGACCAGCAGGCTGTCGGCGTAATCCTCGCCTTCCATCGCGATGTTGTTGATGTAGCGGGCATTGGTGTCCTTGCCGCGCTGGGTCAGGGTGATGCCGTCGGGCCCGATGCGCCGGGCCGCGTGCCCGCCTTTGCCCGGGGCCGAACAGACGGCGATGACGCAGTCGGTGGTGGCTTTCGCCTCCCATTCGGTTCCGTTTGGCAGGTAGAGGCAGTGCGGCGGCGTGCGTTCGAACACGTTCATCCGTTCGCCCAGCTCGCCCCAGTCCTGATCCGCGCCGGTAATATGCGCCTTGCCCTCGACCATGACGAGGATCACCTCGCGGTCGCCTGTCGCCTCTGCTGCAGTGTCGCCCGCGCGCAGGTGATAGAGCGAGAAACCCACATAGCGCCAGCCCGCGCTTTCGGGCGTGATCTGGTGCACCTTGCCGCGCGTGCCAAACGGTTTGCACAAGAGATCAGGCATCGTCACCTCCGTAGTTTTCCGGTTTGAACAGGACAAAGAATTCCAGCGCCGTCACGGCACCCAGCAGCAGCGCAAAGATCGACCAGCCGACATTGCCCGCCCATGTCTCAAGCCCGCCCCAGACAGCAATGGCCAGCACCGTCAGACCGCGCCGCAGGGGCGACAGAAAGAACGGGTGTTGCAGGCCAAGCTTTTTGAACATCAGGCCACCGCCAACCCGGCGTCGGCGCAATGCCGGATGATCGCGTCGTATCCCATCTTGGAATAGGTATAGGGGTTCGCTTTGGCGGGGTCCTGTTCCGCCTCGACCACGATCCAGCCGCTGTAATCCATCGCCGCCAGCGCGCGGGTGACAGCGGCAAAGTCGATGCAGCCGTCGCCCGGAACGGTGAACGCCCCCGCGATCACCGCGTCGAGGAAAGATTGATCATTCTGGCGCACGTTTTGTACAATTTCGGGACGGATGTCCTTGAAGTGGACGTGATGCACGCGGTCGGCCCAGCGATCCAGCGTGGCCATCACGTCGCCGCCGCCGAACAGCAGATGGCCGGTATCAAAACACAGGTGAAGCGCCTCGCCCGATCCCTCCATCAGCGCGTCCACATCCGCCTCGGCCTCGATGATCGACCCCATGTGGTGGTGATAGGCCATCGGCATGCCCTGATCTGCGGACCACTTGGCGACCTCGGTCAGCTTGGCGGCGTAGGCGTGGATGTCGTCGCGGCTGAGTTTCGGGCGGTGGTTCACCGGGGTGCCGATGTCGCCCTGGATGGTGTTGGAACATTCGGCATAGACGATGCAGGGCGCGCCCAGGTCGATGAACTGGCGGACCTGACCCTTGATCGCCTCGATCTCTTCCGCAACCGAGTTGCGCAAAAGCGCGCCGGAACACCAGCCGCCGCACAACTTCAAGTCGGCCGCATCCAGATAGGCGCGCAACCCGGCGGTGTCGGCAGGCATGCGCTGGCCGCGTTCCACGCCGGTATAGCCGATCGCGCGGCTTTCGCGCAGGGCCTGTTCCATTGTGTAATCGGCATCTCGCCCATCGCTTGGCAGAACGACGACCTGCCCGACCTCACCGCCGACTACACAATG
>JBCBCR010000264.1:0-3582 GCA_038530495.1 Pseudomonadota bacterium | reverse complement strand
GCCCGCAGACGATGGCAAACGCACGCTGGTCCACGGAGACTATCGCATCGACAACATGATTTTTCATGAAACCGCGCCGCGCTGCGTGGCTGTTCTCGATTGGGAACTGAGCACGCTTGGCCATCCCTATGCTGATCTGGCGTCGGTGATCATGCAGTGGCAATTGCCACCGGGCAAAGAAGGACGCGGGCTGGCCGGTGTCGATCGTGCAGCGCTTGGACTGCCATCGGACGAGGCATTCATTGCGGCCTATTGCGCCCGCCGCGGCATCGGCGAGATCGACGATTTTGGGTACTATGTTGCATTTTGCTTTTTCCGCATGGCGGCAATCATTCAAGGGGTCTTGCGCCGCGCGCTTGATGGCAATGCGTCGAACCCGGCGCGGGCCATGCAACTTGGCGCGTATGTTCCGCTGTTCGCTGCAAATGGGCTGAAGTCTTTATCGTAATAAAACAACGATTTGGCGGCGTATGCTCGTATGACACTTGGCATTCCAACCGCAGGTGGAATCTCAATCCTTGACTTATTTCCTCACTATGTAACGCTGATCGTACGGGGCCAAGCCGCCGCACCGAGTGGTCCGCCCCCATGACATGGGAGGATTACAATGCACAGACGCACCCTTTTGGGCGCGGCAACCGCGCTGTCACTCGGGCTTAGCGCACTTGCCGCCACCGCAGACACCGTCAAGATCGCCTTTATCGACCCGCTTTCCGGACCCTTCGCCGGCACCGGCGTGAACGGGCTCGCCCAGTATGAATTTGCCGCCGACGAGTTGGTGAACAAACAAGGCGGCGTGCTGGGCGGCCAGATGTTCGAGATTGTCGCGTTCGACAACAAGATCAGTCCCAAGGAGTCGCTGATCCAGCTGCAGGTCGCCATCGATCAGGGCATCCGGTACATCGCGCAGGGCAACAGCTCGGGCGTGGCCAATGCGCTTACTGAAGCGATCAACAAGCACAACCGCCGCAATCCCGACGACCGGGTGCTGTTCCTGAACTATTCGGCTGTTGATCCCGCGCTGACCAATGACAAATGCAACTTCTGGCATTTCCGCTTTGACGCCAATGCCGACATCAAAATGGACGCGCTGACGGACGTGATCGCCGCAGATGACGGGATCAAGAAGGTGTATATCATCGGCCAGGATTACAGTTTCGGCAAAGCCGTCGCAGCCGCCGCGACCCGCTTCATCGGCGAAAAACGTCCCGACATTGAAATTGTCGGCAACGAATTGCACCCGATCGGCAAGGTCAAGGATTTCACCCCCTACGCGCGCAAGATCATGGCCGCCGAAGCGGACGCGATCATCACGGGCAACTGGGGTGCTGACATGGTGGGCCTTGGCCGGTCGGTGCTGGAAAACGGCTATACCGGTCCGATCTTTACCTACTACGCCGCCGCCGATGGGATCACCGCCGCGTTTGGTGACGCCGGTGTTGGGTCATTGAAACTGGTGGCCGAGGGTCAGATCAACCCGCCCGCCAGCGATCGCGCCGCCGCCTATTATGAGGCATTCAAGGCCAAGCATCCCGACGGCAACATCAGCCAGCCGCGCATCACCAATGTGATCGAGATGCTGGCCAAGGCCATCGACGAGGCGGGCAGCGCCACGGATGTGGTGTCTGTTGCCTATGCGCTTGAAGGGATGGAACATGAAAGCCTCTGGGGCACCAAGCTGATGATGCGCGAAAGCGATCACCAGATGATCCAGGATGTGCACATCCATGCGCACACCAATGACGGCATCACCTTTGACTTCGACAACTCCAGCTTCGGGATCAAGGTGGATTCGACCGTCGAAATGGCCGCCGCCGACAGCGCAACGACCTGCCAGATGAGACGCCCCTGATCGCAGGGCGTTGCTTCTTCTGGCCAAAAATACCTCAGGGGGAGTTCGAGGGGGGCAGCGCCCCCCCCTCGTCAACCAGGATAAATCGTGTCGCGGGCTTGCCCCGCGTCCTTTGGAACACGCCATGGACCTCATCCTCGTCAATCTAATCGACGGCCTTGTAACAGGGCTGCTGCTGTTCATGCTGTCGGCGGGTCTCACGCTCATCTTTTCGATGATGGGCGTGCTGAACTTTGCCCATGCCAGTTTTTACATGCTAGGGGCGTATTTCGCTTACCAGATCAGTCTGGCCTTGGGGTTCTGGATGGGTCTGGTGATTGCGCCGCTGATCGTCGGCGTGATGGGCGCAGGGGTGGAACGGTACGGCCTGCGCCGGGTGCACCAGTATGGTCACGTGCCCGAATTGATCTTTACCTTTGGCCTTGCGCTTTTGATCGAGGAATTGGTGCAGTTCATCTGGGGCAAAAGCCAGGTGGCCTACCAGACGCCCGAGATACTGCAATTCACCGCCTTTTCTATCGCGGGCAACGCGATCCCGGCCTACAAGATCTTCATGATCTTCATCTCGGTGTCGATCTTCATCGGCCTGTTGTGGGTGCTGACCCGCACGCGCGTCGGCATGATCATCCAGGCCGCCCTCAGCTACCCCAAAACGGTCGAGGCCCTTGGCCACAATGTGCCGCTGATCTTCATGGGCGTGTTTGGCGTGGGCACAGCCCTTGCCGGTGTGGCGGGTGTGATCGCGGGGCCGGTGCTGGGTACATTTCCCGGCATGGCGTTCGTGCTTGGTTCCATCGTGTTTGTAACCATCGTGATCGGGGGCTTGGGCAGTCTCTGGGGTGCGCTCGTGGCGTCACTGTTGATCGGCTGGATTACAACGTTTTCAAAGGCATACAATCTGCGGATGGAAGACCTTCTGACTACGCTCGGTTTTACCGCGCCGGACCCGATCTGGGACAGCCCGTGGCGCGATCTGTGGTCGCTGACCAGCCCGCAGGTGGCCGACATCCTGCCGTACATCCTGATGGTCATGATCCTGATCCTGCGACCGCACGGCCTGTTTGGAAAGCGTGACGTATGACCGACGCCACCGCCACCGCTGCTACGACGCGCCCCCGGTTGATGCATCTGGCGCCATGGCTTCTGGCCGGGGCGCTGCTGTTGGTGCTGCCGTTCATCTTCACTGCCAATTCCGCGATTACCATCATGAACCAGATGGCAATCACCATCATTTTTGCGCTCGCCTATAATATGCTGTTGGGGCAGGGCGGCATGCTCAGTTTCGGGCACGCGGTTTATGCCGGGGTCGGCGGGTTTGCATGCATGCACATCATGAACGCCTCGGACCTGTTCGCCACGATCCCGCTGCCGCTATTACCGATATTCGGGGGCCTGACGGGGCTGGTTCTGGCCGCCATCGTGGGCAGCTTTTCCACGCGCAAGGCGGGCACCGTCTTTGCCATGATCAGCCTCGGGGTGGGCGAACTCATCGCCGCGTGTTCGGTCATCATCGTCGTGTTCTTTGGTGGCGAAGAAGGCATCTCGGGCGACCGGACCTATGGCCTGCCGTTCTTTGGCGTCGAGTTCCTGCAACAGATCGAGGTGTACTACCTCATCGCTGTCTGGCTGATGATCTCGGCCGCACTCATGTACCTCTTTTCCCGCACGCCCATGGGTCGCATGGCCAACGCCGTGCGCGACAATCCCGAACGTGCGGAGTTTCTGGGCTA
>JBCBCR010000263.1:0-3612 GCA_038530495.1 Pseudomonadota bacterium | reverse complement strand
GATCCTCGCCGAGGCGTCGCGCCAGATCGCTGACCCGCAGGTGCGCTACATGGGTACCATCGGCGGCAACGTCGCCAACGGCGATCCCGGCAACGACATGCCCGGCCTGATGCAGTGCCTCGACGCCAGCTTTACCCTTGTCGGCCCCGACGGCACCCGCGATGTCGCCGCCCGCGAGTTCTACGAAGGCGCCTACATGACCGCGCGCGAGGATGACGAGGTGCTCACCGCCGTCACCTTCCCCACGCCGCAGGGCGGCCACGCCTATGAAAAGCAGAAACGCAAGATCGGCGACTATGCCACCGCCGCCGCCGCCGTGCAGATCGTGTCGGATGGCAGCACCTGCACCGCCGCCAGTATCGCGATGACCAACCTCAGCGACACGCCGGTGTTCTCCCCGGACGCCGCTGCCGCACTGATCGGTACATCCGTCGATGACGCGGCCATCACCGCCGCCATCGCGGCCATGCAAAACGACATCGACCCGGTGCACGACAACCGCGGTCCCGTCGCCTTCAAAAACCACGTGGCCGGCGTCATCCTGCGCCGGGCAATCGAACGCGCCTGGTCGCGCGCCTAAAGGATTGCATCATCATGCCCAAGAAACAGCACTACACCCTCACCGTGAACGGCAAGGAAGAGGAATTCCTCGCCGAACCCCGCGAACTGCTGATCTACACGCTGCGCGAACGGCTCAACATCACTGGCCCGCATATCGGCTGTGAAACCGGCCATTGCGGCGCCTGCACCGTCACCATCGACGGCAAATCGGTGAAATCCTGCACCATGTTCGTAGCGCAAGCCAGCGGCAAGGAGGTCACCACCATCGAAGGCATCGGTGGCCCCGACAACCTGCATCCGCTCCAAGAGGCGTTCCGCGAACATCACGGCCTGCAATGCGGCTACTGCACGCCGGGCATGATCACCCGCGCCGCCAAACTGCTCGAGGAAAACCCCAACCCGACCGAAGAGGAAATCCGCTTTGGCATGGCGGGCAACCTGTGCCGCTGCACCGGCTACCAGAACATCGTCAAATCCATCCAGGCCGCCGCGTCCGAGATGTCCAGCATGAAGGAGGCCGCAGAATGAAGGACGAAGTCACAACCCGCGAAGACCGCATTGAAAACCTCAAGGGCATGGGCTGCTCGCGCAAGCGGGTCGAGGATGCGCGCTTCACCCAAGGCAAGGGCAACTATGTCGACGATATCAAGCTCGACGGCATGATCTTTGGCGACTTCGTGCGCTCACCCTACGCCCACGCGCGGATCGTCAACATCGACACCTCCGCCGCGATGGAGGTGCCCGGCGTGCTGGCCGTGTTGACCGCCGCCGATCTCGAACCGCTGGGCCTGCACTGGATGCCGACCCTTGCGGGTGACAAGCAGATGGTGCTCGCCGACGGCAAGGTATTGTTTCAGGGTCAGGAGGTCGCGTTCGTCGTGGCCGAAGACCGCTATGCCGCCGCCGACGGGATCGAAGCCGTCGAGGTCGAATACGAAGAACTGCCCGTTCTCGTGAACCCGTTCGAGGCGCTGAAATCCGACGTGGTCCTGCGCGAAGACACGGTGGGCGACGACGGCAGCCCCACCGACGGCGCCCACGGCCCGCGCAAGCACCACAACCACATCTTCACATGGGAAGCAGGCGACAAGGACCCCACCTTTGAGGTCATCGACAACGCCGAAGTCGTCGCGACTGAAACCATGTACTACCACCGCACCCACCCGTGCCCGCTGGAAACCTGCGGCTGCGTGGCGTCGATGGACAAGGTCAACGGCAAGCTCACGCTTTGGGGCACCTTCCAGGCGCCGCACGCGATCCGCACCGTGGTATCGCTGATCTCAGGTATCGAAGAACACAACATCCGCGTGATCTCGCCCGACATCGGCGGCGGCTTCGGCAACAAGGTGGGCGCCTATCCGGGCTATGTCTGCTCGGTCGTGGCCTCCATCGTGACGGGCAAACCGGTCAAGTGGATCGAGGACCGGATGGACAACCTGATGACCACCGCCTTCGCCCGCGACTACCACATGACCGGCCGCATCTCGGCCACGAAAGAGGGCAAGATCACCGGACTGCACTGCCACGTCACCGCAGACCACGGCGGCTTTGACGCCTGCGCCGACCCGACCAAGTTCCCCGCCGGGTTCATGAACATCTGCACCGGATCGTATGACATCCCGACCGCGTTCCTCGAGGTCGATGGGGTCTACACCAACAAGGCACCGGGCGGGGTCAGCTACCGCTGCTCCTTCCGCGTGACCGAGGCGGTGTATTTCATCGAACGCATGATCGAGGTGCTGGCGATCGAACTGAACATGGACGCCGCCGAATTGCGCCGGATCAACTTTATCCGCAAGGAACAGTTCCCCTATACCGCAGCCCTTGGCTGGGAATATGACAGCGGCGACTACCACACCGCGTGGGACAAGGCGCTGAAGGCCGTGGACTACGACGGGCTGCGCGCCGAACAGGCCCAGCGGGTCGAGGATTTCAAGGCCGGCAAGACCCGCAAGCTGATGGGCATTGGCCTGTCGTTCTTCACCGAAATCGTCGGCGCGGGCCCGGTCAAGAACTGCGATATCCTCGGCCTCGGCATGTTCGACAGCTGCGAGATCCGCATCCACCCCACCGGGTCGGCCATCGCACGCCTCGGCACGATCAGCCAGGGTCAGGGCCACGCCACGACCTTTGCCCAGATCCTCGCCAGCGAGATTGGCTTGCCCGCCGACAGCATCACGATCGAGGAAGGCGATACCGACACGGCCCCCTATGGCCTTGGCACCTACGGCTCCCGCTCCACCCCCGTGGCGGGTGCTGCGACAGCAATGGCGGGGCGCAAAATCCGCGCCAAGGCGCAGATGATCGCGGCCTACCTGCTCGAGGTGCACGACGACGACGTCGAGTTCGACATCGACCGTTTCGTGGTCAAGGGCGCGCCGGAGCGGTTCAAAACGATGAAAGAGATCGCCTTTGCCGCCTACAACCAGGCGATCCCGGGGATCGAGCCGGGACTGGAGGCGGTCAGCTACTATGACCCGCCCAACATGACCTACCCGTTCGGGGCCTATGTCTGCGTGATGGACGTGGACGTGGACACCGGGGTGACCGACATCCGCCGCTTCTATGCGCTGGATGACTGCGGCACCCGGATCAACCCCATGGTGATCGAAGGGCAAATCCACGGCGGCCTGACCGAGGCGCTCGCCGTCGCTCTAGGCCAGGAGATTGCCTATGATGAGATGGGCAACGTGAAGACCGGCACGCTCATGGACTTCTTCCTGCCCACTGCATGGGAGGTGCCGAATTACGAGACCGACCACACCGTCACACCCAGCCCACATCACCCCATCGGGGCCAAGGGTGTGGGCGAAAGCCCGCATGTGGGCGGCGTGCCCGCGTTCTCCAACGCGATCCAGGATGCGTTCCGCCCGTTCGGGCTGCGCCACACCAACATGCCGCACGACCATTGGCGCATCTGGAAGACCGCCAATGACCTGGGCCTGCACGGCTGATCATGTTTCGGATGCCCGCGGGCATCCGACCAAGGGGGGGGGGGGGGGGGGGGGGGGGGGGGGGGGGGGGGGGGGGGGGGGGGGGGGGGGGGGGGGG
>JBCBCR010000262.1:0-3620 GCA_038530495.1 Pseudomonadota bacterium | reverse complement strand
GGCTGTGTGGGCGCTCTACTACGCGCTGCGCCAGAACCAGCGCAGCCGCCAGATCCACGAGGTGCTGCGCCTCGCCCCTGATGCCGCCTTTCTCACCCGCACCGACGCGCGCGGCGCCGTGCAGGAATGGGACAGCAACCGCTACTGGACCCGCGTTCGCAAATACGACGAAGGCGGCCCAGTGCCGCATTACATCACGCTCAAGGGTCAGGGCCGCGAGGTCGAGATCGGCGCCTTTCTCAGCGAGGAAGAGCGGCTGTCCCTCTACGACGACCTGCAGCGCGCCCTGCACCGCTGAACCCGCAGGCCAACGCGACCCAAAGGGTCGCGCTGCCTATTGGTGTCAGCGACAGGTTCCGATCATCGCAGCGTCGGCGCATTAACCACCGTTAACAGACCGCACGCCCCGAACGGCCCCGGCGAGGGGCGTTTTGTACAAAACACCCCCCGTTTTCATCAAAACCCGCGAAGAGGCCCGAAAAGGGCCCGATGAGCCGCCGCCGTTTTGTACAAAAGAGGGCCCATTTTCATCAAAACCCAACGCACACAGCGCCCCAGACGCGACAAAACCGCGCGAAAAGGCCCGGAATTAACCCGTCCTGCCCCACCGCACGGTCTTGCTTAACAGGTGGTAAAAATCAGGCCCGCTGGCCGCCGCACAGACGGTCCTTGACCATCGGGCCGACCGCGCCAAAGTCCATCTGGCCGGTGTATTTCGACTTCAGGATCCCCATGACCTTGCCCATGTCCCGCACGCTCTCGGCGCCCGCTTCAGTGATCGCAGCCTCAACCGCCTGGGCCGCCGCATCCTCGTCCAGCTTGCGCGGCAAATACTCCTCGATCACCACGATCTCGGCCTCTTCCCGCTCGGCCAGATCGAGCCGCCCACCCTCTTCGTAGGTGCGCGCGCTCTCACGCCGCTGCTTGACCATTTTTCCAAGAATGCCAAGCACTTCAGCCTCGCCCACGCCGTCATCCTGACCAGCGGCACGCGCGTCGATATCCTTGTCCTTGATGGCCGCGTTGATCAAACGCAGCGTCGACAGGCGCGAGGCATCTTTGTCCTTCATCGCCTGTTTCAACGCTGCCGAAATCCGGCCTCGCAAATCACTCATGTCCATCCCCATGGCATCAAGATCAGTTGCCTAAGATAAGGCACCCGGCTCATCGATACAAGGGGCGCACCCCGACGTAAGCTATTGAATTGATTGCAAAGAACAATTCCGATTTGCCTTGACCGCACCGGGCGCTCCCATTAGGTTCCGCGCAATTTGCCTGCCCCCTGCCAAGGTGAAAAAAGCGCCATGACCCAAAGCCCGAAACCCACCGCCTGCCTCGCCCTCGCCGACGGCACCCTGTTCTACGGCACCGGCTTCGGCGCCACCGGCCAGACCGTCGCCGAGCTCTGCTTCAACACCGCCATGACCGGCTACCAGGAGATCATGACCGACCCCTCCTACGCGGGCCAGGTCGTCACCTTCACCTTCCCGCACGTGGGCAATGTCGGCGTGAACCCCGAAGACGATGAAACCGGCGATCCGGTGGCCGCTGGCATGGTCGTCAAGTGGATGCCCACCGACCCCTCGAACTGGCGCGCCGCATCGCATCTGGCCGACTGGCTGGCCGCGCGCGGCCGCATCGCCATCGGCGGCGTCGACACCCGCCGCGTGACCCGCGCCATCCGGCAGGCCGGTGCGCCCCACGTGGCCCTCGCCCACGACCCTGACGGCAACTTCGACACAGACGCGCTGGTGGCCGCCGCCCGCGGTTTTGCCGGCCTCGAGGGCATGGATCTGGCCAAGGACGTCACTTGCGCCCAATCCTACCAATGGAACCAGCAACGCTGGGCCTGGCCCGACGGCTACACCCCTCAGGACAACCCGGAATTCCGTGTGGTTGCAGTGGATTACGGCGCGAAACGCAACATTCTGCGCTGCCTCGCGTCTGCTGGCTGTGACGTTACCGTCCTGCCCGCCACCGCCACCGCCGAAGAGGTGCTGGCCCATAATCCCGACGGCGTGTTCCTGTCCAACGGCCCCGGCGATCCCGCGGCCACTGGCGCCTATGCCGTGCCGATGATCCGCGAAGTGCTGGACCGCGACCTACCCGTCTTTGGCATCTGCCTCGGCCACCAGATGCTGGCGCTGGCGCTGGGGGCCAAGACGGTCAAGATGAACCACGGCCACCACGGCGCCAACCACCCGGTCAAGGACCTGGAAACCGGCAAGGTGGAAATCACCTCGATGAACCACGGCTTTGCCGTTGACGCCCAAAGCCTGCCGGACGGCGTGATCGAAACCCACCGCTCGCTCTTTGACGGGTCCAATTGCGGTATCCGCATCGACGGCCGCCCGGTTTACTCGGTGCAATACCACCCCGAAGCCAGCCCGGGTCCGCAGGACAGCTACTACCTGTTTGAACGCTTTGCGACAGCGATGCGCGAGCGCGCTGCCTAAGGTTGAGCGCTGCTCATGTTAAGGTTGAATTTTGCCAATTTAACCCCCTGTTAACCAAGGCGTTTTACCGATCACGGGACCTGATAACCCGTGAGAGACATGAGCGATCCTCTCCTCCGTTTGCCAGAGCCCGAGCCGGTTGCCCGGGCTGGACCGCCCGCGCTGCCTGTGGGGCGGCAGCTGGTCAATGCGGGCGTGATTGATCAGGATACCCTGCTCAAGTCCCTGACACTGCAGCAATATATCGACGCGCCGCTGGGCGAGATTCTTGTGTCGAACGGCGATGCCGACCGGGGTGACGTGACCCGCGCGCTGTCGGTGCAATATGCTACCGACGCCGTGGACCTCGCCACCGACCCGCCGACACCCGCCATGGCCCAAGCGATGCCCGCCACGCTCTGTCAGGGCTATTGCGCGCTGCCGTGGCGCTGGTTCGGCGACACGCTGCTGGTCGCGACCAACCGCCCCGACCTGATACTGGCCCTGCGCGCAGCGCTCGGTCCGCGCGCCCCGCGCCTGCTGCCGGTCATCGCCAGCCGCGACGACATTACTGCAGGCATTACAGCGCTTTATGGCGATCACCTCGCCACCCGCGCCCTCACCCGCGTGCCAGAGCGGATCAGCTCGCGCACATGGTCGCTCAGCAGCCCACTGGGGGTCGCGGCGTCGGTGATGGTCGCTGGCCTGCTGGTGCTGGGGTTCTTCAACGCGCCCGCCGAGTTGATCACCGGGCTGATGGTCCTCAGCGTCGCTGCGCTGGCGATGACCAGCGCGTTGAAACTCGGCGCGCTGGCGGCGCAGTTCCTGCGCGGTGTGCCCGCTGACAGCCTGCCGCTGTCCACACCCGCTACGTGGAAGCCGCCGCGCATCTCCATGCTCGTCCCGTTGTATCACGAGGAAAACATCGCCGACGCCCTCATCGAGCGGCTGAAAAAACTGACCTATCCCAAGGCGTTGCTCGAGGTTGTTCTCGTGCTCGAAGCCAAGGATCAGGTCACCACGCGGCATATTCGACGGTAAAACAACGCGATAGCCAGTTCTGGCGCGCGTTGTAGTAATCCAGCATGCCCTGCAGGCACACCACGTCGCGCGGCGCCTCGGCAAAGCGGGCGGCGACCTTTTCCAGCTGGTCGGCCTCGGGCGCATCTTCGGCGTCCCAGATGC
>JBCBCR010000261.1:0-3708 GCA_038530495.1 Pseudomonadota bacterium | reverse complement strand
CCTGGATCAGTTGCGCGGTCTCGCGGTCCTTCATGGCGCGGCGCAGGGCGGCAAAGCCGTCCTCGTCCTCGGCGGTTTCCGGAAAATTCAGCGCGCGGATGAAATCCTGGCTGTCGATGGGCAGGGCGATGTCTTCGGCGCTGGTGCCCAGTGCCAGCGCGGGCTGGTCATCGGCGGGGGCGGCTGCGGCCGCGGGAGCAGCGACGCGCTGCACCGGCGCTGCCTCGCGCCGTGTCTGGAAGGTGGCCAGTGTGCTTTCGGTCTTGCGCGCGGCGGCGGCAATCTCATCGAGTTTGCGCGCCACCGATGGCTCGGAGGCCACGTCGCGGCCCTGGCTTTGTGCGATATATGCCTGCCGGATGGCGTCGATGGCGGTTTGCAGCCGTTGGCTTTCTTCGCGCATCACGCGGCTGGAGCGCGCCGCGGTGGCCGCCACCCAGATCATCGCCACGGGCATGAATACCGCCAGCATTGTGATCAAAAAGCGGATGCCGTCTGCCTCGGTCGTCTGCGCCGAGCCGGTGAGAAAGAATGCCGCCGCCCCGATCAGCCACAGCGCCGACAGGACCACGGCCGTGATCTCGATCCCCGTCACGCGTTCGGCGCGGGGCTTGTCGTAGATGCCAAGCGGCGTGGGCCGCGCGGCGGGTGGGACGGGTTTGTCGGCCATGGCCTCAGCTGTAGCTGATTTTCAGCACTTCGTAGGACTTTTCCCCGCCGGGGGTGCGGACCTCGACGCTGTCGCCTTCGTCCTTGCCGATGAGGGCGCGGGCGATGGGGGATTTGATGTTCAAAAGGCCCTTTTCGATGTTGGCCTCGTATTCGCCAACGATCTGCCAGGTCTTTTCCTCGTCGGTGTCCTCGTCGACCAGGGTGACGGTGGCGCCGAACTTGATCGCGCCGGACAGCTTGGACGGGTCGATCACGTCCGAGAGCGAGATCACGCCTTCCAGTTCCTTGATCCGGCCTTCGATAAAGCTCTGCTTTTCCTTGGCGGAATGGTATTCGGCGTTTTCCGACAGGTCGCCGTGCTCGCGGGCTTCGGCGATGGCCTTGATGATGGCGGGCCGCTCTTCGGTTTTGAGCTGCTTCAATTCGGTTTCGAGCGCGGCATAGCCGGCGCGGGTCATTGGAATCTTGTCCATCGGCGCGGTCCAAAAGTTTAGGCAGCCCCGAGGGGCCGCCGTTTTCGTGTCCGCGTATACCTGACCCAAGGACGCGTGGGAATGCAAGGGGGGAAAGGGGCGCTGTCAGCGGCGCTGCCGCAAACCCGTCAGCGCAGCTTGGCTGCGCGAGAGGGCCCCGTCGCCTGCGGCGCCTCCCCCGAGGTATTTTTGGCCAGAAGAAACCTGTTGGGGTGTCCGCGTGTTTGTGCGGACGGTGGAAATTGGTGCAACGTGCGCGGGAATGTGCCAAGCTGCCCGCATTGCTTGATCTGTTGATGTTTGTGCCATGAACCAGAAACTTGCCATTGCCGGGTCGGTTGCGGCCCTCGTGTCTGCCTTTTTCCCGATCTACCTGCATTTTTCCGAGCAGGCCGCGCCCGCACAGGCCGCGCCCGCACGGGCCGTTCCTGTCCAGCCGGTGCAGGTGCAGCCCGCAGAGATTGCGCCGCGCGTCACCTCGCCGGGGTTCAACTGTGCCAAGGCCAGCACCGCCACCGAGGTCACGATTTGCCAGTCCGAGCAGTTGGCCCGTTTGGATCGGTCGTTGAACGCGCGGTATGACACGCTGACCTTTGACATGGACGAGACCACGTTGACCAAGCTGCGCGCCGCGCAGGCGACGTGGCGGCGCGAGCGGGATGGGTGCCGCACCGATGTGCCGTGCATTGCAGCGGCCTATGAGGTGCGGCTGGAGATGCTGTCGGACCTGCTGGACCGACGCTGATCAGTCATATTGGACGACCTCGTATTCGATGTCGTCGTGATCCTTGAAGTAGAAGCGCAGGCCGGGTTCGTAGTCCTGGTGGCTGTGCGGGGTGAAGCCTGCGGCTGTGACCTGCTCTTCGGCGTCGTTGATATCATCGACCACCACGGCGATGTGGTTCAGCCCGCCGCGGGTGCTGTAGTGATCGTTGCGCGGGGCCACCGCACCGTCCTTGGGCGCGTAAAGCGCGAGGTAGCTCGTGTCGGTGCCCACGTGGATCGACGTGCCTGTGGACCGCGAGTCCCCCTGCCAGCGGATGTGCCAGCCAAAGACATCGCACATCCAGGCCGCGGTTACGGCGGGATCGGTGACGGTGAAATTCGTGTGTTCGAGTTGAGCTGGCATTTTTTGCTATCCTTTTGTGTTTGGTAGAGGCATCGTCGGACCTCAAGTACACTTGAGGTCAAGGAGTTTTTTTCATGGCAGCCTCCGAGGGGTTGAGCATCGGCGAGATGGCGGCGCGCACCGGCCTCGCCGTGTCGGCGATCCGGTATTACGAGGACGAAGGGCTGGTGCAGCCGTGGCGCAATGCGGGCGGGCAGCGGCGGTTTCAGCGGGCCGACCTGCGGCGGCTGAGTTTCGTGATGATCGCGCAGCGGCTGGGGTTTTCCATCGCCGAGATCCGGGCCGAGATGGCCGATCTGCCGCGCCACCGAGCGCCCAGCAAGGCGGACTGGAGCCGGATCAGCGTTGCGTTTCGCGCGCGGCTGGAGGCGCGGATTGCGGCGCTGGAGGATTTGCGCGACCGGTTGGATGGCTGCATCGGCTGCGGCTGTCTGAGCCTTGAGGCCTGCGCCCTTTACAATCCCGCTGACAGTGCTGCCACGCGCGGCAGTGGCCCCCGCTATCTTTTGGGCGATGCCCCTGCGGCAAAGTAACGTCCCGTTCCATCGTGAATTACCTATGGATTTTTTCACGGGCAGGGGTCACGTATGCTGTGACCCGTTTTGGGGATGGATTTCGCAGCCAGCGCGCGGCCCCGCGCGGCCTAAGGGAGAGCAACGCATCATGACCGAAGTGACACGCGAGACGATGGAATATGACGTGGTCATCGTGGGCGCGGGCCCGGCGGGCCTGTCCGCGGCGATCCGGCTGAAGCAACTGGACCCCGACATGGAGGTCGTGGTGCTGGAGAAAGGCTCGGAAGTTGGCGCGCACATCCTGTCGGGCGCGGTGCTGGACCCGTCGGGCCTGGATGCGCTGATCCCGGACTGGAAAGACAAGGGCGCGCCACTGAACACGCCGGTGAAAGAAGACAATTTCTACATGCTGGGTGAGGCGGGGCAGATCCGCATCCCGAACTGGCCGATGCCGCCGCTGATGAACAACCACGGCAATTACATCGTGTCGATGGGCAATGTCTGCCGCTGGATGGCCGAGCAGGCCGAGGAACTGGGCGTCGAGATTTTCCCGGGCATGGCCTGTTCCGAGCTGGTCTATGGCGACAACGGCGAGGTGAAGGGCGTTGTGGCCGGGGTCTTTGGCCTTGAGGCCGATGGCAGCATTGGCGAGGGCACGGAGCCGGGCATGGAGTTGCACGGCAAGTACGTGTTCCTGAGCGAGGGCGTGCGCGGGAGCCTGTCCAAGGAGGTGATCGCGAAATACGATCTGGCCAAGGACAGCGAGCCGCAGAAATACGGGCTGGGCATGAAGGAGATCTGGGAGATCGACCCGGCCAAGCACAACGAGGGCGAGGTGACCCACACCATGGGCTGGCCGCTGGGCAGCAACGCGGGCGGCGGGTCGTTCATCTATCACCTTGAGAACAATCAGGTTTAC